>DAIUDK010000194.1:0-7396 GCA_036845725.1 Chloroflexota bacterium
CTTCGGCGTGATCGGCAACCAGAACTCGCAGTAGTAGTCGGGGCCGCTCTCGCCGGGATAGTAGACTTCCATTTCCGGCGCGAGGGCGTGGACGTAGTCCGAGGCCGGCAGCCACTCCATAAAGGCGAACATCTCGGCCTCGACGATGGATTCCGGGACTGTGCCGTGACATTCGAAGACAGCCCACTGCGAAGCGGGAACCTCGTAGTGCTCCAGGTCGGGGTGGGTGACGCCCGGCGGGACTTCGACGGCGACCATATAGTAGAATTCGCGGTTGGTGGGGTCGGCTTCGACGCGCGAGATACCCAACGTTTGGCCGTTGGTCTGCGGGCCGAGTTTCCAGCCGGTGAGGGCCTCGAAGATGGGGAACACGCCTGCCGCTTTGCACTGTTCCCAGACGCGGTCGAAGTCATCCTGCTCGGCGATCCAACCCTTTTTGCCGACGACGTCGAAAGCGGGGCGTTCGATGATGCGATAGTTAATCATGTGTTTTCTCCTGGATGAATTGCATTGCCGCCGCGATGTCCTCAGCGATCATCGTGCGTTTGGTCTTTTCGATGCCGAAGCTCGGCCCGGCCTGAAGATACGAGGGGAAAGCCCGCCTGCCTCGGAAATAGTACGCCGGCCCGCGCAGTTTGTACGTCGAACCGGCGGGGATGACGCGGGGTTCTCCGGCGCGTTTGGCGATGGCGTTGACGGCCTTGATCGCTACGTCGCCCATCAGCAGGAACGCTTTCACGTTGGGGAACAACGCCAACTCCTGTTCCAACAGTGTGGAGCAAGTATTCACCGTGGACGTTTTGATCCCGTAGCCCGTTTTACCGCACTTGACCGCCATGGTGAGGTAGACGCCCAGGTCGAGGATGTCGCGGATAGACGCGACCTTGATCCCCGCGTCGTTGAAGGCCATCACCGTGGTCTGCTGAAAGAACGGGTCGCCGTCCGTATAGTAATAGTCGGCGGGATTTTCCGGCGCGGCCTCGGAGATAAGGATGACGGAGATCGCTTTAGGGTCGATCTCGATGTCGGGCACACGGTAACACTCGTGGCGCACGTCGGCGCAGGGAAACGTTTTGCATTGGACACAGTCATTGACATGCATGGATTTCTCCTTTCACAAGGTCTCACTCTGGCTGCGATTTCTCAAAGCGTTGCCGGACCTCTTCTAGTGTAGGGGTTTCCACCTGTTGGTAAAATGTGAGATGAAATCCATTGAGGTCTTGAATGGACAGGGTTTTCCCGCCCCATAACTGGGCTTCCGGCGCGGGCCCGGCGTAAATACCGTTTTCGACGGCTGTGGCGTAGACGGCGTCCACATCATCGACAGCCAGGAAGATCGTGAAGTTCGAGTGGTCGGAGCCGTAGTCGCCGGGTTGTCCCGCGAACCGGCTCAAGTTGATCACGGTGGACAGTTCTTATCCCTGTTCGACATCCTTGGTGACGTCGCGGGTGACACTGCCAAAGAGGCAATATCCATCTTTGTCAAAGGTGTCCATATGCCCGCGCCATCCCAGCCGCTCATACCAGGCCGTTGTTTCCTCGATGGAGGGCACGGTGAGAATAACTTCGATTTTTTGAATGGTGTACATTGGGTTCCCTTTCTATGCGCTGATTTGGCACTCCGGGCAGAAGTAGATGCTGCCGCCCAGGAAAGCCGCTTTTTCGATGGGCGCGCCGCAGTTGGGACACGGTTCGCCCACGGTTTTGCTGTAGAGGATGCGTTGGTAGCCGCCGGGCTGCCCGTACAGGTCGACTTCGTCGTGGCGGCCGCCTTGCTCGACGATGTGGCGCAGCGTCGTGCGGACGCTGTCGTAGAGCGCGCGGCGTTCCGCTTCGCTCGTTTCGACGGCGCGGCGGCGGGGATGCAGCCGGGCGTGGAAGAGGATGTCTTGCAGGCAGCCGTTCCCCAATCCCCACAGACCCGGCTCGCTGACTATGAAATACTTGAGGCTAGTTTTGCTCTCCGGCGGCAACGGCGCGAACAACGATTGGAAATAGTCCCACGTGAAGGCGTCATCCAGCGGGGTGATGCGATCTTCCCGGACGTGTTGGTGCCGGCCTGCCTCCGCACGTGGCAACAGAAGGGTATTACCCCATCCGGAGATGGCGACGGTGAGGTACGCGCCGTCGTCGAAGTGGAGGAAGAGCTGGTGCTTTTTGGGCAGCGTGCTTTCGTCGGTATGGAGGAGGATGCGCTCGCCGCCGCAGCCGAGGACCAACGTGTGATCCGCGCCGATCTCGGTGAGGATGGACATGCCGTGCGCCGTGGTCCCGCCGATGGTCTGGCCCGCGAAGATCGCCGCGTACTCCTCGGACGTGCCGCTGGAGAAGGCGAACTTGTGCGGCGCGTTGCCCCGGTCGCCGGAGACGATGCGCTTACCTTTGAGCGCGGCGTCCATTTGTCGCGCGATGACGATGGCTTCAGGGAGTTCGATCATAGAATCCTCCTTTACTGGATTTCCATGTATAGCCCGATGATGTTGTTCGGCGAGGCGTCACTCTCGAAGTGGTAGTACCACTCGCGGCACTCCGGGCCTTGCGTCAGGCCGGCGTCTTTGATGGCTTGCATCAGCGCACCGTAGGCGTCGCTGATGTGGGCCAGGCCGCCCCAATAAAGCAGCGCCGCGCAGCGATAGGACGGCAACGTCATCACCTGCGCTTCGCCCGCAGGCTGCGTTCCCGCTTTTACCGGGACGCCGACTTCCATCAGGTACATTTCCGGCGCGCCGGTGGGGTAGTAGCGGATGATGACGGGCGCGCCGTCGCCGACATGGGCTTCGGCTTGCGCTGCTTCAAGCAGCGGGATCAAGCGGTCCAGTTCCTTGTCCAGATCTGTCATTGCCGTCGGCGGGCACACGACGTAGAAGAACGGCTGTTCGGGCATAGTTTGCAGGCGCATTTGGCCGATGAGGTAGTCTGTATTGGTTGTCATTGTATGATCTCCTTGGTATTATTTAGATTGATTAACGCCCGGTACATCCGGCGTGATGCGGCGCACCTGGTTGAGCAGGCCCAGGGTGTTCGGCCCGTAGAATTCGCCGTTGAGCGGGTTGACGGTGCCGCGCACGTTGTACATCAGCCCCAGGTTGGCGACGCGCTGTTCCGGCGTGACGATCATTGCGCTTTCGTCCATCGCCACGTGCTGCACGTGCCCCACGAACAAGTGCCACACACTACCTTCGTGCAGCGGGCGATGCCACGTCAGCTTGCACTCTACATTGATCGCGCACTCGGCGATACGCGGGGCCTGGACGGTCTGCGCGGGTTCGATGGTGAAGCCGGCGTCGATGATCTCGTCGTTATCCGACCCGTTGCAGGCGATGGTGGCGGAGCATTGCGGCAACAGTTCCGCCGAGGGGAAGTTGAGGCACCATTCACCTTCGCGCAGGATGTTGGCGTAGGTGTGCGTGAAGTCGAGTAGCGCCAGCAGCGACGAGTAATGCTCGCCTTCACCTACCAGGAATCCCCAGGAATGCAGGTTGGCGTTCGCCGCGCCGTTGGCCTTGCGCGTGGTGACGAGAAAGATGGGGTTGGGCACGGTGATGACGTATTCCAGCCAGGAAAAAACGCTATACTTGCCCGGCCAGTCCTCGGTCAGATAGGGCGGTTGGGTGATACCGATTTCGTGTTTCATTCCGCTATCCTTTCAATGAGTCGTTCACTATGCGTCACGGCTTCCTGCTCTTTGTCACGAATTTGCGGGATAGCCTCGGCATACGCCCGGCGCATAGCGGGGATAGCAATCGCTTTCATCGTCTCTCACCCTTGATGAGCGACCAGTGGGTGTGGGCAATCTTCCATTGATGATCGCTTCGCACGAAGACCTCAGTGCAGTTCCAGGGTGTCCTGTTCGAAACGGAACCGTCTGGCTTCAGCCATGTGGACAAGAAACGGTATGTCAACACCGCCATTGCCCCGCAAACCTGAACCCTCGGATCGATGAAATCCATAACATCGTAGAAAATCTTCCCCTCCCGTCGCGCATACTCAGCCTTCAGGGTCTCCAGGCCGTTGATTCGCTGGGGTGTTCCCGTATCGAAGTACGTCACCTCCGGAGCGCTGATGTCGCTGAATCCCCAGGGATCGCCCTTACACCATCGCGCCATCGCCGCTGATTCAAGCGCCATGACTTCGCCCAATACTCCCTCATATTCCTTGGGGGATAACTGCACCGGAACAGGGATTTCTATACTCTCCGGGAGCTTGTGCAGAACATAGGACCAATGAGAGTGAACGATTTTCCACTGCCCGCTCCGTCGAAAGTACACTTCTGTCGTATTCCAGGGAAACTGGCTGACGATCGTTCCCTCCGGTGTGTGGACTGAAGAGCGATAGTTGTATGACAATATCGCCGCATCTCCAACGATGACAACCTTGGGGTCAATAAATTCCGAACCCTGGTAATGAACTTTTCCTTCGAGTTGCTTCAGATAGGTTGTGTATTCTTCAAGGCCAATGATAGGCCTGGTCAAACCGGGGTCCACATAAGTTACATCCTCG
The DNA here is from genome assembly GCA_036845725.1 of Chloroflexota bacterium. GTDB lineage: Bacteria > Chloroflexota > Anaerolineae > B4-G1 > SLSP01 > DSWT01. Next base: position 4,501 of record DAIUDK010000194.1, read on the forward strand.
GCGCTGATTTCTGCCCAGCCCAGAGGATCCCCATTGCGCCATCGTTCCATGGCCTGCTTCTCAAGAGAGAGGATACTATCTTTCATCATTTCTACCCCTTGTCCTCATAATAGATTCAATGACTGTGTCAGTCGCCCATCATGATCTTGAAGCGACAATTCTCATCCCCCTGGATGACGGAGCCAAGCAGTTCAACCTCGACCGGCCGCTCAAGGAGCGTTTCAAACAGTTGCCGATACCAGCCGCAGGAGCAATAGCAGTAGGTGGCCGAGAATGGCTCTTTCGTCTGGCTCACCGATCCGCAGTAGCAGCGCTCATACATCGCGTGGATGACGTTCCCTTCGCGGCGCAAGTGTCCGCCGCCGAGGTGCGACTGGTTCAACCGCGCCAGCAGGTCGTCCAGATCGGAGGCAGCTTTAGCGAGTTTGCGCGCTTTGTCGAGGATGCTCGCGCCGATGCACTGCCGCCCGCAGGCTTGCATGATCGCCTGGCGGGTGGGTTCATCCACAGCTTGATCCAGCACATCCACGACGCCTTTGACGCAGCGCGCTCTTTGCAGCGGCGTCGTCAGCGTGTCGTAGTCGCCGCAGGCTTGCGCCAGGATTTCTGCCGTCGTCTCAGGCACGCGCCCCGCGATGTTCTCCTGAAAAACGTGTGGTCTGAACGGCATTACCGTCCTCCTTCCTTGGGAATCACGAATCATGAATCATGATTCATGATTCGTAATTCATAATTCGCAATCTTTACCACTCCGCCGGCGGGTGGAAGTTGGCGTCTCCTTCGTACAGGGCGCGGATAGCAGCGAAGTCGTCCGCCAGCGTCAGCGCGGCGACGCGATCCATCAGCGCGTAGGTGGGTTCGACTTGTTCCGGCGCCAGCTCGGTCATGTAGCCCCAACCGCCGTCCCACGGCAGAATCTCGACTTTGCTGAACGCGAGGAAGTCGCGCAGCAGGTCGCCGCGCACGAACTCGATGCCGTGCCACTCGAAGATGCCGAAGTCGTCGGGGTTGGCCGCGCCGCTGCGACAGAGCTGCCACGCATCCCCGCCGACAACAAAACGGTTGCGGGGCGTGTCCAGCGGGTCGAAGTCCAGCTTGAGCGCCTCTTGCATCATCGCATCGAGTTGCGCGTCCACCAGCACCCACCGCACCTGTTCCGCGTTCCAATACTCGACAACCCAGTGATCCTCGTAGTGTCCGGGGATGAAGTACGTGCCGAAGCCGCAGCGCGCCCGCGCAGGGACGCCCTGGTGGCGTAGGATGGCCGTCATCATCACGGAGAAGTCGCGGCAGTTGCCGACGAGCTTGCGCTCGTGCGGGCGCGCGTCGGTGAGTGGGCGGTCGTCCAGTTCCAGGATGCGCGCCAGTTGCTTCTCCACGGTGCGCAGGTTCACCTCGGCCTTGCGCTCGTCGGTCAGTTCCAGGCCGTAGCTGCCCGCCCAGAAGATGTGCACCATCACGCCTTGCAGCGTCTTCACCAGGGACGGAATGTCGGTGGGCAGGCCGTCGAACAGATGGGCGTAAGGGCCGGGATCGGTCATTGGGCCAGGTTGGGCGTAGTACGTCAACATATCGTTCGTCATTGTTCAGTCTCCTTGTCTATAGTCTAAAGTTCTAAGTTGAGAGGATGTCCAAGAGCTATATGTCAGAAGTGCGGTATTTGTGACTCAAGCAGGCATACAGCGTCGCCCATTTGTTCGGTTGTCCCTTCTCGCCGGGATCGAAAAATGTTGCCGGATGCCAATCCAGGATGGTGCGCCCATTTTCATCCCGCTTGCTTTCGAGGATGTCCCACGCGGATTGCATCCGCTTGTCCTGCCCGTAACCCATGCGGCTCAAGGCGTAGAGCGGCTCCAGCAGGTTGCCGCCGATTTTGAAAGGAAAGCTGGTATGCACCAGTTCGTCACGCACCAGTTTCTCCGGTTGTCTCGTGCGATACAAGACGCGGCGGCGCAGGAAGTAATCCACCAACTGGCGACAGCGCGACGTCTCCCACAATTCGGACAGGACGGCGAAAGCCATCAGCGCCTTGATGCTGCCCCGGATGCAGCTTTTTGTCTTCGCCGTGAATGAAGGCCGGTCGCACAGATAGCCGCCATCGAAGCGCTCGTCGGCCAGCAGCACGGCGATGCGTTCCTGGATGCGCGGGTCGTCGCGATAGCCGAGCATAACGAAGGTGCGCAGGTTGTAGGCGTACAGGCACGATTGGTGGTTGCGGGTGTCCGGTGGAATCTGCCAGCGTGCCGGGTTCGGGACATCGGGCTGCGTCAGGCTCAGGTAACGCTCGACGGCCCGTGCGATCCGCTCGTCCTGCCGGTCCAATCCCAATTCGGCCAGGAACGCCAGGACGAAATGCGTGGACGAGGATGAATAATCGACGCCGGCGCCTTTTCCCTTGTCCAGCCAATAGCCATCGGGGTGCATTTTGGCGAAAATCTTCTTGACCGGTTTGCTGTTGGGGATTTGCGCTTTGGTTTGCTGAACCTGGGGATCGTCGGGAGCAACGTCCAACAGCTCGGTCAGCGTGCGATAACGCACTGACGGGTTGTCTTCTTCCAACAGCCAATCCAGTATACCCGCTGCTAAAGCCATGTGACCTCCTTAATCGAACATTATCTCCGAAGTTGGTTTCACTGTGATGTGTCTGGCGCTCAGTTTCTCATTCCATTCCTCAATCAGCTTTGCGGCATCTTTGCTGAAGCTGCTGTGACCATCTTGAACCAAAATCACGTCGAGGCCCGCCTCCTGCGCGCCGATACTCGTGGCTTTCACACATCCATGCGTGACGAGGCCGGTGACGACCACGGTATCGACATGGAGCGAGCGCAGCGTTTCTCCCAAAGGGCATAGCCTACAAGTTAAGCACATTAACAGTTTGTCAAGAGTGCCGTCGCCT
>DAIUDK010000195.1:0-7379 GCA_036845725.1 Chloroflexota bacterium
CCTGATTGGCCAGGGTTTCGTTGAATTCCGGCGCGCCGATGAGGACGCCGGTGTAGTCGCTGCTGTGGGCGTAACCGGCGCTGCTGACCGCTGCGCCGAAGTGCGCGCCGGCTTTGTCGCTTTCCGCCGACCAGTTAGCCGCAGCGCTCAAACCGCTCGCGGCGCCGTGGTAGACGAAGGCGGCGCCCTCTTGCGTCTGGTCGTTGGCGTAGTTGGGCGCGCCGATGATCACATCCGCGTAGCCGTCGCCGTTGACGTCGCCGGCGCTGCTGACTGCCGCGCCGAACTGCGCGCCGGCCTGGTCAATCTCTTGGGTCCAGGCAGCGCCGGCGCTGAGCCCGCCGGCGGCGCCGTAGTAGGCGTAGACGCGGCCTTCGTTGTCGGCGCCGCCGTCGTAGGTGGGTGCGCCGACGAGCACGTCGCTGAAACCGTCGCCGTTGATATCCCCCGCGCCGGCCACGGCAAAGCCGAGTTGCGCGTCGGCCTGGTTGCTTTCGACATTCCAATCGGCGGTGTTGGGGAGGGCGGTGAGAAGGGCGTGGAAGGTGATGCCTGAAACGTGAAATGTGAAGCGGAGGTGGGTTGCGTCGGGCTGCGAGAGTTGGACGGATACGTTTTGTCCGGCAGAGAAGTCGCCGTAGCGCAAGACGGGGACGCCGGCAGCGGTGAGAAATTCGACGGAGGCGCCGTCGGCAGCGATGTGCGGGGTGAGGTTGCCGTTGAGGACCAGGTCGAAGGCAGTTGCATCGCCCAGAGCGACCGCGTGCTGCAGGCCGGCTTCGGTGTTGGCGAAGGTTTCGGCGAAGGCGGCGCGTTGGTAGGCGATGCGCCGCGCTTGCGCGACTAACTCTGCCGGGCCGGCGTCGCGCACACTCATGCCGAGTTCCCAGGCGGCGTCGCCGGTGCGGGGGATGACGCGGATGCCGTCCCCGGTGAAGTAGAAGCGCAGGTTCTGGGCGCGGTTGGGCGCTTGATAGGCGGCATCGAGGCCGGGCAGGGCGCTGTGCTCCTGCCAGGTGATGTGGTATTCAGATTGCCGGATATCCTCCTGAACTTGCGCCCACCAGTCGTCCGGGATGTCTTCAGCGGACGCCGGCCCGGCCATCGTCACCCCTGGCACGCTTGCCCACGGCAAGGCCAGGAGGCCTGCCAAAACCAATAACCGCAAGAGTTTTCCAAATCGCATTTCCATAACGACCCTCCTAAAAGTCAATTCTGACCCGGATGAACCCGGAACTTATGATGCCGCTCGGTTCTATAGCGCATCCTCTGAGGGATGCGGCGTGTCGCCTATCTGCCGTCGCAAAAAGTCGAAGAGGCTTTCCAGATCGGCAAAGCTATGCCGCTCGTGCGTGCTGACGGATTCGAGCATCACACGCCACGTTTGCGTATCATCCGCCGACCACAACCGCAGCAGATAAGAATGATAGCGTGTCAAAGCCGGTTTACTTTCCACATTCACCCGTTATCTCCCACTCATACACGACAATTTCCATGCCAGCAGTATTTCAATCTACGTCTGGTATAATGGACGCATCTGGTCCAAAAGAATGACTGTTGACCAGTATAGCAAACAACTATCACAAAATCATCACAGAAACCAAACCTGTGGCTAAATTACGGATTTCACTGCTTGGCTCATTTCAGGTAACGCGCGAGAGCGCGCCGGTCACGCACTTCGAGACCGACGCAGCCCGCGCGCTGTTGGCTTACCTGGCGATGAACGCCGACCAGTCCTTTCGACGGGAAGTCCTAACCGCGCTGCTGTGGCCCGAACAAGACGAACAGAGTGCCCTCCACGCCCTTAGCCAGACCCTCAATCGCCTGCGCCGCGCCATGGACGACGCCGGTACACAAAAGCCCTACCTGCTCGCCACGCGCCAGACGCTCCAATTCAATCCCGACAGCGCCTACGAGCTGGACGTCGCCACTTTCGACACCGAGTTGGAGGCCGTCCGCCGCCACCCACACCGCCGTTTGGCCGCCTGCCAGGTCTGCATCCACCATCTGGAAACCGCCGCGCAGTGCTACAGGGGCAATCTGCTGGACGGGTTCACGTTGGACAGCGTGCCCTTCGAGGAATGGCTGCTGATACAGCGCGAGGGCCTGCACCGCCGCGCGATGACGTTGTTCTATGACCTCGCCGACCTCCACCTTGCGCGCGGCAATTATGTTGAGGCGCAGAAGTATGCGCGCCGCCAGATCGCGCTGGAAACGTGGCGCGAAGAGGCGCACGGCCAGTTGATGCACGCCCTGGCGCTATCGGGTGAACGCTCGGCGGCGCTGGCGCAATACACAACCCTGCGCCGCATCCTCGACGCCGAGTTAGGCGTCGAACCGGTCGAGGCCATCCAACAGCTTTACGCGCAAATCCGCGACGGAGCGCTGCCCGCGCCGCCGACTCCCTACTGTCACCTGCCCGCGTACCTGACCCCCTTTGTTGGCCGGGACGTCGAACTGGCGCAGATTTCCGAACAACTCAACCACCCGGATTGTCACATCCTTACCCTGGTTGGCCCGGGAGGTGCGGGCAAGACCCGCCTGGCCTGCCGGGTTGCCGAAAACGAAGCGCGCAACTTCTCCGACGGCGTTATCTTCATCCCGCTGGCTACTGTGACCTCGGCGGAAGGATTAGCCGTCGCCCTGGCTCACCAACTCGGATTCGAGTTCTACCAGCGTCAGGATTTGTGGGGACAGTTGCAGAACTACCTGCGGCACAAAGAGCTGCTCCTCGTGCTGGACAACTTCGAGCGCCTGCTCCCGGCAGCGCCGCACCTGACCGACCTGTCGCACCACGCCCCGGCGTTGCGTATGCTCGTGACGACGCGGGAATGTCTACGCCTGCAGGGAGAATGGGCGTTTCCCATCACCGGTCTGGCCTGTCTACCCGTTTCCGCGTCACCGGAGGCGGAAACGTCTGACGCTGTGCGATTTTTCATCGCCGCAGCGCAGCGCCTCAATCCCGGTTTTGCACCCTCCCCTGCCGATCAACAAGCTATCGCCCAACTCACTTGCAGGGTTGGCGGGCTGCCGCTGGCGCTGGAACTCGCCGCCGCCTGGACGCCGACGCTGTCCTGTACCGAAATCGCCGCAGCGCTCCAACGCGATTTCGACTTCCTGGCCGATTCTCTGCGAAATATCCCCGAAGCCCATCGCAGCCTGCGCGTGGTCTTCGATTCGTCCTGGGGCCTGCTGGCAGCAGAGGAACAGGCCGCCGTGCAAAACCTGGCGGTCTTCCCGGACAGCTTCGACCGTGATGCGGGTGTCCAAATCGCAGTCGTCCAGCCGCTGCTGCTACGGGCATTAGTGGACAAGTCCCTGTTGCGCCAGGAAGAGGACAGCCCGACGCCGCGTTACGCCCTCCACGAACTGATCCGGCATTACGCCCACGAGAAAATAGCCGCCATTCCCGATGCGGACACCGCCCTGCGCGCCCGGCACAGTGAATACTACTTGGCCTGGTTGGCGCAACAGCAGGTGGCGCTCGAAAGTCACGCCGCGCGCACCACGCTCGACACCATCGACCGGGAAATCGGCAACATCCATGCGGCCTGGACGTGGGCGCTGGCACACAGAATGACGGCGTGGATTGGCGACGCACTGGCCAGCCTGCACATCTTTTACGACAAACGCGCCGAACTGAAGGCCGGGGAGGCCGCTTTTGCGCACGTGGTGCAAGTCTTTGCCACTGCCGGGACGCCGGACGAACAGCGCGTTTGGGCACACGCCCTGGCGTGCCAGGGCTGGTTTCTCCTTCAATTGGGACAAACCGCCGAGAGTCGAGCCTTGCTGGAGCAAAGCCTGGACACCCTGCAAGCGCTGGATGCCCCGCCGGAGACGGCGATGGCCCTGTGGGGATTAGGAGAAGTCGCGCTGCGCCAGGGGAAATACACCGAGGCGCAAGCGCAGTACGCGCGCGCGTGCGCGCTTTATCACGAACGCGGCAACCTTTATGGGGAAACGCATACCTGCAACGCGCTGGGGCGCATCGCCTACTCGCAGGGCGATTACGCCACAGCACGCCAGCAGACAGAGGCCGGTCTGGCATTGGCGCGCGCCGCACAGTTGGCGGAAGCCGTCGCCGATAGCTTGCGGCAATTGGGCAACATCGCTTTTTTCACCAGCGACTACAACGCCGCGTATCAACACTACCAACAGGCATTGGAATACTATCAGACATTAGGTTTCCGTTGGGGGGAAAGCGCAGCGTTCAACAACCTGGGGGGTGTGCTGATCCGGCAGGGCCGGCGCGATCAGGCACGCTCGTTTCTGGAACGCTGTTTGTGTCTCAAGCGCGACATCGGCGACCGCTGGGGCGAGGCCAACGTGCTGAACACCCTCGGTGTGCTGTTCAACGAACAAGGGGAACTATCGCTCGCGCATACCTACAATATACAGGCGTTGGCACTGTGGCGCGAGTTGCAAAGCCGCTCCGGCGAGGCCAAAGCACTACAGAACCTGGCCTACACGCAGATACGCCTGGGAGACTACAACGCAGCACAACACTCGTTGATGCAGGCCCTCCAAATCCGCCACGAGACCTGCGACCGCCACGGCGAAGCCCGCACCCTGGGATTATGGGGGATTCTGGACAGGCATGCGGGGCAGATCGCGTTAGCCCTTGAGCACACCCAGACTGCTGTGGCCCTGACGCAGGAACTGGGAGAAATCTCTCACCATGCCTATGCCTTAACCAATTATGGAAGCGCCCTGCTGGCCTCGGGGCAAGTGGACGCAGCCATAACGGCATACCGGGAAGCTCTGCACTTGCGGCGCTCCCAAGATGAGCCCTACCTGACGCTCGATCCGCTGGCCGGACTGGCTAAAGCTGCCCTGACCGCCGGAGACAAGGCACAGGCGCAGAACTGCGTGGATGAAATCCTGAACTACCTGGCGCATCACTCGCTAGAAGGCGCCGATGACCCTTTCCACATCTATTTGACCTGTGTGGAAGTGCTCCAGGCTAACGGCGACGCGCGCGCGGCTCCCCTCCTGGCGGAAGCTGTGGAGCGCCTCCAGACGCAAGCCGCCGCCCTCAAGACCCCGGAGCAGCGACGCATCTTCCTGGACAGCATCGCCACCCACCGCGCCCTGCTGGGCCTCGCGCACCCTACCGCCGCGCCACCGTCTTGTTTCTTTACAAACCCTTAGTCTCAGTAGATCGAAATTCAAGCCAGAGCCAGACTACAAAAGTCTTACGCGGCACTCGCTTGAGCCAATACGCACGTTAAACACAAGGTCTGCAAAGCGTAGTACCAGCTGAGACTTTTGTAGTCTTTGCGCTTTTCGATCTACTGAGTCTGGTCGCCAAGACGCTGACCGGTTCGTCTCGCCACACAGAGGATTGTCCAAATCTGCTGTCGAGTTTTCAGCTCTTTGACACCAGCGGAAACACAATCTCCGTCTCAAGATTTTCCGGAGCCGTACTTTGCGGATCGTTCAGGTAGATCTCGTAGGCCGGCCCCGACGGCGTGTACCCGTTTGTGTTGAGCCACTGTTGCAGCGCAACACGCACTTCCAGCAGCTTTTCGTAGGGGCCAACGTGATGATAGACGGCCGCTTTTCCGCCGGGAATCACGCCGACCCGGATCGCGTCCCGGCCCTCGATGCCGGGTTGAAAGGGTAACCCAATTTCGACATCCTGCTCGCGCCCATCAAAACCGTGATAGGCGATGAACGGCGGGCCGGCGGGGACATAGCCCCGCTCCCCGGCGTAGCGTGAAATCGCCAGCATGGATTCGCCAATCGTCCGGGCCAACGCCATGGGCGACACAGAAGCCCGGATGGTCAACGCCGGTTGGGCAGGACGTTCGACGAGGGTGCAGCGATACCCGGATTCGGTAGCCGCCCGGTCTGCCGGAGCCTCTTTGGGCGTGTACTGCCGGCCAATGCGCCAGCCCGGTCCCATGTCCTCCCCCAAAGTGCGATAACGGTTCTCCAGCCCGGAGTAATAGATAGGATTGGCCTTCAGAACGTCCAGTTTCTTGTCCACGTCCAGCATCTCCTCGCTGACGTAGACCTGGATGACCTCACCGAAGTAGACGGTGTCCATCGCAAACTCCACCTGCTGTCCGGTATACCGGCACTCGCAGACGATGGGGAATTCGGCGATCATCGGCGCGGTCCCCAATTCGCCGTAGAACGTGGTGAAAATGCCGGATTTATCGACGCTTCGACCGCTGACCAATCCGCAGTAGTCGGTTTCGACAACGTAGCCGGCGGAGGGTACATTGATGCTGAAGGTGGCATTCTCGAGAATGCCTTGCGGCGTATAGTGTTTTTTGTTCAGGCTGACATAGACGATCGGCGGCTTGACGTTCACCCCGTTGACGAAGCCTGCGGCCATGTAGTTGGGTTTTCCGTTCACATTCGCCCCCACCAGGACGATGGGGACTACCGGCAAGGGATTATACGCGCCCGTCTTTAGCTTTCCCATGGCGTAGCCTCCTTTTCAACGGGGAACTGGATTTCGGCGGTGTAGTCTCCTTGGGCGGGGGAGCCATAGTACACTTCGCGGGGCGCACCCGCGATGCGATAACCGCGGTCTTCGATCCACCGGCCCAGGGTCCGGTAGGCCGGCTCCAAGCCCTCGACTCGCCAGTCGGCGACGACGGTGGTTGCCAAATGCGGAACGGCTTCCATTTGGCGCACGACAATCGGACTTACCGCACCGGCGACCTCGTCGACCGCTCTATCGCGGATGACCAAGGCGCACTCCGTGTCGATGTTCTCGCGGGTATACCCTTCGTTATGATAGAGCGTCATTGCGAAACCGCCGGGCAGGCCGTTGGCGACCATCCAACGGCCAATCGCGTCGAACATTTCTCCCCACCGTTGGGGGACTTGCGCGAGCGCCGGCACCACTTCGCGGATAGCAGCGACGGCGAGGGCGTCCACAGATTTCAGGGTTACTTCGTATGCAGGCATCGTTTCCTCCAAATTGAGTGAATTCAGGCGAGCCAGAATACGGTCCCGACGCAGTTGCGCCGTCTCTATGGCGCTTTCGGCCAACGCTAACTGAGCCTTCAGCATGCCACGGAATTCATCCGGGGTGGGATTCTTACGGAGAATGTGCACAATTTCTTCCAGTGAAAATCCCACCTCTTTCAGCGCGATGATCCGGTTGAGACGCGGCAACTGCGTGGCGGAATAGTAACGATAGCCGGTAAACCGATCCACTTCGACCGGCTTGAGCAGACCCAGCGCGTCATAATGACGCAGCGTGTCAATCGTCACACTTCCTATGCGGGAAAACTCGCCTATCCGAAACATATCTGTAGTATAAACCCTTGGGTAACCCTAGAGTCAAGAGGGAATTTCCAAAGTGTCTGTTCAAAATATGGGAAAGAACGGTAGATCAGCAGGGGTAAACCTCGGAA
>DAIUDK010000196.1:0-7355 GCA_036845725.1 Chloroflexota bacterium
GGCTGATCGCTGAAAGCTCGCACGAAAGGACAAATAATGTGGACACGATAACCAAACGCTATTACTTGCTTCTGCTTGCCGTGCTCGGCGGGCTGCTGTTGCTCATCCCGGCGCTTGGCGCGAGCGCAACCCCAGCGCCCCCCAATCCGGACGCCCTGCCCGACAGGCCCACTGACGCTTTCCCATCCGCCCACACACCCTCGCTCTCCCTCGCCGCCGCGCTGCCTGCTCCCGCCGCCCCCATCCCACTGCCCGATCCGGTCTGGCGCATCGGCGTCATCACCGACGGCGTCTACACGCTGGACTATGCCACGCTCGCGGCGGCGGGCGTCCCCGTCACCGGTGCGGCGTTGGCCGATGTGCGCCTGTTCTGGCGCGGGCAGGAAGTGGCGCTGCACGAAGTCGGGACAGGGCTGTTCGATCCCGGTGACGCGCTCGTCTTCTACGGCGAGAAGTTCCACGGCAACCGCCAGGACGAGGAGTACACCGACGAGAACGTCTACTGGCTCAGCGTGGAAGCGTCCACGCCCGGTCTGCGAATGGCGACGCGCGACGTGACGCCTTTCACCGCGCCCGCCGGCGTCTGCCAGGTCACCGTCGTCGCAGAGCAGAACCTGCGCTACTGGGCGCGCGCCAGCATCAACCCCGGCACGCTGACGACCTGGTTCTGGGAAGATGTCAACGTCGCCGCCACCACCACTCGCACCTACCCCATCGCTTTATCCGCACCGGTGGCGGCCAGCGATGCGGCGACCCTGGTGGTCGAGATGGCGTCGTTCAACTACGACGATGACGTCAACCCCGACCATCACGTGCGCCTCGCCTTTAATGAGACAACGTTGGGCGATTTCTATTGGGATGGCCAGACCGGTCACGTCATCACGACGACAGTTCCGGCAGCAGCGCTGCTGGCCGGGAGCAACAACCTGCGCGTGGCCTACGTCTCCGTCTCCGGTATAAATGTGCAGCGCGTCTTTTTCGACCGCGCCGCATTGACTTACCGGCAGTCTCCCACAGCAAGCAGCGGGACGTTCGTCTGCGAAGTATTGACAGACGCAGCAGCCTCGTATGCCATCGCCGGCTGGCCCGGTGGGGCGCGCCTCTACGACGTGAGCGATCCGCTACATCCTGTGGCACTCGTCAACGGCGGCGCGACCTTCGCGGACAGTGCGCCGGTGGGGACGCGCTACGTGGGCGAAGTTCCGCGCCCGGCCACGCCGGTGCGCTACACGCCGGACGCCGACCTGCTCGCGCCATCCACAGGCGCAGACGAGATCATCATCGCGCCGCGACACTTCTTCGCCGCGCTGCAACCGCTCGTAGCGCAGCGCCAAAGCCAGGGACTGCGCGTGAGTGTGGTGGACGTGGAAGCCATCTACCCGTTGTTCAACGGCGGCGTGTTCCACCCGGAGGCCATCCGCGCCTTCGTCGCCTACGCGCGCGCCAACTGGCCCGGCCCGGCGGTGCGCTATCTCTTCCTCGTGGGCGATGGCAACTTCAACTTCAAAGGCTACAACCCGGCGACCTACGGCGCGTTCGTGCCCACGCTGATCCCACCGTACCGCGAGTTCGCCGATCCCACCCAGGGCGACGTGCCGGTCGATAGCCGCTTCGGCGACGTGGATGGCGACGGGCTGCCTGAGGTGATCGTAGGTCGCCTTCCGGCGCAGACCGTGGATGAGGTCGCCGCCTACGTGGCGAAGGTGCTGGCCTACGAGGCGCAGCCGCTTGCGGCGTGGCAACTGCACACCTTACTCGTGGCCGATAACGGCAAGGACTACGACGAGGGTTTCGACAGCATGTTGGAGCAGTTGCGGAAGTTATTCTCTACCGCAACGACGACGCAGACGGTCTATATGGAAGACCTCTGTACCGGCTACACTTTCTGCCCGGCGGCCACGAACGCACTGACCCAGGCGTGGAACGCGGGCGCGGGACTGCTGACTTACGCGGGTCATGGCTCTATCAACCGCTGGGCGCACGAACCGCTGATCCTCAACACGGATCTCACTGTTCTCACCCAAAAGACCGCACTGCCTTTCTTGCTATCGCTGGACTGCTGGGATGGCTATTGGATGTTCCCGCCGAAATATCCCGGTGTCTCGGACGTGCGCTCCATCGGCGAATGGGTCACGACGGTCTTGACGGAAACTGGAGCCATCGCCGCGTATGGCCCGGCGGGACTGGCTTACGCTGGCCCCGAGGAACAACAGGCGCGAGCGATGTTCAAGGCGGCGTTCCAGCGGGGCGAATTCAACCTGGGCGAGTTGTCGCAGATTGGGCGTGAGGCCATCCGTACCCGTTATGAGGCACGGACGTATACGTTGTTCGGCGACCCGGCACTTTTTCTGCCGTGGTGGCTGAGACTGCGCATTACGCCTGAGATTGCGACGGTGCAGCCGGGCAGCACAACGGAACTGGCGGCGCTTTTCGAAAGCGAAGGCGACACGCGCTTCGGGCAGATGTTCCCCGTCACGCCTACGTGGACGGTGGATGTGGGGACGCTGGATGCGTACGGCGTCTACACCGCGCCAGCGACGCCCACCACCGCGCGGCTCACCGGTCACCTCGGCTCGCTCTCGACGACGGTGCTGCTCGCCGTGTCAGATTCCCCGCCCGTCACGCTGGCGGTCACGCCGGACCCGCTGCGAATCGCAGTGGGGAAAAGCGCGCAAATGACGGCCATGCCCTACGACGTGTACGGCAATCCCTTACCCGTAAGCGCGACGCTGCTGTGGAGTACGGACGTAGGTCTCAGCGGCACCGTTGCCCTGGGCCAGATCGACGCGAACGGACTGTTCACCGCGCCGTCGATCCCGGCAACCGGCTGGATCACAGCTTCGCTGCCCATCAGCCAAGGGACGAACACCATCTTGCTGTCGGGCAAGGCATGGGTGGAGGTGTCCGAGATGGCCCGCATCTACCTGCCGCTCGTCCTGCGGCAGTAGGAACAAGGAAGTTTAGGGGGTGTTTTGCGTTTGCAGGCTGCGCCCGCAAACGCAAAACACCCCTTTTTAGAACTTTGTAGTCTTGACAAACTGTGCCATAATGCACCTGTTTCTTTTAGCCTGCAATCATCTTTCAAGAGGAGATCACACATGACGACATCGACGCAATCTGAACCGAAATCCACACGCTGGAAGACGTTGTTTGCCCTGGCCTTCGGCTACTTCATCGATCAAGGCGAGGGACAAACGATTTCCGTCCTCTTTCCCACGATCCAGAAATTATGGGGGTTGAATTATCAGGCATTGGGCCAGATCGGCACCATCCGCAGCCTGTTGCAGGCGGTCAGCGCGCCGTTGTGGGGCTATGCCGCCGACAAGCTGTCGCGCAAACGTGTCATCATCTTCGGCACGGGGCTGTGGGGGATCTGGACCGTCTTCTGCGGCTTCACGCAGAACTTCGGCCAACTGCTCGTCATCCGCGCCATCTCCGGGTTGGGACTGGGCTGTCTGATGCCCGCGACCTTCTCTCTGATGTCGGACACGTTCCCGCCGCGCCAACGCGGGCGCGCGCTCGGCCTTATGGAGGGCTTCGGGATGATGGGCCTGGTCATCGGCACGGTGGGCTTGGGGTTCCTGGCGACGCCGACCTTGTGGCGGTGGGGCTTCTTCCTGCTCGGCGGGTTCAGCGTGATCTCGGGCGCGGTGGTGGCGCTGCTGGTGAAGGAGCCAACGCGCGGAGCAGCCGAGCCGGAACTGGCGGGCAAGATCACCGAGGAGCAGGCCGCGCAGTACGCGATCAAGTTCTCCGACGTGCCGAAAGTGCTGAAAATCCCCACCATCTGGGTGGCAATCCTGCAAGGACTGTCGGGAAGTATGCCCTGGGTGGTGCTGGGGCTGTACCTGATCACCTGGATGGTGGATGTGCGCGGAATGACGGAGGCCATCGCCTTCGATCATCCGCAGGGCAGCGCGACGCTGGCCTTCTCCGGCATCGTCATCGGCACGGCGATCAGCAACGTGCTCGGCGGCATCCTCGGCGACTGGGCAGAAGGCAAAAATCCCAAGTACGGCCGGACGATCATCGGGCAGATCTCCGTCTTCTGCGGGATTCCGTTGAGCTACATCATGCTCACCACCGCGACGAGTTGGAGCTTTTGGCCTTTCTTCTTCCTCTGTTTCGTGACGGCGCTGCTCATCAGTTGGGCGGGCAAAGGGGCAAAGGAGCCGATGATGCAGGGCGCGGTCCCGCCGGAATTGCGGGGCACGGCGTTTGCCTTTACGACCTTCGTGGAGAGCGGATTCGCCGCGCTGGTGGCCTACATCGCGGGCAGTCTGGCCGACAAGATCGGCTTCACGCAGGCGATGCTGTGGACGATCCCGTTCCCGTGGGTCATTTGTTTTGTCTTCTACTCGCTCTTCTACTGGGCCTATCCCAGAGACGCCGCAAAACTGCGCGCGTTGATGGCCGAACGCGCTGCAGAAATCAACGGCGAGCTGGCAGCCGAGTGAGCGAGGAATTTATCACCACCCAATCGGGTACACAGATGAACACGGAAAACACGGATTTTTCCTTAAAGGAAATCCGTAGAATCCGTCAAATCCGTGTACAATTCTTTGGTTCTTGACTGCAAAATCATCGTGAGTATCACAAAAGTCGTGAAGATTCGTGGTTTGTCTTTGGAGGGTACACGATGCACGTTGAACTGATTGCGTTGACGCAGTATTTGCGCGGCAATGGGACGCCGGAGGAACTATTGGAGCACGCCGGTCGGGTGTGCTATCGCAGCGAGAGCCGGGGGGATCCGGCGAAGTTTCTGCGCGCGCGGATTCGCGAGGGCCACGAGAGCCTCATCGAGCACGCCAGTGCCACGTTCGAGATCAGCGGGATTAGCCGGGCCTGCTCCCATCAGCTCGTGCGCCACCGCATCGCTTCGTATTCTCAAGAAAGCCAGCGCTACGTGGATATGTCCGATCCGGCGTTGGTCATCCCTGACGCGATTGCCGAGGACCCGCACGCCCGCGCCGTCTGGGATGGCTTCGTCGAGAACGTGAAGTCGGCGTACCAGGAGTTGCGCGAATCAGGCGTGCTCAAGGAAGACGCACGCTTCGTCCTACCGAACGCCGCAGAGACGCGCATCATCGTCACGATGAACTTCCGCGAGCTGCTGCACTTCTTCCGCCTGCGCATCACCCCGGAGGCGCAGTGGGAGATCCGCCGGCTGGCGCTCAAGATGCTGGAACTGCTCGCGCCGCACGCCCCCGCCGTTTTCGACACCGTGTTGCGCGATCTCCGCGTCGAACATCCCGAGTTCTTCGCAGCCTAGACCACAAAATCCTCCAACAAAAAGGTATTTTGGGGGTGTTTTTCGTTTGCGGGCGCGCCCGCAAACGAAAAACACCCCTTTTTGCTCTAAAATTTGCATTGCACAAAAGAGAGACTTATAATAGTAAAGGTGGTTTCCACAGGGGGCCAAAGGAGGTGGAGGTATAAGCACACAGGCGTTTCATAGTTGTTTCCCGACCACGTTTTCCCACATCTTTGGATCGTTATGACTGCATCGCACCTAACATCGCGACACCATTTTTTTTCAATCATAACCACATCACCACAGTTTTCGGATTTCGAAAGGGGGTTTTGTCATGAATTCGATTCTCGTGTTGATTTTAGGCGCTGTCGCCATCTACGTTGGGTATTTCATATACGCCCGTCGCATTGACCAGAACGTGATCCAGCCCGACGGTAAAAAGGCGACCCCGGCCAAGATGTTCATGGATGGCGTGGATTTTACACCCGCCAGCCGCAACGTGTTGTTCGGTTATCAATTCAAGTCTATCGCTGCACTTGGTCCCATTACCGGCCCGATTATCGCCGTGCAATGGGGATGGTTCCCCGCCCTGCTCTGGATCATCCTGGGCACCTTCTTCATCGGCTGGGTGCAGGACTACGGGGCCATGATGATGGGCGTGCGCCGCGAAGGCGATTCGATGGGCGCGCTGAGTTACAAATTGATCTCCCCCCGGGCGCGCAACATCCTGATGATCTTCCTCTACTTCTATCTCTTGCTGATCATGGGCAGCTTCGGCAACGCCGTTGGCAAGACGCTGATGATCAGTCCCAAAGTGCCCTTGGGCATGATCGTCGTCGTGTTGATGGGTATCCTGGCAGGGCAGATGACCTACAAGTGGAGAATGGATATCATCCTCACCACTGTGATCACCGTCGCGGTCACGTTCTTTGGCATTTGGCTTAGCACCACAGGGCCAGTGGCCAACTTCTTCAACGGTTTGTATGGCCTGCCCGAATCGCCGGTCTGGTTCCTGGGCAACACGCAAGCGCAGGTCATCGGCACGCTCCTGGTCATTGTCTTCTGCTATCTGGGTTCGGTCATGCCAATCTGGTCTTTCGCGCAGCCGATCAACTACATCTCCTTCTGGATCGTTTCGCTGGGCGTGTTGGGTGGGGTGCTCGGTATGATCATCTGGCGTCCAGGGATGGGCGACTTCCCGGCCTTCACCAAGTTCACCACCGCCAGCGGCCCGCTGTGGCCCATGCTCTTCGTCACCATCGCCTGCGGCGCAGTCTCCGGCTGGCACAGCCTGGTGTCTTCGTCTGGAACGGCGCGGCAGCTTGAGGCCGAGACCGACGCCATGCCGGTCGGCGGCGGCGCGATGTTCATGGAAATGTTCTTCGCGATCGTGGCTTTCCTCACCGCGACGGCGGCATTTGGCAGTTTTCAGGGCTATCAGGATGCCGGCGGCGCGGCAAAGGCGCTCGCGGTGTTCTCCGGTGGTTTGGCGAACTTCCTCAACCGCATCGGTATTCCTCTCGAGTTCGGCACGGCCTATGGCTCGGTCTTTTTAACCATCATGGCCTTGACGATCATGCAGCTCGTGATCCGCTTCATGCGCGTCGCCAGCGCCGAGCTGGTGGGCGATAAGTTCCCGGCGATGAAGAACGTGCACGTCGGGACCATCGTGGCGTTGATCCTGACGCTGGTCTTCGTGTGGGTCATTCCCTGGCTGACGATCTGGTCCGCGTTCGGCGCGGCCAACCAACTGATGGCCGGGCTGGCGTTGATGTTGATCGCTTTGTGGGCGATGTCGGAGGGGCGCAAGCATACCTGGGCGCTGTATCCGGCGGTGTTCATGATCGTGACAACCATCGCCGCGCTGCTCTACCTGGCCTACGACAACTTCTTCGTCAAACTACCGGCGGCGGCGACGAGCCAGGCCGGGATCGCGGCGGTCCTCGTGGGCCTCATCGCCCTGGTGTTGATCGTAGCGGCGACTATCCTCGTCTACGATGGGTGGAAGGCGCTGCGCAAGCCGCAGGAAAAGAAAGCTCCGGCTAAAGCATAGCTGTAGCATCGGAGGAGGGCTGGCCCCCGCCCCCTTCTCAACGTTAAC
>DAIUDK010000197.1:0-7082 GCA_036845725.1 Chloroflexota bacterium
TCAGGAAGAGCAGCCGGAACCAGAAGGGCGAAATGCCGTAGAACGCCCCCAATCCCCCGCAGACTCCTGCCAGAATACCATTTTGCCGACGCAACTTATTGTTTGCCATTATATCACCTCCATCGTGTAATGTACTTACTGTATTACGTGAGATAACTCGGAAAGTTGCGCAAACGCCCGCCCATTTTCACTTGCCATCCCTCTCTTTCGTGATAAACTTTTCCGATGCATAGAAGCGACTATTTTCGTGAGGAGTTGGCATGCAACGAATAAAGGTATTGCGATATGGTGTGATCTTATCCCTCATTCTCTTGCTGGCCAGCGCGGGGTCAGGCTGGGCTGCGCCGCTGGCCCAGGACGCAGTGTGGATGATCAGCTATCCGCAAGAAGGTAGCACGGTCAGCGGTGTGGTCAATATCATGGGAACGGCGACCCATCCCGCTTTCGTCTCCTACGGTATTCTCTTCGCCCCCGGAGACACCGTCACCGGCGGGACACTTTGGCGGCATGATAGTCCCATCATCTGGAACAACCAGAGCATGGTCGTCAATGGGACATTGGGCACGTGGGATACTACAGGCTTGCCCAACGGGAAATACGTGCTCGCATTGGTGGTTTACGAGGCTGGCAACGAAACGCCCAACGTGTACTTCATCCAAAACCTCACGGTGCAGAACGAGGCCGCCACACCGACGACCGAACCCACACCGGAGGCCACGCCCACCGAAATTGGCGCGCCCGCCCCGCTTCCCGCTGAAGGCGAAGCCCCCATCGCACCAACCATCGAGCAGCCGCCGACGGCTACGCCGCGCCCCACCCCCACCCTCAGCCCAGGCGTCACCCCTGGACCGGGCGACAACGGCGAAGGCGAGGAGAAGCCAAAGACGATTATCTCAATGGATGCGGTCAAAGAAGCCTTCAAGACGGGCGCGCAGCTTGCCATTATGATCTACGTCATCGGCGGTCTCTACGTGGCGATCAAAGCTGCTATCCGCTACGCGTTGCGGCTCCAACGGAAAAACCAGGGCCAGTGAGCACATCGTGAGCGAATTCTTTCTCATCGCTGGGCTGGGCAATCCCGGCCCGCGTTACATGCACAACCGCCACAACATCGGCTTTCAGATTGTGGACGCGCTGGCGCACACACACCGGCTCAGCTTCACACGTATCGAACATCGCGCGCAGACTGCCAACGGCACAATTGGAACCCGGCGCGTCATCCTGGCGAAACCGCAAACGTGGATGAACGAGAGCGGCAAAGCCGTCGTCCCGCTCAGTCACTTCTACAAAATCGATCCGGCGCGTATTCTGGTGGTCTACGATGATCTGGATATTCCCCTGGGCGACCTGCGTTACCGCCCGGAAGGGAGCAGTGGGGGACACAAAGGCGTGCAGTCGATTATGCAACTCTTGGGCGCGCAGGCGCTTCCCCGGCTGCGGGTGGGCATTGGACGCCCGCCGGGGCAAATGGATCCCGCCGCCTACGTGCTGCAAGACTTCTCCGCCGCTGAAACACACGTCGTCTGGGAAGTACAGCGCCTGGCCTGCAATCTGATAGCAGCCTGGCTCAACAACGATCCCGATTTCGAACGCCAGGGCATGACCTGGCACGTTACAACGCCGCCATCCGACTAACGACTGCCTGACTATTTTCGAGGAACAGTGGCTCTCCTACACGGACTCTTAGCCTGGGTGCGGGAACATCCCGCCTACCAAACGCTGCGCGACGCGCTCCAGGCCGGATTGGAACTCCCAACCACGGCCTTGATGCAGCGCGCCCGCCCGCCGGTCATCGCCGCCCTGAGTGAAGAGCTGCCCGCTCCCGTTGTCATCGTTGTTCCCACTGTCGACGAGAGCCGTCGCCTGATCGAGGCGCTCAAGCTGTGGGTAGACGATCCCACCCGGCTGCGTCGCTTCCCGGAACCGCCCGTCCTCTTCTACGAGCGCGCTCCGTGGACGCCGGAAACCATCACCGACCGGCTGAACGTGCTCTCTACGCTTTTCATGCACCGCATCGATACGGTCAAGACAGGTGCGCCGCCCATTATTGTCGCTTCCGTCCGTGCGTTGATGCAGCGCACGCTCCCCTATCGCCAGTTCCGCCGCACCGCGCGCAAAATCGAGGTGGATGCGCACGAATCCCTCACCGGCCTGGCGCGGCACGCCGGCGGCATCGGCTACGAACCCGTCAGCGTCGTCCAAGCGCCAGGACAATTCAGCCGGCGCGGCGGCCTGCTCGACATCTTCCCGCCGCAATCGGCGCTACCGTACCGCCTGGAATTCTTCGGCGACGTCATCGACACCATCCGCACCTTCGACCCCGCCACCCAGCGCTCGCTGCCCGAAGCCGGGCGCACGATGAGCTTCTGGCTCACGCCCGTGCGCGAGGCGCTGCCGTTGGACGGTGAGCGCGCCCTGATAACGCTGCGCGCGCTGTTGGAGACGTCACTCCCCACCGACGTGCGCGCGCTCCTCGAAGCCGACGCGCAATCGCTCGAAGCGGCCATCCCCTTCCCTAACCTGGAATTCTACCTCCCTTACTTCTACCAGGAAGATGGAACATTGCTGCACTATTTGCCCGACAACGCACTGGTCGTGCTGTGCGAAGCCGAGAAACTGGCCGCGCGCTGGCGCGAGTTGGAAGAAGAGGCCACCGAGCAGCGCAAGCAAATCGCGGAAGAGGGCTATCTGCCACCCGACGCCGAGCCGCCCTACGTCGCCTGGGACGCGATCCACGAACGACTGGAACGCAGCGCAGTTAAGCCAGCTGGTACGCTTGCGCTGCACGATAGCGGGGAAGGCGCGCTGGCGGAAGGCTTCACATCTGAAATCCACTTCGCCGGACGGCTGCCGGAAGCGCTGGGACGCATCCGGCAGTGGCTCTCGCTCAACGATCAGGTCGTCGTCGTCAGCCGCCAGGCCGAGCGTATGGCCGAACTGTGGCAGGAATTCAATCCACCGCCGGTTTTGCAAAGCGTCCTCGCCGCGCCGGAGGGCCTGCTGACCTTCGTGCAGGGGGCAGCGCCGGGCGGCTGGCAATGGAACAGCGCGCGCGGCACGCGCCACCTCATCACCGACGAAGAACTCTTCGGCTGGCGACCGCCGGAGCCGCGCCGCCGACCACGCCGTCGCGCCGCTTCGCCGGAGTTTAGCTTCGCGGACCTGCAACCGGGCGATCCGGTCGTCCACGAGGATTACGGCATCGGCATCTTCCGCGGATTGGTCACGCGCGGCGTCGACGACATCGAGCGCGAGTACCTGCTCCTCGAATACGCCGCCCCTCCCGCGCACGGCGAAATCGAGTCACGGGGCAGCGACAAGCTCTACGTGCCCATCCACCAGGCCGACCGCCTCACGCGCTACGTCGGCGCGGAGGACGGCCCGCCGCGTTTGAGCCGGTTGGACGGCGCGGCCTGGGCGCAGACGAAGGCCCGCGTGCAAGCCGCCACCGCGCATGTCGCCGCCGAACTGCTAGAACTCTACGCCGCCCGGCAAATCGCGCCCGGTTACGCCTTCGCGCCCGACACCGGCTGGCAGCGCGAACTGGAGGTCGCCTTCCCCTACATCGAAACCGACGATCAGGTGCAGGCCATCACTGCCGTCAAAGAGGATATGGAGAAAGCGCGGCCCATGGACCGACTGATCTGCGGGGACGCCGGCTACGGCAAAACCGAGGTCGCGTTGCGCGCCGCGTTCAAAGCCGTTATGGACGGCAAACAGGTGGGGATGCTCGTGCCGACGACGGTGCTGGCCCAACAGCACTATGAGACCTTCCGCGACCGCCTGGCCCCCTTCCCCGTCACCGTGGAACTGCTCTCGCGCTTCCGCACCGACGCTGAGCAGCGCAAGGTTCTCACCGGACTACGCGAAGGCAAGGTAGACATTGTCATTGGCACGCACCGGCTGCTGCAACAGGACATCGCCTTCAAGGACTTAGGTCTGGTCATCATCGACGAAGAGCAGCGGTTCGGCGTCGCCCACAAAGAGCGCCTCAAGCAGATGCGTACCGAGGTGGACGTGCTCACCCTCACCGCCACACCCATCCCCCGCACGCTCTACATGGCGCTGACCGGCGTGCGCGACGTGAGCATCATCGAGACGCCGCCTCAGGAACGGCTGCCGATCGCGTCGTACACCGGCGTCTACGACAGCGACGTGGCGCGGCGCGCGATTTTGCGCGAACTCAAACGCGGCGGGCAGGTGTTCTACGTCCACAACCGCGTGGAATCGATTCACGCCGTCGCCGGGCGGGTGCAAGCGCTCGCGCCCGAAGCGCGCGTCGCCGTGGCGCACGGGCAGATGCAGGAACGCGAGCTGGCGCGCGCGATGCAGCGCTTCGCCAACGGCGAGGTAGACGTGCTGCTGGCGACGACGATCATCGAGAGCGGTCTGGACTTCCCCAACGCCAACACCCTCATCGTCGAGCGGGCGGATCGCTTTGGGCTGGCGCAATTGTACCAGTTGCGAGGCCGGGTGGGACGCGGGACACGACGGGGCTACGCCTACTTCTTCCACAAGCGGCGGATGAACGACGACGCGCGGATGCGCTTGCAGGCATTGGACGAAGCGACAAGCGGGGGTGGCGGCTTCACCGTGGCCCTGCGCGACTTGGAAATCCGCGGCGCGGGCGACATCCTGGGCCGGCAGCAACACGGGCACGTCGCCGACGTGGGCTTCACGCTCTACACGCGGATGCTCTCACGGGCGGTGAATCGCCTCAAGGCGGAGCGCGCCGGACAGCCGGAACCACCCGAACCCATCGGTTCCATCACCATCGAGCTGCCACTGGCGGTCGGCTTGCCCACGGACTACGTCCCCGACGACAAATTGCGCCTGCAACTCTACCGCCGTTTGGCCGATCTGACCACCGCAGAAGAGGTCGTCCACCTTCAAGAAGAGCTAGAGGACCGCTTTGGGCCGTTGCCGGAAGAAGCGCAGAACCTCATCTACCAGTTGCAACTCAAAATCCTGGCGCGCGATGCCCGCATCCCGGCCATCGTCGTCGAAAACGGGCAGATCGCGTTGCGCCCGCCCTGGCTCAAACGGTTCGATCCGAGCAGGATCGCGCAGATACGCCGCCGGTTGAGCGAACACGTGCGGGTCGGGCGTCAGGAAATCTGGCTCCCCCTGGCCTGGGAAGAAACCCGCTGGCGCGACAACCTGCAGCACGTTCTCCAATCCCTGGCAGAGTGGTGGGAAGAGAATCATGAATCAAGAATCATGAATCGAGAATCGGCGAATGGGGAATCGGCGGATAACGAATCATGAATCACGAACCACGAACGGCCTAACCACCAAACTACCCAACCACCATCACTGTGGGAGTTATTTGTTTTCTCCATATATCTTTACCTTTTTTGCGAAGTCGTTTAGTCAAGGTATCTTCAGTCAGATCGGTTGGAGTGTGAGATGTCGAAAGTGATTTTTCAAAAGTCGGTTTGGCTTTTCGTGACGCTGGTTGCCTTGAGTATTATCGCCTTTTCAACGGTTTTAGCGGCGAATGAGGTGAGGATTTTTGAGCAGAGGACGCGCATGACTGATCCACCTCCGGACTTGATTCCATCTTTCTTCAAGCGTTATGGTTGGGATAAGCCTGTGTACGTGCAGTATTTTTTATGGGTGAAACATTGGGTGCAAGGAGATTGGGGAGAATCGTGGATTTGGCGTCAGCCCGTCCGTGACATCGCACTCTTATCGTTGGGACGCACGCTGGCAGTCTATACGCCCCCGGTTCTGCTTTTTTGCGGCCTGGCGTTTGTTCTATGGGTTCGCGCGGGTTGGCAAAGTCGAATCAACAGGAACCTCTTGTTGGGCGTCACTTGTCTGCGCGCAGTTCCAATATACTTTTGGGCGTTGGCGTTGGCTGTGATCGTGATGCGGCTTTTCTACTTTGACCCGTACCGACTTTTCTACTTTTTACGCCTGGAGACCACGTGGAATTTGCCGCGCATTCTGGATTTACTCCCTCATCTCGGCGCTCCAACTTTGCTTTTGGGATTGGTAATCCTGACCGAGTTTTTTGTCGCAAGATGGCGCCGGTTTGAGATCGCTCACGATGATCTGGAAGCGTTCAAAGCCAAGCAGTTTCCCGGAAAGGCTGCCCGCAAAGTCTGGCGGCATCTCGTCCTGACCCAATTTGCCCACGCGCTCCGAGACTTCCTGCCGCGATTTGTTTCTGAGTTGGTGCTGTTCTCTGTTCTGTTCTCCAGGCAAATGCTTGGAGGGTATCTCGCCTATTCTCTGTGGGAGGGTGATCCTCGCCTATCTTGTGCGGTTTTCTTCGTTATCACCGGCGGCGTAGCCGTGGGATGTTTTTTGTTGGATGTATGGGCAGCGTGGCTTGAGCGAAACAATTTCCGTCACCTCAACGGCGCCGCTGCAACAGTTTAGCAATGTAAGGAGACTATCATGAAATACTTTACCTCTGTCGAAAACAACACCGGACTGAATCGTGTGCCTTACAATCCCTGCAAGTTGTTGGGCTTTGAGTTGCTGAACCTCGCGGCGGGCGGCGCCTACAGCGGCGAGACGGGCGACCGCGAGGTGCTGGCCGTCATCCTGGGCGGGAAGGCGAACTTCGAAGTCGCCGGGCAGCGCTTCCCGCAGGTCGGTGGGCGGGCCAATGTCTTTAGCGGAAAGCCGCACTCGGTCTACATGCCGGCGGGCTGCGAGTACACCATCGCCGCCGATGCGCCCGTCAGCATCGCGCTAACCAGCGCGCCGAGCGACCTGGACGTCGCACCCTATGTCATCGGGCCGGAGCGCGTCACCAATGGCGCGTGGGGTGCGGCGAACTTCAAGCGCTACTTCCACCAGATTCTCACACTGGCGGGGCAGCCCGATCTGCCCGCGCGGCGGCTCATCGTCGGCGAGACATTCACGCCGAGCGGCAACTGGAGCACGTTCCCGCCGCACAAACACGAGGTGGACGATCTGCCCCGCGAGGCCGATCACGAGGAGGTTTACTTTTTCAAGGTGAACCCGCCCGACGGCTTCGGCATCTGCCGTTACTACAATGCCGACGGCGTGGAGGAAAACTTCACCGTGCGCGACAACACCATCCTCATGGCCCCGCACGGCTA
>DAIUDK010000198.1:0-6981 GCA_036845725.1 Chloroflexota bacterium
CGAAATCGGGCCAGCGGTGTGTCATCTTGGGCCATAGCACGCGGAAGAACTCTCGCACGTCTGCGCAGATGCCCTGATCGATGATGTAATTGAGCGCGCGCCACCCACCGCGTGTGCGGTCGTGTTCGTAATTCGCGTAGTCATCAAGGTCGATATCGTACCCTAACTCAATTATGTCCTGGATGTGGGCGTCGTCGCTCTCTTTGAGCAGCTTGTCGTTTCGCCTGATCACACTTTGCAACGTCTGGTTTTCGGGATCGATGCCGTAGCCCAGGATGTGGAGTGTCAGTTCCTTGGGGCCGTAATCCCGGACCATTGTCGATACTTCGACGCCGCGCAGAAAGGCGAGTCCCGCCGCGCGTGCCAGTATTTCTGTCGTGTAGACGTTTGCCGTCGTATCGTGGTCGGCTATGGCAAAAAGGCCAATTCCCGTGGCCCGGACGCCTTCGACAACGCGCTCCGGTGTCCAACAGCCGTCGGAAGCCGTGGTGTGGATGTGCAGGTCTGTACGCACTAGCGTTTCTCCTTCAAGTCATTCCGAAAATTGACGCTTCAGCGCTGATGCGCCTGGATCGGCGGCCAAAGCCATTTTCCTTTAACCCGCGCCTTTAGGCGCAAAATGCCGTCCCAATGAATTCTACATGTGTTTCCGAGATGTACAAGAACTGTAGGTTTCTACAGTAGCGGGCGGGCGTCATTTCTGTTAGACTTGGGGTATAAGTGGGCGCTTGTCCCATTTGACCATTAGACGATGGAGGTTAAGATGACACAAACAATGGTTTCTCCTGAAGGCAATCGACCGGCGCCGCAATCCCCTAAGGTGACGGTGGGGGTGGTCGACTCTCTTTTCAAGCTGGCGACGGTTGTGCTGGCGGCGGTGGTGGTGTTGGTGGTGCTGGTGGTGGTTGGACGTTCTGCCGTCTACAAGATTCACGCCTATGAGCGCGGTCTGCACTTGCGGGGCGGGCGTTTCGTCTCGGTGGACGAACCCGGCTGGCATATACAGATCCCGCTGGTGGATACGGTTATCATCGTCAAGGTAAACGAGCGGCTGGGCTACGTGGAGGAAGTTCCGGCGATGACGTCCGATGATGTGACGATGGATGTCTCGTTGCAGTACACCTATCGCGTCAGCGATCCGCAACGCTTCGCTTTGGAGGTGGATGACCCAGAGCGCATCATTTTCGAGTTCGTCCAGGGCAAGCTGCGGGACGTCGTCAACACAAAGGATATGACCGAGGTGATGCACAGCCGCGCGGAGATGAACACCGAGGTGATGGCGGCGCTGCGAGAGAAAGAGGCGCAGTATGGCGTGGAGTTTATGACGGTGCAGATTCAGGGCGCATCCCCGCCGGAGGAGGTCGTAACGGCGATCAAGGATCGCATGGTGGCGGTGCAGCGGCAGGAGCAGGCCCAGGCCGAGGCCGCGCAGCGTCGTACGCTGGCGGACGCCGACTTCTACGCCGCGCAGAAGCATGCCGAAGGTAGCGCCTACGAGATTACCGCGCTGGCCGAAGCCGACGCGCAGCGTATCACCCTCACCTCCGCCGCCGAGCGCGACGCGATGCAGGCGATCCTGGCTGCGTTGCAGGGCAAGGGCGAATTGGGCGAGCAATACATCCAGTTGCTCATCGCGGAGAAGTTGAAAGACAACAGCAAATGGATCATCAGCGGCGGCTCTGGCGACACCGTTCCCGTCGTCGAACTGCGGACGTCAGGGGAGTAGACGGTAGATAGTAAACAGTAGATGGGGTTTCTTCCCCTGTCTACCGTCTACGGTCTATTGTCTACCTTTCCAAAGGAGCTGGCTATGAAACGTGCATGGATCCTTGTGTTGCTGGCGGTGATCGTGCTGGGCGTTGTCGGGATCATGGTGGTACGGCGTGGACTTGGTCCCACGTCCCACAGCGATCTGTCGCAGCCGCGCATCTACGCCTACCGCGATTGGCAGAGCGTGGGGATGCAGGTCAACCAGGGCGATCTCATCCGCTTGCGCGCCCAGGGGACGTGGCTTTACACGCCGGGCGAGTATCACGGCCCCGAAGGACATCGTCGCTATCCCGCGCCAAGTTATTATCCGGTCGGCGGCGTCGCGGGTGGGGTGTTGCTTGGTCGCATCGGCGAGGATGGACGCCCGTTCATCGTAGGCCGGGGCGGAACTTTCTACGCCGACGGCACGGGGTTGCTGTATCTGCGCATCAATGATGACATTCTCAGCGACAACGAAGGCTACCTCACGGTGGAGATCACGGTCACATCGCCGACGCCCCGGTAGTTAGCCTTCAACTATCAGCAGTTAGCCTTCAGCTTCCGCGTTTTGAGTTTCTTTGCTGATTGCCACAAGCTGAGGGTTAAACGCATACAAAAGGGAATTACTTATGATGATCGGACGGGAAACAACGGAGAAGGTGAATTTGGGTTATCTGGTTGGCGCGGCCGGCGCTGCCTTTCTGCTGGCGGCGTTGGCGCGGCCTTTGCTGAAACTCCCGCCGGTTCTCGCATCGGCAGCAGTCTGCTTACTTTACCTGGTGTGGCCACGGATCGTTTGCTGGCGGGCGCCGTCAAGGAGGCTACTGCGAAGCAGGAAGTTCGGTTCGTCTGTTGCTCTCGGAGCATTGTTGGTGGCGGTCATATGTATGTTCATCGCTTATATTTTCCCTTTCGATACAGAGTATGCACCGGGGTACTCGGAAGCGGCGTTCCGCTCTGTCAGGATCGGCGATTCCAAAGAGGAAGTCATCACGCTGCTGGGAGAACCGCTGTTTGTCCATACCGTTGGCGTCGAAGGAACGGAAACGTGGGGAGAATGGTTGCGGTATTCCTGGTCGCCTTCCGGTGAGAACTACCTGGTGCGGCAATTTATGCTGGATAGTGAGGGGCGAGTGGTGAAGATTGCACGTAAAGTTTATTGGGATTGAAGTATGGCAGTTTTACGTTTGAAAACTGATTCGACCGATTTAACCAGCTTCAAAGCGTGGCAAGTGGAACTACTTTTTGCAGTACCAATCGTCGCGTTTGTGATTTATCTGTTCTATACCTGGTTCGCCGTGCTGGACCGCTATTTCATCTTCCTCTATTTTCACGACATGGGGCCAGGGTTTGATACGATGCCCTTTGGTTGGGTTACAACCAGTCGCTACTGGATGTCGGGACTAGTCGCTAGTGGCGCGGTGATGATCCCTTATATGGCAGTCAATCTCGTTTTAGGACGAGTAGTCAAGACATTCAGTGCACCAAAATGGTGGCGTTTGTGGCTGCTATGTGCTATTCCCTTATTGATCGCTATTCCGGCGATCGTGATGACGGTCAACGATCCGGTTTTGCCTCTTATCAACGCTGTACAGGTCACTGTCGTAACGTTGATTGGTCTGGCATTGGCAGTGATGTTGGGGCAGGTTGCGGCAAAACGTCCGATGGCGTATATTTTGCTGATGATAGATGGGTTCGGGTTGGCGTGTTTGCTCAGTTCTCTAATTAGATTCGAAAGCTATCCACACTGGCTGGCACGGGGAAGTACAGGAGTTATCTACCGACATCTGGCTTTGGTCACAGTCGGCATCGTGTTGCTGGTCACTATGACTGCGTTTTACTGTTGGTGGCGACGCACAGAAATACCAAACGCGGCGAGCTGGTTCGTCGCCGGCTTGGATATTACCTATCTGTTTTTGCCTCTCTATCACCACCTTTTCTGGTGCAAAGATTATGGCAGCTGGACCGACCCCGACTATTTTGCCTACATCTCCGACGCGGACAACTACTTCGCGCGCAGTGCTTTGCTCCAGATCAGTGTCTGGGTGGCAGTGGCATTGATTGCGCTGGGGCTTACTTGGTTACGTTCATGGCTCTCTGCGTGGCGAATAGCATCTGCTACTGAATTGCGAGAAACCAGCCTAGGAGTCAGGACAAAGAGAAGATAGCGGGGAAAACGAGAGCAAATAGGCGCAACTTTGGACATGATAGATGGCGGTTTATTGGTCGGGGTAGCCGCCGCCCTGGTGATGGTGGTGTTGTCGCGACCTGTGGTAGAACTACTGCCCTTTCTCGGATTGGCCGCAGTCTCTATTCTCTACCTGGCGTGGCCGTGCACCGCTCGCCGGTGGACGCCGTCAAGGGGGCTACTGCGCAACAGGAAGTTTGGTTCGTCTGTCGCCCTCGGCGCATTGCTGGTGGCGGTCATATGTATGTTCATCACTTATATTTTCCCTTTCGATACAGAGTATGCGCCGGGGTACTCGGAAGCGGCGTTCCGCTCTGTACAGATTGGTGATTCCAGAGAGGACGTCATCGCGCTGCTGGGAGAACCGCTGTTTGTCCATACCGTTGGCGTCGAAGGAACGGAAACGTGGGGCGAATGGCTGCGGTATTCCTGGTCGCCTTCTAGTAAGAATTACCTGGTGCGGCAATTTATGCTGGATGGTGAGGGGCAAGTGGTGAAGATCCTCAGCGAAGTTTGGTGGGATTGAGGTATGGAAGCACAAACAAAGCTATATACACCGAGCAATAAAACCCACAAGAGCATTTCCTGGGCGATGCTCGCCGGGCTGCTGATTTTGCGACTACTCTTGATGACCGGAGTCGAGTACTTCGCTCCGATTCCCTGGCTAGACCCTCTGTTCGAGCTTTGTACCTACGTTTTGACGCTTTGCCTGATTTGGTGGGAGCAAGACAGGCTGGCGCTGTTTCACATCGATGCTCTGAGTATCGTGATCATCATCTTCCTTAAACCAATTCAGACACTTTACCTGAGCTTCCTTTGGATCACCGTCCAATACGACAACATTCTCGCATTTCCCAGATTTCCGAGCCTTGTGATCTGGTTCGGCGCGGCGGCGCTCTTCTTTATCATCCGCAAAAAGCGCCCTGAGTTGCTCAAAGTTCAAAAGGCAAGTTGGCGGTGGTTGGGCATAGGTATCCTGGTTGGCGTCGGACAGGCTCTTTTGCTAGGCTATCCGATGTCATTTGATCCCAGTTTTCAGAACTATAAACCAACTTTGTTCAATGAGCTTTTGCCAATTCTGCCTATCTTTGTCTATCAGCTTGGCTATGCAGCCGTAGCAGAGGAACCCTTATTTCGAGGCTTTCTATGGGGACATTTGCGCAAAGCAGGCTGGCATGAGTGGGGGATATGCCTGTTTCAGGCTGTGCTCTTTGCGCTGGGCCATATCTACTACTTGCCTCGAATGCCCATTTCCTTTTGGGTCATCGTTCCAGTAGGCGGCCTTGTTTGTGGTCTACTGGCCTGGAAGTCACGCACGATTGCCAGCAGTATGGCAGCACATGGGATATTCAATGCTCTGGCTGGTACTGTGGCTCGGTTTATCGCTGCATACATCCATTAGAAGAATCTCGATTTGGCCGCCAGGATTGACACGTCGTCAATCCTGGCGGTTGTGTTTTTTGTCAACACAGTTATAATGCTACTTGCAATCAATTGCAATAACGAGGAATCGCAACTATGTCCTGCGAAGAGCATTTTATACGCCAACTGCGCGCTCGTGGACTGCGGCTCACCCCGCAACGCGAATTGGTGCTCACCGTGATGCACCAGCTCGACGCGCCGTCCACCACCGAAGAAATCTACGCGCGCGTTCACGCGGTCAGCGTCAGCGTGGACATCTCCACGGTCTACCGGACGCTGGAACTCTTCCAGGAATTTCAATTGGTTTCCAGCTTCGATCCCGGCGACGGCAAACGCCGTTACGAACACCTCGGCGTAGAAGCGCCGCACCATCATCTCGTGTGCCGTTCATGCGGCCAGGTGATTCCGATTGCGCAGGCGGACTTGCGCCCATTGGCTGAACATCTTGCAGAGAGCTACGGCTTTATCGCTGATGACGGGGATTTGACGATCTCCGGTTTATGCGCCACGTGCCGCGCCGCAGCACCATAGTACACGGATTTCACGGATTCTATGGATTTCTTTTTAAGGAGGACACAATGCTATTTTCACCAGTTCACATGCACATTCCCGATGGTTTTCTCTCTGTGGGCGTCTCGCTCGTGTTGTGGGCGGTCGCCATTGTCGTGGTGGGTTATGCACTCAAGCGTGTCAACGCGGACGTGGGCGAGCGGCAAGTTCCGCTGATGGGCGTGCTCGCGGCCTGCATCTTCGCCGGGCAGATGCTCAACTTCTCGGTGACGGGCGGCACGTCGGGGCATCTGATGGGCGCAGCTATCGCCACGATTTTGCTGGGGCCGTGGGCGGCGATTCTGGTGCTCACGTGCGTGGTGGGCGTGCAGGCGCTCATCTTCCAGGACGGCGGCCTGTTGGCTCTGGGCGCGAATATCGTCAACATGGGCATTATTGGCGTCGCGGTTGCGTACTTCGCGCATCGCACGCTGCAAAAGCTGCTGGGTAAATGGTCCGGCGGGCTGTTCGCCAGTGGTTTTATCTCCGGCTGGCTCTCGATTATGGCGGCGGCGCTGGCCTGCGCTTTGCAACTGGCGCTCTCTGGCTCCTCGCCTGCCAACATCGCGGTTCCGGCGATGGCGGGAATTCACGCGCTGATTGGCGTCGGCGAAGGTCTCATCACGGCGGGCGCGCTGGTTTTCCTCAAAGTCGCGCGCCGCGATTTGGTGGAAACGTCGCGTCTCCAATTTGTGGGCGGCAAGGCGGTGTGGATCGGCGGCCTGGTGATCGCTGTGGCGCTGGCAATTCTCTCGCCGCTGGCCTCCGCGCATCCCGATGGGCTGGAGTGGGTGGCCGAAGAACGCGGTTTCCTCGACCTGGCCCGCGAACCGCTTTACGAAATCATCCCGGATTACGTGCTGCCGGGCATCTCGAACGAAGCGCTGGCGACGATTCTGGCCGGCGTCGTCGGAGCGTTGATCGTCTTCGGCGCGGCGGCGGGTGTGGCGTACCTGCGCCGGAGTCGTACGCAAAACAGTAGCGCGTAGTGTTTTTTTTGTCAGCAGATTAAGCAGATTTAGTACATCGTAAATTAAGTTTCTTTAAACTTTTCGTTATTAGCGTGAACCTTA
>DAIUDK010000199.1:0-6909 GCA_036845725.1 Chloroflexota bacterium
CTAGGATGGTCTTGGACACTAGGTCCTCGACATCGTAAGTCCCTGTATTGAACTCAAAGTTGTTACCTGTGAGTGTCATCGCTGTTCCCGAAGTGATCTTGACTGCACTGCCGCCAATGCCAGTGAAGGTGTTGTACTTAACCGTCGTAGTACCCCCGAGTTCTAAGCCTACGTTGGCTGCGTTAGCGATGAGGTTACCCTGCACCGAACCGCTGCCTGCCTGGACTCCATGAACGCATTCAACGACTCGGTTGTACTCCACAGTAGCATTGTCAGAAGCCTGGATGCCCCAACTAGGCGCGTTTTCAACAGAATTATCGCGCACCACAGCGTTATCTCCCACATTTATCCCACCACCATACACTGTATTAGTCATCACATTAGCTGAATTCCCGACTGAGAGATGGCCATTTGTTACTTGGTTTTCTGATACTAGTGCTGAGTCACCTACAGTAATATTATCTGCGGTGCTGTTCTGCACTATTCCTATACCATTTATAGTAATATTCCCGCTAACACTGGTATCCCGCACAGTACTCTCATCCCCAGTACTAATGTTTCCATTGATTTCACTAGAACGTACTTCGGACAACTTCGGCAAGCTCAGGCTATCGCCGTGTAAAGATATAACATGAATGAGAGGATGTGAAAGCGGACTGATGCCTGCAAACTCTACACTATGGTAATATTCTGCTGAGTTAGCGTCTGCAGAACTAAAACCTCCCAATAAATACAAATGAGAAGTTGTCGATGCCACAGCAGGACACCATCTAGATACTATGTTTGAAGATGTAATCTGCCAATTCCCCAAAGAACCATCTGAATAGATTGGAGCTT
The DNA here is from genome assembly GCA_036845725.1 of Chloroflexota bacterium. Classification (GTDB taxonomy): domain Bacteria; phylum Chloroflexota; class Anaerolineae; order B4-G1; family SLSP01; genus DSWT01. Next base: position 838 of record DAIUDK010000199.1, read on the forward strand.
TCTCTACACTGTTATCGTCTCCCCCAAACGCCCAAATATGACCTTCGACTATTCCTGCGGCAGGACAAGACCGCGATCGCGTCATGGATCTGACTGATGACCAAGAAGACAGAGAACCGTCAGCATTTATCTTTGCTCTCTCAACACTTTCATAGGATGTGCCCCACAGAGGACTATTACTATTGTGACCTCCGAGAACATAAATATGCTCATCTGTTGAAATTGCTCCCGGACGTACACGGCCAATAGTCATGGATTCTGTATATTCCCAGTTCTCTAACGACCCATCAGGATTAATTCGTGCTCGTTCCACACTACGAAGTGGCTCAACGTTAATACTCAAACCACCTATTACATAAAGATGACTGGCGATTGTCACCAGAGCTGGATTCCCACGATATGTCTGTAGAGAATTCATGGTTACCCACGGACCCAATAAACCATCTGAGTATATCTCAGAACGTGATACGCTGCTGCCACCGACTGTATAGATAAAGTTACCTGCTATTACCGAGACATTGCCATTTCCCATTGGGGCAGAAGTCGAGTCAATTACTTGCCAGGATCCTAGAGAACCATCTGGATAAACAAATGCCCGTTCATCGACATAACCTATACCAGAATGGTAATTACCAATCGCATAGATGTAATTCCCATTTACAATCGAATTCTGACGATACAATGATCCCCCCATCTCTGAAGTCAACTGCCAAGCACCGATATCATCTGTACCTCGACTTATTTCTGTGACATCATTCATTGGACCTGCAAGCAATATGCTTCCCAGACCAATACTAACATCTCCAGTCATGTCACTGTTTGACAGCCAAAGATGAGATTTTCCTAGCGAACAATTCATTCCACCTTTGGTCAGCGTCACATACTCTAGGAACGGTGTAGCGTTCGTGCAACCAATACCTTGCGCTGCATCCTCAATGCGCACGTGACGCAGCAGGTTGCCATCCTGATATACGCCGTCGCTCGTGGATTGAGCATCTGCGCTTGGATCATCGAAAAAGATACGCCCCCAACTCCCACCTGTGTGCGACATAAAACGGATGGGCTGGGATGCCGTCCCGTCTGCAATCAACGCGCCACCCACGTTCAAATTGTAGTTCCCGTTGAGATGCACCTCTGTCCCTGCTTGGATGGTCAACGTGTAGCCCGGCGCGATGCCGACGTTGCAGTCTAGAATGTAGGTCTTGTCGTTCGTCCACACCATATCCTCGGCCACCGTTCCACAGAAGTGTTCGTCACCGCTGCGGGTGGTGATCGTGAACGGAATAGAACTTGTGTACGCGCCGTCATTGGCACTCACGGATAGAGTGAAAGGAATAGGTTGATTGTATCCTGCGCCAGATGCCACAGTGAAACTATAAATTGGGCTATTCGCCCCTGTTGCGCCAGAGGCCAGATCGCCGTAACTTGCTGTTGCCTGTCCCAGTGTCACATAGGGATCGGCTGTGGTTAGGGTTCCAGTTACACCGGTCGCATCCCACCAGTCGTTGCGCAATGTCACAGCCAGCGCTGCTGCTTCGCCCGGCGTCGGACGGCCCAATGGATCACCATTGATCGTGGTGTCAACCAGGGTAATGATGGGATACGGATCCTGCGTGGCCTGCGCTGTGTTGACCCGTCCTGCTCCCAGTTGCCCGGCATAGGCGGGATTGAGTGTGTCAATGTTGTCCGCCGTCTGGAGCAGTTGATTGCGCACCAACGCTGCACCCCAACCGGGGCGTTGGCTGCGAATTAGCGCAGCGACGCCGGCCACGAATGGCGCAGCCAGGCTCGTCCCATTAGCTGGCCCCCAATCGCCGCCCAGGTATGTTGTGGTGATTTCCACTGCCGGAGCGCTGATATTCACCCACGTTCCGTAGTCGCTAAAGGTGGCCTTCGTGTCCGCACTGGTTGTCCCAGCCACTGCCAGGACATTCTCGTAGGCTGCCGGATAGAAGGGTGTACTGACGTTGTCATTCCCCGCGCCTCCCACCACGACTGCACCTTTTTCAATCACCGCATAGTCGATGGCATCGCGTAGGGCGTTGGAGTAAGAGTACCCGCCGAGGCTCAGATTGATGACCTTAGCGCCCTTGTCGGCAGCGTACCGGACACCTAGAGCGATGTCGGAGTAGTTGGTAATACCCGAATCCGCCATCACCCGCACCGGCATAATCTTGCAGTTCCAGCACACGCCGGCAATACCCAGGCTATTATTGGTCACCGCCGCCGCCACGCCTGCCACCTGCGTGCCATGCCCGTTGCCGTCGTAGACATTGTTCGTGCCGTTGACGAAATTCCAGCCGCGCACATCGTCTACGTAGCCGTTGTTGTCGTCGTCAATGCCATTGCCAGGAATTTCCCCAGGATTGGCCCACAGGTTGGCTTGGAGGTCGGGGTGGGTCAGGTCGATGCCAGAGTCGATCACGGCAATAATGACGGTTTGTGTTCCCGTGACGATGTCCCAGGCGGCGGGAGCATCGATCTGCGTTAAGCCCCATTGCTCTGCGTAGAGGGGATCATCGGGGATAACAATCGCGTGCGCGATGTAGTCTGGCTCGGCCCATTCGATGTTTGGATTGGCGCTTAATGCAGTGACAGCCTTGTTCACGTCAGCGTCTGCCGCTAATTCCAGACGGTAGATGCGTTCCAGGCCAATCGCGCTGGGCATCCCCGATGCCGCACGGAATAAGATCTGCGCCGTCGTCACGCCTTGTGCGGTGAGAGTGCGGGCCAGTGGTGTCGGCGCGGCATATGCTAATCGTCCGGTCGGCGCATCCAGCCCGGGCTTCACTTTGATCAAAATGCGCTGGACATTGTTCTCTGGTTCAACAGCCGGGACATCGGTCGCACTCGACTCATGTCTTGCCGTTGTTAACGCCGGTGTACCTGCGCTTAACAACACCATCACAATGACTATCCAACGCATTAGTTTATGTACCGAGAATCTCATCATTGCCTCCTGTATTGTCAATCCTGGATCACACTATTCTCTTTGCTATGTTAGATTCACTTGTGTCGTTTTACACACCAAACACGCGATCCTTGTGCCGCCCCTGCACATAAGTCTTGTCGAAATTATATGCGGCCTTGAATTCTACTGCTGGCAGCAGGTTCACGGTCTCCATTGTAAGTTCTGTTGTTGTCACCGTGAGTACCTTGAACTCAAATGGCGTCTCGGTCAGCGCGCTCACTGTGATCATATGCGCATTGCCTTGCACACTGTGCGTGTTGATGTGAGTGTGCGCCGACAGCACCCCGACAAGCTGCGGATACGTCCGCGTGAGATCAAGGATCATCTGCGTAAACGCGGGAAACGGCGTATGGATCGGTTCCGCCAAACCGGTCTGTTCCGGTGGGACACCCAGCACTTCACTGTGGGTACAGAGTAAATGTCGCCGGTCAGGATGATATTCCCAAGCCTTCGTCAGGTAGGCGCACTGTTCTTCCAGGAAGTGCGGCGTCTGTTCCTCTTCCCAGAAGAACGGTGTGGCGCACCATTGCGTGGGAACAACGTGAATGACGCAGTCCGGTAAGGTGAGGGAATAGGTCAGGCGTTGATCGGGGAAGAATACCGGCGCTTCCGTCAGCCACAGTGTCGCCGCATCTGGCACGGTCAAGTCGTGGTTGCCCAGGCACAGGTACACCGGGACAGACAGCCGGAATAACTCCCGCGCAGCGCGTAGGGCCGTAGGTGTAGCCTGATCCACCATATCGCCGCCGTGGAGCACGAAGGCAATGTCGCCCTGCGTCTGAATCCAGGCATCCAAAGCAGCAAGTAATGCCGGGAGTCGCTCTGCGTACCGGGGTTGTTGGTGATAGCCATTCTCGGTTGCGCACAAGTGGGTGTCGGCAATGTAGACAAATCGGGTCATAGGCCCTCCGTCACCACGCACACCGCACCGCCGACATTGAGGAAACACAGCGCCGGGCGCGGGCGCGCACCGAGCAATCGCTCGGCGGCATCCAGGTAGCGCGTCACCTGCGCGCGGTAGTCCGTGTCGTCGAGTAACGCGATCAGTGCCGTGGGGTCGGCGACGTGATCCGTTTTGAATTCCACCAGCGTCCATTGCCCGTCGGCGCAGAACAGCGCGTCGAGCGTGCCCCGCTCCAGTGCGCCATCCGGTGTCGCCAGCGTGTAGGGGACTTCGTGGAGACGTTGCGCTGCGTTGTTCATTGCGGCGTACAGATCGGTGGCCTGGAAGCGTGTCAGCATCCGCGCCGCGCGTTGGACAGCGTTACGCAGTTCGGCGGCGTCGGTGATGCCGCACCCTTGCGCCTCAGCTTCGGCCCACCGCGCGAAGAGCACGCCGTCGGGGAAGAGCCACTGTTCCAATGCGCCATGCACTAGTGTCCCCACTACCCACGCTGGGGCAGAAGGCCGAGTTTGTTCAGGAACCACGCGCCATACCCGCCGGGGTGGATCGCGGTGCGCGGCCTCGGTGTCGGCATCAGTCGTAGACGGCGGCGGGATCAGGGGATCGAGCAGCGGCAAGGTTTCCGGCAAGGTGGGCGGCGTGGATGGTGCGGTGGACACACCCAACGCGGCAATCTCCGCGTTGCCTTCGTAGAGGAAGCAATTCACCGTTTGCGTTCCGGCAGACAATGCCACGTGCTGGATTGCCTCCCCCTCAGGATCACAGACTGGCGCTGAGGCGCTGAGGTGCAGCGCTGCGTCCATCCGTTCCAGCCAGCCGCCAAGACCCAGGCCATCCTTGCGCGCGCTCACCGTCCCGCTGAGGATGAGCATATCCTGTGCCCGTGTCGCCGCGACGTACAACAGCCGGTCCGATTCCGCCGCCTCTTGATCTGCCGCTGCCTGCTGCGCCAGACGATAGGCCAGCGAGGTAGCGGCGGGGGCAACAGCAGATGCCGCGTCGTCACTCGTGCTTTTGAGCGGCGGGACGACGCCCAGTTCGTCATCGAGCAACACCCCGCACCCGCCGCGCGCGGCCTTCCCGGCGTCGCCGATGACGATGACAGGGAATTCCAGCCCTTTGGCCGCGTGGACGGTCATCAGTTGCACCGCGCCCACGCTCAGGGTGTGCGCTTCGCCCTCGCGCGTGCCCGCGTCGCGCAGTTGCGTCACGTAGTCCAGAAATTCACCCACGCTGACGATGCCGCTGCTGTGCGCGTCCGCCAACAGTTTGGCAAGGTTACCCGCGCCCCGCGCCTGTCCGGCACACAATAGCGTCGCGCGATAGTGCGTCGTGTCCAGGAAGGCTTTGAGGAGCGCGGCCACCGTCACCCGCCCCGCCTGCGCGTGCAGACGTCGGATGAGAGCGATGGCATTCGCCGCGCAGATGGCCTCGTCCGCCAGAAAATCCAACGCGGTGCCGTTGAGAACGGTCCACAGCGAGGGGGCTTTTTGAGTCGTGCATTCCTCGGTCAGACGGTACAGCGCCAGGTCGGAAAGGCCGCACGCCGGGGAACGCAGCAAGCCCGCCAGGGCCAGATCGTCGGTGGGATCGGCCAGGACGGTGAGGGCATTGAGGACGTCGCGCACTTCCGGGCGCTCGTAGAAGCCGCGCCCGGCCACGGTGAGGAAGGGGATGCCGGCGCGTTCCAGGGCGTTTTCGTAGGGGGCGAAGGAGGTCGAGGCGCGGCAGAGGATGGCGATGTCACCGTAGTCCAGGGGACGGGTCTGCGCCTGGCCGGTGTCGGGATCGCGCGTCTCCAGGTGTACGCTGTTGCCTTCCACCAAAGCCGCCAGCCGCGTGCCCAGTGCTTCCGCCGCTTTGTCCAGTGCGCCGCCGGCCTTGCTGCCCACGCCCAGGTGCAGCTCGACGTAGGGCGGCGTCAATCCGGCAGGGGGCGATTCACGGAAGTGTGTGAGTGCGGCGAATGGTTCGACGTAGGGCCGCGCCGGGTCTTCGTCCACGCCGAGCACGGGTTGTAGCAGGGCGTTGAAGGCCACGACGAGGTCGCCGTGCGCGCGGTACGAGGTATCCAAGGTGAATGCCTTGCCCTGGTCAGCGATTTCCCGACGGGCAGCGCGGAACACGGTGACGTCCGCGCCACGGAAGCGGTAGATGGACTGCTTGCCGTCGCCGACGATGAACAGCTTGCCCGCGT
>DAIUDK010000200.1:0-6711 GCA_036845725.1 Chloroflexota bacterium
ATCCAACGGGTGTCGCAATCCGACTTCTACAGCTACCGCTACTTTGCCAGCGAGGGTTTCTTGCCAGGCTACAATTTCCCCCGCTTGCCGCTTTCGGCCTACATTCCGGGCCGCACCCGGCGCAACGAGCGCGACGAATTTCTCTCCCGCCCCCGTTTCCTGGCGATTTCAGAATTTGGGCCGCGTAGCATCATCTACCACGAAGGATCACGTTATCTCATCAACAAAGTCATTCTGCCGGTGGATGGCGACGAGGTGCTCACGACGCGCGCCAAGTTCTGCCCGCACTGTGGCTACTTGCATCCGCTGGAAGGTGATGATCCAGGGCCGGATCGTTGTGTGTACTGCGACCACGCCCTGAGCTTCCCGCTGGTGGGCTTATTCCGCATGCAGAACGTCGTGACCAAGCGCCGCGACCGCATCAACAGCGACGAAGAGGAGCGCACGCGGATGGGCTACGATATCAAAACCGGCGTGCGCTTTGCGGCACGCGGTGACAGGCCGGGACGCCGCGTAGCAGAAGTGAGGGCAGGTGATAAGGTGATATTCCGGCTGACGTATGGCGATGCGGCGACGCTATGGCGCATCAACCTGGGATGGCGACGACGAAAGAACAAGGAGGAGTACGGATTCGTCCTCGATGTGGAGAACGGCTATTGGGCGAGCAACCCGGACGCGGTGGAAAGTGATCCCGACGATCCGCTCAGCCCGCGTACCGCGCGGGTGATTCCCTTTGTGGAAGACCGCCGCAACTGCCTGTTGATCGAATCCACCGAGTTATTATCCACCGAGGTGATGGCCTCGCTGCAACCGGCGTTCAAGAATGCCATTCAGGTGCGCTATCAACTGGAAGATAGCGAATTGGCCGCCGAGCCGTTGCCCGACGCCGAACATCGCCGCATCGTGTTGCTGTATGAATCCGCCGAAGGTGGGGCCGGCGTGCTGCGCCAGTTGGTGGAAGACCCCGCTGCCCTGCCCGCCATCGCGCGCGAGGCGCTGGCGCTGTGCCACTTCGACCCGGAGACCGGCGCAGATTTACATCGCGCGCCCGGCGCGAAAGAAGACTGCGAAGCCGCCTGCTACGACTGCCTGATGAGCTATGCCAACCAGCCGGATCACGCGCTGCTGGACCGGCAGGCCATCCGCGACCTCTTGCTGGCGCTCAAGGACTGTACCGTGCAAGCCAGTCCCACACCGGAGAATCGCGCCGAACACCTACGCCGGCTCAAGGCACTGTGCGAGAGTGACCTGGAACGCACCTGGCTGGATTTTCTTGAAACGCACAACATGCGCCTACCGGACGCAGCGCAGCCCTTGCTAGACGTATGCCACACCCGCCCGGACTTCCTCTACACCGAGGCGTGCGTGGCAGTCTACATTGACGGGCCAGATCACGATCAGCCGGACATCAAGGCGAGGGATACACAGATTACGGATTGCCTGATGGATAACGGATATACTGTGCTCAGGTTCGGCTACCGAAAAGAGACCTGGTCAGGGATTTGCAAGCAGTATGAGTATTTATTTGGGACAGGCAGTTCCCAAGGCAGGATTTGAGATGAAAACTCAATTTCGCTTGTTCAGCGTGACAATCTTATTGGTTTTGTGCTTTCTTCGATTGGGGGAAAATGTAATAGCGCAAATCGCTTCAGGTGTGAGCGAGGATAGCACATACAAGAAAGCAGAAGTTTTGTATGTAACTACTCAGAACTCAGCCATCCCAATTGCGGAGGCCCGCGCAATGCCCGAAGGCACTGCGGTTACGGTAGTCGGCACGGTGATAGTACCCACAAATGTGCATTATCCTAATAACTGGCATACGCATATTCAAGATGCTACTGGCGGTATTCTGATTTTTAATTTAGACGGGATCCCTACGACCGCTCTAGGCCAACGCATTGAAGTAACAGGAGTCATCACTACCTTCAATTGTGATACAGAAATCAGACCAATCTCCGTAACGATAGTTGGGAATGACGAATTACCGGTGCCTCTCGCGAAAAGTACCGGGCAAATAAATGAAGAAGCTGAGGGCTGGCTGGTAAAAGTCTCTGGTGAGATCACCGGTTTTGCAACAGCCGGCCCACATCAAACAATAGATGTAAACGATGGGTCGGGAGTAGCAACGATCCTCATTAGACAAGAAACTAGCATTGATATCAGTTCACTGGAGACAGGAACCCGTGGCTCATTCGTCGGGGTGGCTCATCAGTATGATGAGAGCGGGGTGTGTGACACTGGCTATCAAGTTACCCCGCGCTATCAAACTGATCTTGATATAATTGATCCACAACGTCCCTACCATATTACAGGATATGTTCGTGATCATACTGGCGCGCCTGTGCCAGGAGCAATTGTTTCAAGTGAGCCGTGGGGATTAGCTTTCACGGATGAGACTGGTTATTACGAAATGGATATGCTTATTGGTGGAGTCTACATGGTGAGAGCACAGGTTGGTTCCCAATCTTTGTCTCCAGAAGCTAGAGTGGTAGTCTTGCCGCCTTCTGCTGAAAACCAGAATTTCACCACTTTGCCTCAATATGGACAGTTGAGCGGAGTAGTTCAAGAAAGGGGCACACTACAACCCATTCAGAATGTGCGCGTTAGCTTGGGTGGAGATGTTACATTCACGAATGAGGAAGGTGAATATCTTTTGACACAAGTCTTGCCAGGTATGCACACGCTTCGTGTGTTTGCTAGTGGTTATGAAAGTTATGAGATTGTTGGATTCAACGTGGCGGAAAATGATATGCTGACCAAAGATGTATTGCTACAATCCATTCAATCTCAGAACTATTACCTGCCTTATCCGGGGGGCGTGAGTTATAAGTGTATTCAGGGGGTTTACGGGGACTTCTCACATCAGGAAGGGTCCACTTGGCAATATGCTTTTGACTTTGACATGAAGAATGGCGACCCTGTTGTAGCTGCTCTAGAGGGTCGTATTGTGAAAGTTGAAGAAGGTTTCACAGAAGAGCAAAGTTGTGGAAATTCAGCTTGTATCGACTTCACAAACCATGTCCGTATTCGCCATGCGGATGGTTCCGACACCCTGTACTTCCATTTGAATCACAATTCGGTGATAGTCGACGAAGGTGACTTTGTTCAGAGGGGAGAAAAAATCGCTGAATCGGATAACACTGGATGGACCACTAGTCCCCATTTGGACATCACTCGCCACAAGTGGGGAGGATGGAATTCAATACCGCTTGCCTTTGCAGATGTATCAGGAGATGGCATTCCCCAGGCAGGTACAACAGTTTATACTTCCTCAAACTACCCTCAGACTACAACTTCAACAAGGGATTTGATCCTTGATGATGTGCCTCCCCGAGTTAGTGTAGAGTTAATCCTAACTGGAATCCCCACATACACATTGTCACTTCGTGCTTTTGGCTATTTGTCAGACGTAACCGAGATGAAATTAGCAAGGAGTGACCTTGGGCTTGAGATCGCGAGCTGGTCGCCCTACACTACAAGCGCAGTGTGGCGTTACCCTGTTGTATACGCTCAATTCCGGGATGGCAATGGGAATCTGTCAGAAGTGGTGTCAGACACGGTAGATGCCGTTGGATATGAAACAATCAATGCCAGTTTTGCTATAAGCCCTACCGTCTGTGTAAATTCGCCGATTACCTTGACCAACCAAACGACACCTTTCTGTGAGGGGTGTAACTGGCAATGGGATTTCGGCAATGGCGTCTCCAGTAGGGGTGCTGACCCTCAGTTCGATTTTTCAGGACAGTCTTCGTTCTATGGGTATTGGTTACCTGACGTGTACACAGTGACGTTATCTGTTTCTAATGCCTTTACGACCACTTTCTTCTCTCGCACGGTGCAAGCGTTACCCCAGCCTTCGGCTGGGTTTACGTTAATCCAGGACGGTCATACGATAACTGTGACGGCTGAAAATATGGATGCCGCGAGTTGGTACTGGACGTTCGGCGACGGCGCCAGTGCCAATGGCCGCGTTGCGACACACACCTATACCGGTGCAACTTCCCTGGAGACCTATACCGTGCGGCTAACAGTCGAGAGTCATCAGGGATGCACAAACTCCTCATACCAGTCACCAAGTAATCCTCCCATTGCTCTTGAAATTGACGGACCAAAAGCTGGATTAATCGGAGAATCTTTCACATTCACCGCTACAGCCAACGTCACAGCGACTTTACCCCTTACCTATGTGTGGAACTTTGGAGATGAGCCTATAATAACACACACTGGGGGGATAAGTGATGCGGCCGTTTTCTCCTGGACGATACCAGGCCCAAAGACCGTGATGGTTACGGCAACAAATGCCGGTGGGACAATAACTGCTACCCATAGCGTGACCCTCTACACGCCAGTTCAAGCAAACTTCATGGCGAATCCAACTGCCGGCACTGTACCACTCACTGTGGTTTTCACCAACACTTCAACTGGCGACTATGATTCGAGTCTATGGGACTTCGGCGATGGGACGAGCAACACCATCCAACTTCCTATCTACAAGTACACAAAAGCAGGCACGTACACGGTTACACTAACCGTCAGCGGTCCAGGGGGCAGTGACATGGAGATTAAAACCGACTACATCACTGTGACTGAAGCGCCCGATGACCATTATTACGTGTACTTGCCATTGGTCTTACGCTCTCAGACATCAGTCAAAACTGCAACCAAGCCTTTGCAAGTTACAAGTAAACGCCAAACACAAAAACTCTATTCGAGGTAATCAACCATGCCCTACACCGTCGGCTCCCTCGTCCGCGCGCGGGGACGTGAATGGGTGGTGCTGCCCGAAAGCACCGCCGAGTGGCTGGTGCTGCGCCCGTTGGGTGGCACAGACCGCGAGGTCGCGGGCCTCTACATCCCGCTGGAAGGCGCTGAGGTTGAACCGGCAATCTTCGATCTGCCCGATCCGGCGCGCCCGGGCGATTTCCACTCGTGCCGCCTATTGCGCGACGCGGTGCGGCTCGGATTCCGTTCCAGCGCCGGGCCGTTCCGCTCGTTTGCGCGGCTGGCGGTGGAACCCCGTCCCTACCAACTCGTGCCGCTGCTGATGGCCCTGCGCCTCGATCCGGTACGCTTGCTCATTGCCGACGACGTGGGCATCGGCAAGACCATCGAGGCGGGGCTGATCGCCCGTGAGTTGTTGGATCGCGGCGAGGTACAACGGCTGGCGGTACTCTGCCCACCGCATCTGGCTGAACAGTGGCAGAGCGAATTGGCCGAGAAGTTTCACATCGAGGCGGAACTGGTCCTGGCAAGTACTGCCGCCCGGCTGGAACGCGGGACGGCGGTGGGGCAATCACTCTTCGATCTGCACCCGTTCGTCATCGTCTCCACGGAGTACATCAAATCCAGCCGTAGACGGGATGAGTTCGTGCGTACGTGCCCGGAACTGGTCATCGTGGACGAGGCGCACACCTGCGCGTTCTCCGCCGAAAACCGGGGCGGTCGGCATCTGCGGCACCAACTGCTGCAGGCGCTCGCGCAGGATACGACACGGCACCTGCTCCTGGTAACGGCGACGCCTCACAGCGGCGATGAGGGCGCGTTCCGCTCATTGCTGGCTTTGCTCCGCCCGGATTTCACTCGACTGCCCGATGACTTGACCGGGGCAGCACACGAGACCACCCGGCGTGAAGTGGCCCTGCACCTGGTGCAGCGCCGCCGGGCCGACGTGCGCGCTTATATGGACGCTGACACCATCTTCCCGGCGCGCGAGGAGGCCGAGGCGACGTACACATTGAGCAACGAAGCCAAGAAGCTGTTCAACACTGTGCTGGACTATGCCCGCGAGCGGGTGATGGATACCAGCGGCACGCAGTATCACCAACGGGTGCGCTGGTGGTCGGCGTTAGCGCTGCTGCGCAGTCTGGCCAGCAGTCCGGCGGCAGCGGCGGCGACGTTGCGCACGCGCTCCGCCACGGTCGAGACGGAGGACGCCGACGAAGCCGATCTCATCGGGGAGCGCGCGGTGCTGGACTTGGATGACGTGGATGGCGAGATGTTGGACGCAACGCCCGGCGCGGATGAGGGTGAAGGCGTGGCAGGGGGAGAGCGAGAACGACTGCTGCGGATGGCGCGGCGGGCGGACGCGCTACAAGGCCCCAAGGAGGATGCCAAGCTACGCCAGGCCATCGAGTTGGTCAGAGGGTTGCTCAAGGATGGCTACCAGCCAATCCTCTTCTGCCGTTTTATCGCCACCGCCGAGTATGTGGCGGAGGAATTGCGCGCGGCACTGCCCAAGAGTGTCGAAGTGGCGGCGGTGACGGGATTGCTGCCGCCGGCCGAGCGCGAGCAGCGGGTGGCGCAATTGGGCGAGCATCCCCAGCGGGTGCTGGTGGCGACCGACTGCCTGAGCGAGGGTATCAATCTGCAAGAGCACTTTACCGCGGTCATTCACTACGACTTATCTTGGAACCCCACCCGCCACGAGCAGCGCGAGGGCCGCGTGGACCGCTACGGGCAGGCCGCGCCTACGGTGCGCACGGTCACGTATTACGGAACCGACAATCAGATTGACGGCCTGGTGCTGGATGTGTTACTGCGCAAACATAAGACCATCCGCAGTTCGTTGGGGATTTCGGTGCCGATTCCAGCGAATACCGGCGAGGTGGTGCAGGCGTTGATGCAAGGGTTGCTGCTGCGTGGCGGCCAGGTCGCATCGGACGGGCGGCAGTTGTCGTTGTTCGACGTGAGTGGCGACATCTACAAGGAACT
>DAIUDK010000201.1:0-6691 GCA_036845725.1 Chloroflexota bacterium
CTGGAGGATTCCTGGGCTGCGCCGTGATTCCCCCGTTTTTTTGATAAGATACCGTGGTTAGTTGTTCTGTAAGGCTATGATTGTTTTGGCCTGGCGCACGATGTCCGCGTGATCGAAGGCGAGCGGCGGCAAGTTATCGAGCGGCCACCAGCGGGCGGCGGCAGCATCGTCCCCCGCGCGCGGAGTAAGGTCGCCTTCGATGCGCGCCCAAAAGGTGACGGACACTGTCCACCCACGCGGATCGCGTCCCGGATCGCCGAACGCCCTGAGTTGTCGTAACCCGAGCGGTTTCAGCCCGGTCTCCTCGAAGAGTTCGCGGCGAGCGGCTTCTTCCAGCGGCTCGTTTTCATCCACAAAACCGCCCGGCAGTGCCCAATGCCCGGCAAAAGGTGGATGGTTGCGTTGAATGAGCAGGATTTCCGGCCCATCGTCTCCTTCCTTGATCAGTACGACGTCCACTGTTAGTGCGGGACGGGGATAGGGGTATGTGCGGGTCATGGGACCTCCGTCGAATCTGTTTCAGCGCCTTCTTCCTCGGCGAGGCCGTATTTCTCACGGACTGTAGCGACAAGCGTGCGCACGGCTGTGACGCTGAGTGTGGCAATGAAGCCCGGTAACGCGATCAGCAAAATAGGCACCGCGATGCTCAGGGCAGTCAAAAGCAGAGTAACGATAACCAGCATCAGCGTCGTCACAGGATTGATAAACGTGAGGGAGAGGCTACTGCGCAGAATTGTCGGCAGTTTCGGTTCCTCCAGCTCGATCAGAAAGGCGTGTGCATAGAAACTTATGCCGATCCACACCAATCCTATGACGAATACAACGGGCCGGATCCATACGAGGACGCCGGCCGGGATAGGCGAAACGTCCGGCGTGGTGTAGAACCAGACATTGACTGCCAGTAACCCGTAGCCGAGGGCCAGAACGAGCGTGAGCCATAAAGACCGCAACCCGTATTGCTTCACCGCTCTCCAATACAGTCCCCAGTTGACGCCCAATCCGCGCACGGCGCGGTGAGCGATTATCCATACGCCCACCAGCGCAAATGGCATCGGAATGATAAGGAGCGTCGCGACAAACAGAATCCCGCCGGTTAGAAAGAAGAACAGCATCTCTTCATAATAGGCTTTTGCGGTGTCGATGATAATGCGGATGGCTTGCATGAGTGCTCCGTCTGCGTTTTCGTTGGCCTGGTGTTGGGAATTGCTTAACTATGGTAATCCTTCGAGGGTGAGGATTAGCCTGGCCGTTACCCCATCGGGCGTACTGATACGCACTCGTACACCTTGTTGCGCGTCATAGGCTTGCCGGGCGGTGTCGCCTGTCAAGACAAGGGGCGTTAGTTGCTCCGACTCGGAAATTGGGTAATCGATCCACGTTTCCTTGTCCCAATTCCACAAAGAAATTTCGCTGATCGTTGCCAGCAGATTGCTCGTGCCGACTTCGGGAGCAGGGAGCAGGGTCAAGGTCAGGGCTTCGACATCCCGAATTTGCATATAGACCGGCAGTATGAAGTGCACGTTCATACTGGGCGCATAAGCGTAGAAGATGTCAGTCTGGGTATCAATCCAACCATTCTCGCTTTTCTCTGTTACCGCGTCCAACACGACCGTGATCTTGCCTGTCGGTTGTGTTGGACATGGGATTGTGTAAACTATGCAGCTTTCCTGATGCTGAATGCCGCCCAGTTCTTGCGCCGGAAACGGAACGCCATCCATAATACCGGTCAGGTAACACATCGTTGCCGGAGGCGTGTTGTAGATTGTGGGCATTGATGGATATACTGAATATGAGGGGGAGCTGTTCATCACGCCGCAGAAGCTATCCGCGTAGCCCGAGTAGCCGTATATCGGATATGTGGCGGTCATCGGCCTGGACACGACCACCGCTGTGCCCCGGGTGATACTTTCGGTGAGGGTGATGCCATATGAGGTATTGCCCATCATCAGCGACACGTTGCGCAGGGCGGTCTCGCTCCATATCTCCCCGGTAAGATAGAGTGCGCCAGGACTTTGTTCTGCGCTGCCCTCCTGTGATGTGAGTTTCAGGTTTGTCGCGATATCGGGGCTGTCGTATAACCCCTCTGTGCCCCACGTGATGACGCCGAGTGGATTGCGGGTTTGGAGTATTGTGCCGGCATCTGTAAAGCGCGCATCGACCGGGAACGGGTCGCCCGTGCTGTACCAGGTATCCATGCGATAGCTTCCGGAGAGCGGGCGGGAAATGCCGTCCGCGGTCCACGTCAGACGGCGGATGCGGGGCGCGTAGACCGCTGTACCTTGCACGACCCGTGCTGGAAGTGCCGGGTCGGGCGTAAAGACCATCGCCACTTCATGCACCAACGGAAAGGTTTGCGAAAAGGTACTGCTGAGGCCAAACGCCAGGATGACAATGGCGCCAAAGATCCACGCCGGGATGAAGACCCATGCCAGAACAGGCCGTTTGAGATGTCGTACCAGCAGCAGGGTTCCTGGTCCCATCAAAAAGATGTACAGCGGGAAGAGCAACAGCCAGGGCCAGAATTTGGGTATAATCGTGAAGGGAATTCTGAACAGCGTGTAGACGTTGGTGCTGGCGGACGAAAGTCCCTGCGTGGCCGCCTGGTCGCTGCTTATCGCGCTCACTGCGGGAAGTGGGTCGCCGGCCCACAGCTTCGGCAGCCAGGTATCGCTAGCGGCGTGGCCCATATCCCATCCGACGATGTCTACAATACCTTTGCCGACGGGTTGCTGCGCCGCGACGATGTGCCCATTTGCCGTTGCCAATGGTGTCACACCTGCATTTGGCGTCAACGGCATCGTTGCCACGTCGTAGAGCGTTGTCCCTTTCAGGACGACGGACTCGAACTGGCGTACGCTGCCCGGTTCAGCGATGCGCAGAGCCGCCGGCAGGTGAGCCAGCGTTTGCTGGAGCGCCGGTCCGCCGCCCACGATAAGGTGTCCGCCTGCCGCAACCCAGGCCAGCAACGCCTCCTGTTGTGCAGATGTCAGGTCGGCGGTAGGAATGCCGTTAAGCAGCAGTACGTCGATCACGTCCCAGGCCATTGGCGTTTCGGGCAAGCCAGCAAGGTCCGGTAGCCAAATGAGTGCATCTAGCTCGGCAAGCTGTCCGTGCACGACCGCTTCTCTTGTGTCCGCCAGGGCGATAATGCGGCCTGTTTTGTCAATTCCGCGGATGGAGACGCGCTTTTCCTGTTGGACAATCTCACTGGTATCGTGCAAGCCAATACTCGGCGTGGCGTTGTTGCCGACGAAGAGGGGCAGCCGGTACTGCTTGTACGAATGGGACGGTAATTCGACCGCTTGGCGGTACGTCACCTGATTCTGCTCATCGTGGATGATGAGATCGCCGCGCCAATCCGCGTCCTCGTTGCGCAGTGTGACGCGTGCCTCCGTCCACCAACTGTGACGCACGTAGCCCTCCCACGCCGGAATAACCTCCAGCGTGAGTGTCTCATCCGGCGCTTGGGCACGCAATGACGTCCCACCGAGCGCCAGCAGCGCGCAAAGGACACCCAGAAACACAAACCTTGTGCGTTTAGTCCGATGTCGAACGTCCAAAGTCAATACTCCAGTGTTTTTCCGTCTAAATCCGTTCAATCCGTTGAGAATTACCGGACGACACGACAGATCAGCCCTTTCAGGTACTCCCCTTCCGGGAACGTCAGCGCGACCGGGTGATCGCTGCTTTGCGTCATCTGCCCGACGATTTGTACATCACTTTTCACGTCCAGCGCCGCGCCGAAGGCGATCTTCTGGAACAGATCGGCGGAAATCGCCCCGGAGCACGAAAACGTAAAAAGCACGCCGCCGGGATTCAGCAGCCGCAGCGCCTGCATATTGATGTCCTTGTAACCACGCGCGGCGCGTTTCACGTCGCCCTGGGTGAACGCGAACTTGGGTGGATCGAGGATCACGATGTCGAAGGTACGCTTTTGGCTATGCAATTCCCGGAGTACGGTGAAGGCGTCGCCCTCGATGTCCTCTACGTTGGCCTCCACGAAGCCATTGCACGCCAGATTCTCCCGCCCTACGCGCAGCGCCTCCGCCGATGTATCCACGTTGGTTACAGCCGATGCCCCGCCCGCCAGTGCGTAAACGGCGAACCCGCCGGTATACGCGAAGACATTGAGCACCGTCGGCACGTCACGTTGCGCCACAGCGGCGCGCAGCAAAGCGCGGTTGTCGCGTTGATCCAGGTAGAAGCCGGTTTTGTGCCCGTGGCGTACATCCACCCCAAAGCGCAGGCCGTTTTCGACAATCTCGACGACCTCTGGCGGTTCTTCCCCGTACCGCACACCCTCGCGCGGTTCCAGGTGCTCTTTCTCGCGCACATCCACGTCGCTGCGCTCGTAGAGGGTGGTGGGATGTAGCAATTGCACCAATAGCTCGTTGAACAACTCGCGCCGCGCGTCCGCTCCGGCGGAGAGGTATTGCACAACAATTACATCGCCGTAGCGGTCCACAACCAATCCGGGGATACCGTCCGATTCGGCATTGACGAGGCGGTAGGCGGTGGTGTCCCCGTCGGCGAACAATGGCTGTCGCGCCGCGATGGCCCGTTCCAGCCGCCCGCGCCAGAACTCCGCCGTCTCCGGCGCATCCCGTTCATTCCACGCAAACAGCCGCGCGCGAATCTGCGAGGCGGCGCTGTAGTGTCCCCAAGCGAGGAATGTCCCCTCGAAGCTGTGGACGGCGACCAGCGTGCCGGGCTTGGGCGCGCCCTCGACACGCTTGATCGCCCCGGAGAACAACCAGGGATGTCGCCGCCGCACCGACACATCGCGCTGCGGGGCCAGGATGACTCGCGGGTATTCATTCATAAGGCCGATTGTAGCAGGAATGGGGGGATCGTCAAAGAGAGAACAGCGTTTAGCGATCAGCTATCAGCGATCAGTTTAAGTCCGAATTTGCATTGGTTTTGTTGTAACGCCGTCATGGTGTACAATGCGATTTCTACTCCCGAAAAACTAACGAGCGATTTTATCCAGAGAGGATGAACAATGGCAGAGAAAACATTTCTCGTTGAACACCGGTATCTCAACCTGCCGGTGCGGAACGGCGCGGAGAAGCGCGTGGTGCGCTTTGTGGTGGATGGCGAAGAAGTGTACCGCTTCGACATCGAATTAGCCGAGGGCGAACCGGATTTCTGGGTCTACGCGGACCTCGCGCCGTTCCAGGGGACGCGACTGACGACAGCCGTGGATGGCGTGGCTGACGATGCTTTGGCGGCGCTCGTCCAGAGCGAGACGCCGGTGGAGATGGATGACCTCTACCACGAGATGTACCGCCTGCAATTCCACTTCTCCTCGCGGCGCGGCTGGCTCAACGATCCGAACGGCCTGGTGTTTTACGACGGCGTCTACCACCTCTTCTACCAGCATAACCCTTACGGGTGGGGATGGGGCAATATGCACTGGGGGCACGCCGTCAGCCGCGATCTGCTGCATTGGGAGGAATTGGGCGACGCGCTCTACCCCGATCATCTGGGGACGATGTTCTCTGGCTCCGCTGTGGTGGACTGGCAGAACACGTCCGGCTTCCAGGATGGCGACGATCCGCCACTGGTCTTGATCTACACCGCCGCTGGCGAGCCGTACACGCAATGCCTTGCCTACAGCACCGATGGCGGCGAGACGTGGGTGAAGTACGCTGGTAATCCAGTGCTCGGCCACGTCGCCGGGCACAACCGCGATCCGAAGGTGATCTGGCACGCGCCGAGCCAGCAGTGGGTGATGGCGCTCTATCTGGTGGAGTCCGATGTCCGCATCGGCAACGATTACGCGCTGTTTGGTTCGCCCGACCTCAAGACGTGGCGCAAGCTGTGCGATGTCCACATCGGCGACGCGACCGAGTGCCCTGACTTCTTCGAATTGCCCGTGGACGATGACTCGGCGAATACGCGCTGGGTGTTCTGGGGGGCGAACGGCAATTACGTCCTCGGCAGCTTCGACGGTGAGACCTTCACGCCGGAAACCGATGTGCTGTGCTACGCCCAAGGTGGCAACAGCTACGCCGCGCAGACGTGGAGCGACACGCCGGACGAGCGGCGCATCCAAATCGCCTGGCTGCGTGGCAATCTGCAGGGGATGCCTTTCAACCAGATGATGGCGTTTCCCTGCGAGTTGACGTTACGGGCGACACCGGAGGGCGTCCGTCTGCACAGTTGGCCGGTGCGGGAGATCGAGAATCTGTACCGGCGGACGCATCGTTGGCAAGATGTGACGCTTACCCCTGGCGAGAACATGCTGAGCGGCATCACAGGCGATCTGTTCGACATCCACGCTGACATCGAACCTGGCGCGGCGACTACGATCAGCTTCACGATTCGCGGCATCCCTGTCAGCTACGATGTGTCTGCCGCGACATTGACGTGTGAAGGGCGCACAATCTCAATGCCGCTGGTAAACAGCGTGCTACACCTGCGTTTCCTGGTGGATCGCGCCTCGCTCGAAATCTTAGGTGCCAACGGTTTGGTTGCCCTGTCGTTTGGCGTGATCCCACCCGATGATGATCTGACATTGTGCCTTTGTGTGAAGGATGGGCCGGCTATAGCGCGCTCGTTGGCAATCCACGCGCTGCATTCGGTGTGGCGACAATGACGATGACGGAATCCGAACGAGCGCGTGCGCGCCTGACGCGCGGGTACACGATTGCCCTTATCAGCGCCGTGTTCCTCTCCACCACGGCGA
>DAIUDK010000202.1:0-6573 GCA_036845725.1 Chloroflexota bacterium
GGCGGTTCCGCGCCCGCCGCCTGCGACCCGGTCACCAACGACGATCATAACTGTGATTTACCGCAGCGCTCGATGACGCAACTCACCGACCGCACAAACGACAGCGAGCCATCCGGCATCGAGGTCGGCAATCTGACCACGTTGGGCGATCTGACCGACGGCACACTCGTCGCCATCGATACGCTCCAGGGCCACTACGTCTATCGGCGCGCGATCACCGCGCACGACGTCGGCGCGAGCCGCATCACCGTGGATAAGGTCTGCGAGCACGACGGCGGCTCCGGCAATCCCGGCCTGGGTTGGGGGAGCAAGTATTACGTCGAGAACAAGCCCTATCTGCTCGACACGCCCGGCGAATGGTGGTACGACACGGCCACCAAGCGGCTCTACCTATGGCCAACCACCTCCGCCAATCCCGCAACCCTGGACATCGAGGTATCGCGCCGCACCAACGGCTTCAGCCTGCGCGACCGCTCCTACACCATCCTGGATGGCCTGACGGTCGAATTGCTCAACGGAAGCGCGATCTATCTGGCGAACTGGGAGACGCACAAAGCCTACAATGACATCGTCCGCAACGCCACACTGCGCTACGCCAATTGGGGCCTGTACATCGAGCAGTCGGTGCGTGCCACCGCGCCGCCGGGCAATATTATCGATGGCTTCACGCTGGAGGATTCGGAAATCGCCTACATGGACACGTTCGCCATCCGGCTGATCGACTGGTGGGAGAACAGCGCCGCCGCCGATTCCTTCACGCGCTCCGGGATCGTCAACACCATCATCCGCAACAACGAGATGCACCACCTGGGCTTCCGCACCGACGGTGACAACGCAGTCGGGGCTTCGTTCAGCTTCGTCAACAAGCTGCGTTTCGAAGGCAATCACGTCCATCACGTGGCGCACAACGGCGTCCAGTTCTCCCGGTCGGTCATCCAGTCCGACAAGACGTATGGCTTTTCCCCGGAGGAAATCAAGACCGGCGACATTCTCATCGCGGACAACATCTTCGAGCGGGCCTGCCAGTTGACCACGGATTGCGGCGGCCTGAAGTTCTGGGGCAGTCCGCCCGACAATCACGTCTTCCGCAACGTGCTCATCACCGGCAACATCTTCCGGGATAGCGTCGGCTGGACCTACGTCTCCGAAAAGCGGGGGCGCTGGACGGACAGCGAAACCAGCCAGGTGCGTGGCATGGGCGCGTTTGGCCTGTACGTGGATCACGCCAGCGGCATCCACGCCTACCGCAACATAGCCTACAACAACGCCTACAACGGCTATATGTTCTCCGGCGTGTGGCGCGACGGGCCGATGATCTACGTCAACAACGTCGCCGCCAACTCGCTTTACGGCTTTGCGCTCGGATCGGGCTACGACACTCACGGCAGCGTGGACACACGGGTGATCAACAACATCGTTGTGAATAACGAAGCTTTTGGGATGACGGCCGGCTATGCCACGGGGCGGACGCAGAACATGACCATCGACTACAACCTGTATCACGCCAACGGCTGGGGCGAGATGTGGCACGACGGGCCAATGGTGATCCGTGAGGATGGTTCTTGGGACCCGTACCAGACATTGGACGAGGTGCGGGCCAACACGCCGTGGGAAGATCACGGCCAGGAAGGCGATCCGGCCTTCCTGGATTACGACGTCACCGAGCGCGCGATGTTCGACGGCTCCTGGCCGGATTTCCACCTCACCGCTGACAGCAGCAGCGCCATTGACCGGGGGACGACGATGCTCCCGGCCTCGCTTACGGCGCTGCTGACCGCTTTCGGCGTGACGGATCCACACTGGGGCACGGCGTATGACATCGGACGGTACGAAGCCGGCTTTGCGCTGCTGGCGCAGCCTTCCGCTCAATCCATCAATCCCGGCGGAACGGCGCGGTACACCATCAGCCTGTACCCTCCCGATCTACCGCACACGGTCACGTTGAGCGTCGCCAGTCCCGCGCCTGAGCTGACGGTGACGCTTGCCCCAACAGTGCTTGCGGCAGGGGAAACTGCGACGCTCACGGTTACGGATACGCACACCGGCACCTTCGAACTCGGCCTGGGCTATATGATCACGGTGACCGGCGCGGGCGGCGGGTTCACACAGACGGCCAACGTCCGGCTGCTCGTCGGTGGGGCGCGCCTCTATCTGCCGTTGGTGACACGGTCTAGCGTCAGTGGAGCAATTTCTCGAACTCTTTGGGCAGCAGGTAGTGGTAGGTGAGCAACTTGCCATCGAGCACGACGCCGAACACGCCGTAGGGGCTGGGCGATAACGCCTGGACTTCTTGCGCCGAGCGCAGTTCCACGACTTTGGCGGGGATGTTGTGCTCCGCCGCGCTCTGTAGCACGCCATTCACGGCGTCTTCAATGTAGGGACATTGCGGCGCGCGGATGACGGTCAGCCCCGCGCCGAAGCGGGCCTGGCGCGCCTCCCAATCGGTGGGGAAGGCCGGGAGTGGGGTGCTATCATCGAAGCGGTAGGCCAGCAGGTGAAACGAGGGCGGGGCCTGATCCACTTCCACAAAACCGTGTTTGAGGAAGATGTCCTTTTTCGCCATCCACACCCGGTCAGTGGCGACCGTCACGACGCCGTGCTTGCCCTGGGCGCGCGCGTCGTCCAGACAAGTCTGGATGAGATGCGCGCCGTACCCCTTCCCCTTGCCCTTGCCCACCACCCACAGGCAATGGATGAGCAGGTAATCGGGCGCGTGGACGGCTCGCCAGGCGCATTCGCCGGGAATGTATTCGATAAAGGCCACGGTCCGCCCGCCGATTTCGTGGATCATGTGGATCTTCAGCCCTTCAGCGAGGCGCGCCGCCATCCAATCGTGCTTTTGGCGATAACCTGGCGTTTTGCGTTTGCTCATGTAGCAGAAAAAGCCTAGCTTGTCCAGGTTATCGGCGTTCACCGTGATGAGTTCAAAGGTTTCACTCATAGCTTATACTCCTCGTGTCATTTTCCCCCCATGGAAGCGTGCGACCTACTTATTATAGATTCATCCCGCAAAAACGCGAGAACATCCCGGCGAAATTGCTTGCCGCCCGCAGGGTGGCCCATCTTCTCATAGAGGCAGAGTTTGGCGTTGGGGATGCCGGCCGCCGTCTCGCGGAATAAAGTGGGGCTGTAGAAAAAGTCGTCCACGCCGCCGGTCACCAGCGTGGGCGCGGTAATCTCGGCCAGGCGATCCTGGAAAGCAAGCTTATCTTCGGCCTCCACGGTGACGACCAAATCGGTGGGGTCTTTGGGGGCGCTCAACGACAGCAGCCCCGCGCTCAGCCAGACGAGCGGTCGGGAAAGCCATTTTCCGAGGCCCGCCTGCGGATAAATTGTGCCTACCAATATGGCCCAGGCTTGCCTCCAGCGACCTTGCTGCGCCAGACGGGCTACGTCCACTTGCAATTGTTTCGCCGTATCGTTCAACGTATGCGCGCTCGAATGGATGACCAGTCGCCGCACCAGCTCGGGGTGATCGGCGGCAAAGTGCAGGGCGACAGAGCCACCGGTCGAGATACCGAGCACATCTACCGGCCCGCCGAATTCCTCCCGGATCATCACGGCGCAATCGTTCGCCATGTCGCCCAGCGTGTACCCTTGCGGCGGCTGCGGCTTACGGAGCACGCCGTAGAGCGTGTAGTCGTTTTCCAGGAATTTGTACATCGTAAGCATTATGCCTTGCGGCTTATGTTCGAATGTCAGCCCCTGGAAGATGAGCAAGGGACGCGGGCCGTGGCCTGAACGTTTGTAAGGCAAGCCGTTGCGGAAATACCCGGTTTTTGCAGATGGCGGCATGATGTGTCTCCTAATTTAACGTTGTCCGGCAATGTCTTTGTATGTGATAGCCGGATGATGATACCGCGCGGTAAGCGGGGTGGACGAGTGTACCGGAAACCTGGAGCGGATTTGTATAGCGTGCTGTGGGCAGTAGTTGATGCAAGCCATACACCCATAGCATTTGACCGTTTCCTGCCACACCGATTTCTGGTTGACGATCTGTATTTTTTGGCTGAGGCAGACCTTCTCACAAATGCCGCAGCCGGTACATTTCTCATTGCTGTAGAAGCGCACCATATCCTGGTACATATAGCGGTGCAATTCATAGTTGAGGGACTTGGGGATCCATAAAGACATCGCCTTTGCCCATTGCGGGATGACGTAATCCGCATCTGTGTCCTCTGCCAGATAAGCTTCATGCGCGAGGATATGTTGGCTAAAAGTGTCCAGCTTGCGCTGCATTTCCGCTTCCAGAAACGTCATGCGCTCCTCTGTCGCCAGCGCGGGCAGATTCTCTTTGCCAAGCGGGTGATTCCAGGGCATGGTGATGTTGAGTTGCGCGTCCAGCCGCCGGCCTTGTCGCTTTAACAACGCGTTGATGTAGTCGAAAGCGTCCGAGGGTGTGCCGCCGCGCGTACATAACGCAAAGACATACCGGGCAGAAGCAACGTCAACCTTCTCCAAGAAATCATGAAGAGGAATCGGCGACGTCAAGCAAAAGTTGGGAAAGACAAAGCCCACAGTGTTCGCCGTCGTTTTGGGCGACACCTCACGCAGCACACGCACGATGGGCACGAGGTCGGCTTCCGGAAGCCGTTTTTGCAGTTCCCGTGCGACGTGTAAAGAATTCCCGGTGCCGGAAAAATAGTAGATTTCAGTCCTTCCAGGTGGAATCATTACTCTCCTTTACAACTCGAAATCCCTATCCAACAACAACGCGATAGGAGGTAAACAGCATAGATCAGGCCGGTTTCACAAAGCCGCTTCTGAGGCGAAAATAGTCTGCGCCCAACTGCGGATTTTATTCCAATTGCGGAAATCCAAGGTGGGGAAGAAGCGCGCGAGCCAACCGGGGAGACCCAAGGCGACGCCACGCCGGTTGATTCTACCAGCGAAGAGAACCTCGGTCACAGGGGTGACGAAGGCGCGCACCGGGCCATAGATGGTGTCACGCGCGGACGCCAACTGCGCTTCATCCTTGGCCAGACCGGACAGGCACACGCTGAAGAGCGCCACCGGCACACGGCTGAGATCCGCCTGGTTGGCCTCGACAAATTCCAGGGCTTCAGCCAACCATTTGCTCCCGTGGACCGCGCTGCCGATGAGCACATAGTCGTACGCATCCACTGGCGGCTTTTCCAAAACCGGGATGACGTCTACTGCGAAACCGCGCTCGCCCAGCGTCTTGCCGATGTCAACGGCGACTTCTTGAGTGGAGCCAGCATAGGTAGCATAAGCGATCAGAATACGTTTGTTCATCGTCTTCTCTCCAAAGGTTGCAGATGAAAGGACAACGGGAGGCGGATCGGGCGCCACTGCCGTGATACCGCAAAGGGCCATCCCCACGGCCGCCGTCGAAAGGCAGCCGATTCGCAGAAAACGTCTGCGCGTGAACTTTTTACCAGATACCGAATTCTCTATTGTTGGCATTGCTGTATTGCTCCTTTAGAACCTATCCGAGAACTCGCCGTTGACGCACCCGAAACGCTCGCCAGCATCATTCTCGGATAGAGGCTCAATTTTTCGATAATCCCCATCCCAAACGGTAAAAATCTCGGCCCATCAAGCCATACCAGACCACCCCGCCTATGGTAGCCGCAAGCGATAGAAGCGCCCCTATCGCAGGGATGAAGAACCCCAGCCCGCCTACCGATACGACCAGCCCGACATAAGCCGTTGCCCTGGCAAAGGCTTTGCTCCGCAACATAAGCAGGGCGCTGATGACGCCAGAGATGCCTGCCAGAACCAGAGACGCCATCCAAGCCGTCCCATTAAAGAGCGCGTGTAGAGCCTCTCCGGCTGCTAGATAGCGATTTTGGGCAATTTCGCTTGTGGCTGCGGTGTATTGGTCGCTGAGATAGGTCATTTCGGCCAGCGGCCTGGCAGCGAAGATGATCGTGTAGCCCATCAGACCCAAAACCAGAGCGATGAGGGCATACGACTCATTCACATCTTTGAGCGCGACATACATCGCCAGCGTAATCAGCGCCGCAACCGGCATGAGCAGGACCATTAACAGGTCAAGAGATACCAGCCCTCCCAGCAGGTCGCTTTGCAAGCTGGCGAAGATATCGGCGACGGACATAACGCCGGGCGTATACGGCCAGATGAAGTAAGCAACGACGGCGAGTATGATCGTTACCGGAAAAATCATGCAGATTATCGCGCCGACTTTGTAGAGGTCAATCCAGCGCGAGTCCGTGCTCCCAGTATTTATGTTCTGATTCTTTTTTAATGCTGACATGATGTCTCTCCTTTGTAAGTACCCTGCTCGAAGGGGTTTGCAACGCCCTTTATCTCTTTAGATGATTCCATATTCATATCAAGCTCCTCGATTATTCTTTCCCAGTCGAAAGAAATCACGCGCAAGCAAAACAAACCAAATTGTTCCGACTATCGTGGCGCCAAGCCCACAGATTGCCGCGATTACAAATACCGGGATGATGATCCCCAGGGCAAATATGGAGTTAACAATTCCGATGTAAGCAGCGGCTTTGCCAAAATCCGTGCTTCGCAACATAAGTACATCGTAAATTAAGTTTCTTTAAACTTTTCGTATCTTATCAATAATCCGGG
>DAIUDK010000203.1:0-6568 GCA_036845725.1 Chloroflexota bacterium
TCCAGGGTGATGACGCGCGGGTTATGATACAGCGTTTGGATGGCTTCCGTGGTATTGGCCTCTTTCACCAGTTCGGCCCAGGGCATGAAGAAGACCCATTTGGGCTGAGAGGCTAAAACGGCGGAGCTGGGCAATTTGGAGCACTCGCCAATCGCCATCGGCTTGTCGCCGACAAGCGACCGGATGTCCATGTACCAGGATGAAGTGAAGCCCTGATCATAGATGTCAAAAGCAAACACGTCCCAATAGTCATCCCCGGGGTTGTAGTCCTCGAAATCCCGGCTCAAGTCCTGCATATCCCAGACCCAAATCAGGTTGGACAGGCCCTTGACCTGCGTGAAATAATCGTGAACGTAGCGGTAGAGTTTGGCCGTACCGTCAGGCCCCGGTCTGCCGCCCCACCAGAATTTCCCCTGGTTCATTTCGTGCAAGGGCCTGAACAGGACTTCGACGCCGTTGTCTTCCAGATACTGGAGGTAAACGGCTATGTCATCCATCCTGGTTTTCCAGCGCGCGTTGAGGTCGGTCCCCTCGGTCAGCAACGCCTCCCACTGCTCGTCGTCCAACGGGGCGTTGAGCACACCCGGATCCCAATCACAAGGCTCCTCCTCGTCCGGCGGGCAGGCGTGCCACATCAAGTTGACGACAGCGCCGTTCTTCCATTGTCTTTCGGCTTCATAGATCATCGTCCAGCGATTGTCGATATTCTCTTGTTGGAACAAGAAATCACCGCTCCATAGGGCGGGATATTGCCCGGTGGTTTCTTTGATATACTCCGTCCACAGCGCCGGTTGGGCGTTAGGCTCGCGGTTGTGCTGCCCGGCGAGTGTCTTTTTACCCGAAATGCTGTAGAGGTAATCCAGCGTTTGAAACCCAGTCGCGGTGCCTTCTGGCGCGCTGATTTCGTAGCCCATCAACGATAACATGGTCTCGGCATATCGCCTGCCCAGTTCTCGGATGCCTGCCGCGTCGAAGTGCGCCTCGTCTTGGGCCGTACACCCCTGCGAAGAGATCACGTGCGCCGTCGGAATCGTTTCCGGCAACCTGGCGATGATGGGATTCATAGCGGCGCAGCACCCGCCCTGGTCCGTCCCCACGACTTCTCCGGCTAACAAGGGCACGGACTCCGCGTCGAGCGCGAGGTCGGTCAGCATGTCGTTATAAATCTTTTGGACGTAGGCGGGCCATTGGCGGTCGCCGGTGTTGGTTTCGCCCTGGTGCAGCAGAATGCCCTTGATGACGCCGCGTTGTTGCGCCAGTTTCGCCAGGTCGATAAGATATTGATAGGGATTTCCACCATAAGTCTTGATTTTAGTGACAAACCAATCCTCTTCATAGGTGGAGTCATACTCCTGATACAAGTCCTTATCGAATAACCGGATGTCGCACCCGCCCACCGCCACGTTAATCACCCCGACAGTGATGGTATTGGGCAGGTTTGCCACCATCGTCCGGCCAAAATAATCAGCAGGCGAAAGCCCCGACCAACATTGGGTGAGCGGCGGCACAGCCGTATACCAGGTATTCTTGTTTTTTCTGAGATTGGGACAATTCATCGACTGCAAGACCTGAAAGCGAGGATCCACCGTCCGGTCTTGCGGCTCCGGGGCGGCGGCGCCTTCCATGTTCGACTGTCCAAAACACAGGTAAATGTAGAAATTCGGATCGAATGTCGCGGTGATTTCTTCTGCTGCTTGCATAGTTTCTCCAGTTTCGGTCGAATGTTGCGGGGTTGCCGTTGGCTCCGGCGTCACGGTCGCTGTACTTGTCGCCGTAGCCGTCTTTTCCTCTTGTGGGGGGCCGGGTTCAGTGGTAGCCGTTGCTTCTGGGGTGATGGTCTCATTGGACCCGGAAGGTATGGCGTCGCATGAAACCAACAGGACGCCCAGAACAAGGAGTGGGAGTAGTAACACAATCGCTTTTTTCATCATATCTCACTCAGAACATCCCAGATTCAAAATGTGTGAACGCTTGAAAGATTCGCGTTGATTGGCGAGATTCGTGGTGGATTCTCCTACCCCACCGCGTCGAACGTCGGCTTGAGCGCGGGATACAGGCCACGGTAGAGCGGGTACAAATCGTTGTAGACCTTCACCTGCGCCGGCTGTGGCGAGGTGGCGCTCACCACCTTGATCGTCGCCCGGCAGGCCTCCGGCACGGTTTTCCACACGCCCGCGCCGACCGCCGCCAGCAGCGCCGCGCCGAACGCGCCGCCCTCGGTCGTGTTCACCGTCACCAGCTCGCTGCCGATGACGTCCGCCAGAATCTGCCGCCAGAGCGGACTCTTCGCTCCGCCGCCGGAGACGCGAATCTGCTTGATCGCGCCCAGGCCCGCGCCCTTCACCAGTTCCATGCTGTCGCGCAGGCCAAACGCGACGCCTTCGAGCACGGCGCGCGTCAGATGCGGGAGCGCGTGGCGCAGCGTCAGGCCGATGAAGCCCGCGCGCGCCAGCGGATCGGGGTAGGGGGTGCGCTCGCCGGTGAGGTACGGCAGGAAGAAGAGGCCTTCCGCGCCCGCCGGGACGTCCGCCGCCGGGGCTAACAGGTCATCGAAGCCGACACCGGGGGCGAGCGTGTCGCGGTGCCATTGCAGGCTGCCCGCCGCCGAGAGCATCACGCCCATGAGGTGCCACGCGCCGGGGACGGCGTGACAGAAGGCGTGCAGCAGCCCGTCCTTCTCGATGTAGGGCGCGTCCGTGGACGCAAACACCACGCCCGACGTGCCGAGCACCAGTCCCACGATGCCCGACTCGACCGCGCCGACGCCCACCGCGCCCGCCGCCTGGTCGCCGCCGCCACCCACCACGGGCGTACCGGCTTTCAGGCCGGTCAGGGCCGCCGCTTCCGCGCTGATCACACCGGTCACTTCCGGGCCCTCGTGCGTCTTGGGCATCCATTCAGCGGGGATGTCCAGCTTCTCCAACACTTCAGGCGACCAATCGCGGGCTTTGACGTCGAACAGAATCGTGCCCGCCGCGCCGGCCTTGTCGGTGGCGTAGTCGCCGGTGAGCTTGTAGCGGACATAGTCCTTGGGCAGCAGGACGTGCGCGCCTTTGGCATAAACCTCCGGCTCATTTTCACGCACCCACAGAATCTTGGGCGCGGTGAAGCCGGTGAGCGCGTCGTTTCCGGTGATCTGGATGAAGCGCGCTTTGCCCACGCGCGCGCGGATTTCGTCGCACTGCGCGCCGGTGCGCTGGTCGTTCCAGAGGATCGCGGGGCGCAGCACGTCGCCGTTTTTGTCGAGCAGCGTCAGGCCGTGCATCTGCCCGGTGAGGCCGATGGCGGTCACGTCGTCGCCGGTGGCGCCGGCCTGCGCCAACGCCTGCCGGATGCTCGCCACGATGCCGTTCCACCAGTCGTGCGGGTCCTGCTCGGACCAGAGCGGCTTGGGCGTGGAGAGCGGCAGGGCGGTTGTGGCAGTCGTCACGACGGCGCCGGTCGCGTCCATGAGCAGGGCCTTCGCGCCTGTGGTTGAAATGTCGATGCCGAGAAAAAGGTTCTTAGTCATGAGTCCTCCTGGTTTTTGTGATGTTTCCTTGACGGCCCTATTTTAGCCGAGATTTTCATTTTTTGTATCGCTGCTATGTCAGTGTTGATCTACGTATTCATCAACGCCGCGATCTCATCCAGGCTCGGTGGCTCCAGAATGGAGGGGAAGCGGGTGCAGGAAACGGCGGCGGCAGCGGCGGCGAAGCGGACGGTGGCTTCGGCGGGCATCTCCTTGACTACGCCGTAAACGACGCCCGCGCGGAAGGTGTCGCCGGCGGCGAGGGTGTCCTGCACGGTCACGGGGTAGGTGGGCAGGATGGCGGGGCGCGCCATATCCGGGGCGACGTACAACATCTCTTTGCTGCCAAAGGTGAAGATGACTAGCCCCCGGCACGCGCGGCGGTACTGTTCCAGTAGGTCGCCGTAATCCGCGCCGGGATAGACGCTTTCGAGGAATTCCTTCGAGCAGGCGATGGCCCTGGCGTTCTGCGCGAGCGGGTCGTCCCAGCGGGCGTCCAGCGTCACGTAATCTGTACCGTGCTGCACGCACAGCTCCGCCACACGCTGCGAGGTCGCGCCGAAGAACGGATCGAGCGCCACACAGCGCGCCGCCGCGATGGAGGCTTCGCACGGCTCCGTCCACCAGTGCCGCTCGCTGGAAAAGTGCTGCTGGAACCAGCCGAAGACCGTGCGGCTGTCGCCGTCGCAGAAGACGATGTCGCGCCAGCCGGTGAAATCGGGGGGTGTGGGCAGCAGGGAGCAGTCCACGCCGTAGCGGTCGAAGTACGCCAGCAAGGGCTTGGCGGTCGCCTCGCTGAACATACAGCCGTCGAGCTGCGTCTTCAGCCCCCAGTGGCTCAGGAGGATCGCCGCGTTGCCGCCTTCCCCGCCGGGCATCACGGTGGTCTGCGTGATTTCCTGGTAGGTGTCGGCCTGCGGGAAGGGGCCTTTCAGGCGGTGGATGGTCGAAAGGACGGTCATACCGTAAACGTAAACATCGAGTGATTGGGTCATTGTTGGCTCCAGTGCGAGAATTTTGTACACGGATGCTACGGATTACACGGATTTTCTCTGTTTATATCCGCAAAATCCGTGTAATCCGTGTCCTATAGAATTAACGATATTCTTCGTAGATTTTGATGCAGCGGAGAACGCTTTGCGCACCGCCGCTGATGTCGGGATCGGCGTGCTGCACCAGTGCTTCTACCGTTGTCTTGATGGAAGCGATTTCCGGCCGCCTGTCGCCGTCATTGGCAAGTTTGCGCAGGAAGAACAGCGCGCCCTTGACCACTTCTGGGTCGGGATGCGCCAAGTACTCCCCGGCGAGCGGCATCTCCTGGCGCTCCATGTGATGAGAAACCAGGCACTTGGCGGCGTAACGACGCGTCAATGGCTGCGCGTCCGTCAGGCCTGCGCGAGCCTGTTGCATCAGCGCCTCGTAGGTGGCTTCGTCCATAAAGTGCTTGGCCTGCGCGGGCGTCAGGCGGGTCAGTTCCTCTTCATCCTCGCTACCGTTGATGTAGTAGTCGTAGGTCAGCCAGTATTCGTAGAAGATGCCGCACACGGGACAGCGTTTGATGTGACGGCGCTCCGCATCGTAGGCTTCGAACGCCGCGAAGAATTCCAGCCGCCCCGCCGCCGGTGGTAGCAGGCGATCCATGTCTTCCCAGTCGTATTTGGTGAAGGACGTTTCGACTTCGTTGAGCGCGTTGCAGATTTCGCATTCGCCGATGGGAATGTAGGTGGTCATCGTATCGTCACTGCCCATATTCCGATCCATATAATGACGCTCAACATAATCCGCACCACGCCCAGTTTCCTGACCTCCCCGGACAGCAAGAATTCTTGGGAACTGTAGCGCTTGATCAGCAGCCCGTAACTGGGGTGGATGCTGGTGATCAGCTCAAAAAGCCCGTTGAAGAGATTCCACAAGCTCACCGCCAACCATGCACCGCAGGAGTAGACTTGTGTTTCTTCACACCATATCATTGCCAGAATTGGCCCCCCGATCAGTCCGGCGAAGAAGGCCGGCAGGCAAAGGAGTTCATGCAGGATTAGCAGCCACCTGCGCGTTGGATAAGCCTGCTTGAATTGACCCTTATCCAGGAAGACTGCGTTCCCGATGACGAGGGAACGCAGTCCGAACACTGTCAATAGGTAGACGCCCAGGGCAACGAAGACGGATAGCCAGGTTCCCACTGGTTTAGCTGCCTTACTTGGGCAACGTTACCTTCGCCGCCACTGCACCGCTGGTTTCCAGATTGAACGTCGCCGTCGCGCCAGCGCACGTCAACTCGTACTCGCCCAAGAACCCCGTCACCTTGACCTTCCCTTCGCCGTCCGTCATCATCTTCGTCGGCGGGAGCCACCACTCGCCCTTGATGAGATCGTGCAGGGCGTGATACGCGGGCTTGGGATAGCCGCCCCGCGTCAGGAAGCCGCCGGGCGCTTTGAGCCAGCCGCCGTCGGTCATCCCCCAGTAGGTGATGCCTTCGACGAGCGGATTGGCGAGCAGCGTCTTGTAGAAGGAAACAATCTCCTCGGTCTGGCGCGCTTCGCCTTCGGGGGTGGAGGGCCACTCGTCCACCTGCCAGTCGTTGAGATCGACGATGTGCGCGGGCATGATGTCGCCGGAGAGGATCGTGGTCTCGGTGAAGTGGATCGGCAGGCCGAAGCGCTCGAAGTTCGCCAGCACCCACTCGGTCTTCTCGACGCCCCAGTAGCCCTGGTGCATGTGGGATTGGATGCCGATGACGTCGATCTTGATGCCGGCTTCCAGGCAGCCTTCCACCAGGATGTCGAAGGCGGACGAGACGTCGAAGTCGTTGAGCAGCAAGATCGCGCCGGGATTGGTCTCGCGCGCCGCGTTGAACATCGTGCGCACCATAGGGATGCGGCTCAGTTCCTTGCAAATGCGCGTGATGCCGTTGTCGTACTTGTCGAACACGGGCATGATGACGACCTCGTTGAGCACGTCCCACATATCCACCAGCCCGGCAAAATCCGCCACGTCGCGGTGGATGCGGGCGATCTGCGCTTCCAGGATTTCGGCGTTGCTCAGTTCCAGCAGCCACGG
>DAIUDK010000204.1:0-5033 GCA_036845725.1 Chloroflexota bacterium
ATTAAGGCGCTGCCGAGGTAGACCATAAACTCCGTGATGGGTTGCCAATCCTCCGGGATTTTGACCAGGCTCGCCAGCAAAACGACAGCGCCGTAGATGTAAACCGCCCACAGAGCGCCGTACTCGATGAGCAGGTCTGTCGCCGGATGCGCGGCGCCGAAGTAATGGTGGTGGAAAATGAAGGTGGCGAAGAGCAACAGCGTGGTTTCCAAGTTGACCAGCGGGGCCAACCAGTTTCTGAACATCGTTTTGAAGCGTTCACCAAGATTCACGAAAATATCCCCCTACTGCCGCAACACCAACGGCAAATAAACGCCGTAGCTCGGCCAAAAGGCCAGATTGGAAAGCGCCGACCAGCCGCCCTCGTTGTGCGTTTTGACCGCGAAATAGCGCGTGCCGCTGTCGTAGGAGATGGTGTTCGTCGCCGTGTCGAGCACGCCGCCTGTAGCGAAATCCGGCGCGGCGTCCCAGTTCGCGGCGGTGATGGGCAGCGCGGCATACCGCACCGTCGTAGTCACAACACCAGCGGGCGGTGTCCAGCGCAATGTGACCGTGAGATGATCGCTGCCATAAAGCGTGGCCTGCGTCACGCGCAGGTCGCGCACGGCGGCGGGCGCGGGGATGCCGTACTCGTCCGCGCCGACGTCGCGCGCCGCGCCGATGTGCCGGGCATCGCCGTCGATGTCGTCGTCGCACAGCCCGGCGGATAGGGCCGCGCCTTGATCGATGGCGGCGGCAGCGGTCGGCAGTAGGTGCAAATCGCCGCCGGAGCCGTCCACGAACAAAGTGAGCGGCGCGTTCGTCAGATTGCCGACCTGGTCCGCCGTCGCGCCATCGCGGGCGCGCAGGTTGTGGCTGACCAGGTTGTTCACCAGATGCACCGAGGTGTTGGAGTAACGCCACTCGATGGACGAGAACGGCGGTTGGGTGGAGATCACCGAGTTGTGGTAGGTCTTCACCTCGCAGGCATTCCACAGGCTGATGCCGTTGTCATAGCCGTCCGCAGACGCGAACAGTTCCGCGCGGTTGGCGAAGATGAAGTTGTTGCGGATGATCCCGCCGTAATGGTCGATGTAGCCGCTAGCATCGGGGCAGGGATCGTCGGGGTAGGTGCGCGCCGTCCCGCCCGTCGCCATGCCGAAGCCGACGCCACGCGCGTTGTTGCGCAACACGTTGCGCTCCACAATGGGATCGCGGCAGCCGCGCCAGAAGTGGATGCCGTGTTCGGAGAGGCCGGCGTTGCACCAGAAACCCTCGATCCAATTGTCGCGCACCACCCAATCCCGCGCCTGGTGCATGTCGATGCCGCCGGTATAACAACCGCTGACGTGCGGACGCCCGTCATCGGTCAGCTCGATGGTCGAACAGGCAATGACGCCGTTGTCGGGATAATGGCCCGCGCTCGCAGGATTGACCTTGATCGCCTGCTCTCCCGGATCCGTGATACGCACATTGTAGATCAGCGCATTCAGCGTGTCCGCCGTCCCCGTACTGACCACGTGGATGGGATGCGTGAAAGCACGCTTGATCGTGATGTCGGCCACGGTCACATTGGATGCGGCGATGGTGACGATTTCTGAGGCGTCGTCGTTGTAGTTGTCATCGAGGATGACGGCCTCGCGGTTGCCACTCGCCGAACGGAGCGTGACGTAGGGTGTGTCGATCCAGACGTAATGCCCATTCGCGCCGAGATTGTACGTCCCGTCCGCCAGCAAAATCGTCGTGTGCGGTTGCGCCTCGTTGACGGCATTCCACAACTGCGACTCGGTCGAGACTGGGACGATGGTATCCCCTGCCGGGGGCGGCGGTAGCGGTGCGCACTCCGTCGCCGCCCGCGCAATCTCGGCGAAGGAACGCGGCGGCGGAGAAGAGATCGAAGCAACAGGAACGGTGGTGGACAACAATAACAATACAACGAGGATAATCATACACAGCATCTTCATGGAGTCACCCCCTTGACCAGCCAACGCTCGCCCACTGTGAAGAACGCCATACCCGCCAGGCAGAGCCAGCCGAACCAGTCGCCCAGACGCGCGGCAAGGCTGTTCCCGCTGCTCAACGGCACGTCGGCCACCAGCGTGGCCTCGCCGCCTTCACGGTGGACGGCCAGCGCCAGCACGCGCCCGCGCGGGTCAACGACCGCCGAATCGTAGCCGCCGTCAGCCTTGACCATCGCGGCGCGGTTCTCGAGGGCGCGGAAGACGACGTGGGTGTAGTGCTTGTGGGCGATGCCCGGCCAGTCGTTGGAGGGCACGGCGATGAGTTGCGCGCCCTGCCGCGTCAGCTTGCGCGCCGTATCGGTGAAGTCGAGGTCGTAGCAGATGATGGTGCCCAGTACGCCCAACGGCGTCTCGTAGACCGGGTAAGTCCCGCGCGTGGGGCTGGTTTCGCCGCCGAAGACCACCGGATGGTCCTTTCCGAAAACGCCGAGGAACACTCCTTCCGGGCTAATAACGGTGGCTTCGTTACGGAAAACGTCCTCGGTCACATCCACCACGTAGCCGATGACGAGATAGGCTCCCGTCTCGCGCGCCAGCGTTGCCAGGCCGAGCGGGTCTTGCACCTGCGGATCGTGCTGCAATCCACCCTCCGGCCAAACGATGACCTGCGCGCCTTGCGCCGCCGCCTCGCGGGTCTGTTCGACCATGCGCGCGTGCAGTTGCGCCACGAGCGTCGCTTTATCCTGATTGGCAGAGATGATGGGCGAGGCCGCCGGTTGGATCGCCGCCACACGCACGGTCGGGCCGTCCGGCGGCAGGAGGAGCGCCAGGCTCACCCCTATCCACGCAACCAGCGTGATCCCGGCGATCGTCAGCCAGCGACGCACCAGACGCGGCGCAGGGGTCGGCATGTCGTCGTCAAGCGCCCAACGTCGGTCCCACCACCGCAGTACAGCCAGACCGAGCGCGTAGTTGACCAGGATGATCAACGCGCTCACGCCGAATATCCCGAACACGCTCGCCGGTTGGATGAGCCACGGTTGGCTGTGCAGCGTGTAAGCCACAAAGCCCCACGTCCCGGCGATGGGGATAAAAATGCGGATCATCTCGATGCCCACCCAGGCCACGACGCCTTGCGGCACGAACCAATCGAATGTCGTGCGCGCGTGAAAGCGACGGGCGCCGCTGTCGGCCAACAACGAGATACCGGCTACGATCAACGGCAGGTAGGCCATGAAGTTGCCCGTTCCGCCGAAAACCGGTCCCAGGTAGCCCCACAGCCACAGCCCGTTGAACGCCGCCGAGGCCACCGACGACACTTTCGGCGGCATCACCCGGTACTGCGCCAGCAGGTAGGGCACAAAACTAAACCAGACCAGGAACCATAAGTTGAACGGTGGAAAGGCGAGGATCAGCAATCCCGCGCTGAGAGCGGAAAGAGCCAGCCCCAAGAGTACACGTTGCCATACAGATGATGTCCATTTTTTCATTGATTAAGGCCTCCTTTTCCATAGAGTTGCGCGAGCATTTGATGCAGTCGCTCCGGCGTCTGGCCGAACTGCACGGCGCGGTCGCGGTCGATGACGAGCGCCCTGGAGCTGCCCTGCATATCATCCGCAAATTCCAGGATGAGGTTGTAGAGCATCACCGTGGTTTCGATGCCGCGCGCGGCTCGCACTCTGAAAGGCATCGGCTGTAACGTCAGGCTTTGCAGCGCGCCTGCGGATTGCTCTTCCCAATCGCTGCGCGGGAAACGGTAACGGATGCGCTCCCGGAAAAACTCCCAGGCGACGGGCCGTTCCATATTGTATGGGCCGTACTTCGTCAACAGACTGCGTATCATGATAATCAACGCGGGTAGGAAAAGGATGCTGATCATCGCAAAAAAGACAAGCGTGTTGCGCACCCACACCGTGTTTAGGGGCGGTATTTCGCCCCGCGCCATTCCGATCCATAGCCCCATCAGGCCGAAGCCCAGATAGATGAGGACGAAGAGCACCAACGCGCCAATGTTGAGCGCCCAAACACGCCGGCTGACGGCGAAGGCGTACACCGGGCCGCCGTCCACCGTGGAGATGGCAGGGGCTGGGGCGGTTTTGCCAATCGCCGCATCGCGCACGGCAGGCGAGACCCGCTGGAGCAGCAAGGCGTAGAAACGCGGGAGGTTTTCCAGCATACGTGGAATCCGCAACACGCGCCCCGTTCCACGGATGCGCAGCGCGGCGGCAAAGGGATTCGCGCTGGAACGCACGCTCGTAGTGTCATCGTACCGCACGAACTGCTGGCGCAGCGCGCGGCGCAGCGTCACGCCTTCAGCACTCAAGATCACCATCCCGGTGTTGTGCAGGATAAAAATCAGCCCGCCGATGACCAACGGGGCAAAAAGCAGGCACAGCCCCACCCCGGCCTCCATCGTCACACCGGTTTGGGGACCGTTGAGCGCGGCGATCAGCATAAGCAGGCTCACCGCCGATAACGCAAACATCGCAAAAAGCGTCGGACTGCGCAACAGCGGCGGAATGGCGAAGACCTCGCCTGTTTGCCGCGCGGCCTGTTGCTGCGCCTGCTCACGGCGCGTCCACCAGCGATCAACAACCGCACTCAACAGAGTGGGCAGCACAAATCCGAATCCAATGACGATAATCGAGGACCAATCAATGCGCGAGGCGTTCGGCTTGTACCACAGCTTAAGCGCCCCGGCCTCCGCGCGCGCTGTGATCGCCGGGGGCAAATCGCCGAGCCGGTTGCCCGCCAGGAACAGCGATTCCAGGTTGGGCAGTTCCAGAATCTCTGGAGGGAAAGCCTCCCAGCGGTTGTACTGGATCTGCAGGTGGGTGAGGGCTTGCAGGCGCGCGAATTCGGGCGGGAGGGTTGTCAGGCGGTTGTTGTCGAGGTCGAGCCATTCCAGATGCGAAAGCTGGCCGATTTCCGGCGGCAATTCCTCCAGGCGGTTGCCGTCGAGCGAGAGCCGTTCCAGATTTGTCAGCCGGGCGATGTCCGGCGGCAGCACTTTGATGCGGTTGTCGTTCAAATCAAGTTGAAGCAGGTGTTCGAATTCCCACACCTGCGGCGGGATTTCGCGCAATCCCATGT
>DAIUDK010000204.1:5133-6395 GCA_036845725.1 Chloroflexota bacterium
CACCAACGTGGGGGCCGGCTTCTCGCCGGCCAACGCGCGCGCGATGACCGCCGCGCACAGCGAGCGATCGTACCACAGGCGTTCGTAAATCTCGAATGTGCCTGCCAGTTGGCACAACGCGATGATTTTGCCGGAGGTGTAATATTCGTCATTGAGATCAGTGGTGGGCGCGGTGAGGAAATCGAGCATGACTTTTTCGCCGCCGATGGCAAAATGATCCGAGAACAATTGCATCAACCCGGCCTTGTCATCCCAGGTGGGAAACGCCCAGTAGGCGTCGAGCAGTTCCGGCAGCAGTTCCGGGCGCACTAAATTCCGCGCCGCTTCGATTTCCTCGGCGTTCCCGCGTCTGACGATATACAGCAGTTTGATAACCTGAGAGTGCATGTTACGATCCCTTAAAATTAGTCCACAAGCCAAAAATATCCCGTCACAAATAACACCAGCCCTACGCACAACCCGCCATAGCGGGACAAACGCGGTTCCAGGCGCGTAACCGTCGCGTGCTGCTCGAACTTGCGATAGCCACAACGGTGCGTCAGCACGGTGAGCAGCGCGCTAAACAGCAGCACAATCGCCGGGCCGATCCATTCATCCGGACGGCGCAGCAGATAGGCCAGGGCGTAACCGAACAGCGCCGGGCCAAGCGCATAGAATGGGACTAACAAATCTGTCATTGTCTATCCCTCACCCACTCAGGAACAAATCAACTCATCGAGAAATTGTCTGTGAAAACTCCAGGTCAGAGGGCACGCCCAATTCCTGACGCAGTTGGCGGTATTCCGGCTCGGTCAACGGGCCGTGGACTTCACCTTCAGCAACAGCCAGAATGTACCATTCCGTGACGGTCATATCAACGTCATCGAAATCACCCCGCACCGGATGGCGTTGGGCGATGATGAAGTCATCGTTCCAACCGAAGGCAGAGATCATCGGCCAGATGACGACCGAAGCGCCCGAACCTTGCGGGTCCTTACGTACCACGGCCGCTTGTTCAAGCTCATCGGTGGCCCAGACGGCGTAATCGGCGGTCAAGTCGTACTCATAGGCCAGACCAATCCCACCGCAGGCTAGGCTAACGAGAAGCAACGCTAAAATAAGACCCGACTGCCAAAATCGCGTTCCAGCAACGAAGCCAGCGAGCTTCGCAGTCATTTTCAATATCAATCTAGAACATAACCCCTTCAACATCGTCAACACGTTCAGATTGTATCTTATCAATAATCCGGGGGAGACAAACTCCCGCCGAAGGCACTTGCCGA
>DAIUDK010000205.1:0-4956 GCA_036845725.1 Chloroflexota bacterium
TGACACATTTGACCGGTTTGTCAAAAGCTCTGCGTTTCTTATTTTACGGAGTACTGAGTTTGTTGTTGTCGCTCAATCACGACTTTATCATACACGATTCTGCCAGTTGCACATCGGTCATAAGGACGGTTTTGTGGCGCGACAAAAGACGGATTTTTTACGGGGTGAGGGTACGTCAAATGACGTAGGAGAGAGGTACAGCGGTACGGCAGAACCTCAGGTTCTGCCGTACCCCTAAATGTTTATTTCGTCTTTTCGATTCTTGCCGCCCAGCCGCCGCCATTGGAAAGATGAATTTCCAGGCGATCGCCGGCTGTGATGGCGAGGACTTCTTTCTTGTAGTCGGTGGCTTCACGGTCGGCATTGACGCCGTCCTTGAAAACCACAGCCCGGTAGTGACCCTCTTCCAGGAAGGCGAGGTCCAGAGTCAACTCCCGCGCCGTCCAGTTAGTCATCGCGCCCACGTACCAGGTTTCGCCCTTTTGACGGGCGATGGCGACGTACTCGCCCACTTTGCCGTCCAGGGGGACCGTATCGTCAAAAGTGGTAGGGACGCTGGTGATGAAATCGGTACATTCCTGTTCGCGCATGTACAGCGTGGGGCTATCGGACAGCATTTGGACGGGAACTTCGAAGACGATGTACTGCGCCAACTGGTGGCAGCGTGTGCCCTTGCTCATCGGGGCGTGGTTGCGCGCTTTGAAGTCGGCCTGGGTGGCGTTGATCATCGCGCCGGAGGTGTAGTCCATGGGGCCGGCCATATTACGGGTGTATGGGATCGTCACCGCGTAGCGCGGTGCGTCCATGTCGGCCCATTTGAAGTTCTCCATTCCATAGACGCCCTCGTAGCCCACCACGTTGGGGTAGGTGCGCTGCAACCCGGTCGGCTTGAAAACGCCGTGGTAATCCACCATCAAGTGGTACTCCGCGGCCAGTTTGGCGATTTCGTAGGTCGAGGCCACCGCGATTTGATCGTCCCGGTCGATAAAGTCGATTTTCCACCCCTTGACGCCGATAGCCGCGTATTTGGGAAAAATCTCGTGCATCTGCTGTGTGATGGCGTACCAGGTGGCCCAGAGGATGACGCCAATGCCTTTTTCCTTGCCATAGGCCACGATTTCCGGCACGTTGACGTTGGGGTTGAGTTTAGTGAGATCGAGTCCGGCAGACCAGCCCGCATCGATGATGATGTATTTCGCCCTGTTCGCCGCCGCGAAATCGATGTAATACTTGAAGGTCGGCGTGTTCATCCCGGCCCGGAAATCCACGTGGGTGATGTTGTAATCGTTCCACCAATCCCACGCCACCTGGCCGGGGACGATCCAGGACACGTCGTCGAGCCGCGGCGGAGAGGCCAGCTTTTGGACGATGTCGTTGTTCAACAGGTCTTTGTCCGCTTCGCTGATGACGATGACGCGCCAGGGGAACGTGCGCGCGCCGGCAGTTTTGGCGATGTAGTCGGCGCGTTGGGTGGGGATGACGTTGATCGCCTCACCGCCGCCGTCAAGCTCCCCTAGGTGCGCCCCGCCGAGTCTGACGTCCAATGGGTAGGGGGCGTACACGCCTTGGAATCCGCTGCCGGTTGGGTTGAGGTTCAAGTACATACCGGGATAGTCCTCCAGATCGGCCTCCAGGATGACCACCTTTTTGCCATTGCCCACATCCACCAGTAGCGGCAAAATCGCCACCGCACCGGGCGTGAATTCCGACAGTTTTTTCTCGGTATAGGGGGATTCAAAAGAGGAAACGAAAATCTGACCCTCTCGGTAGCCCCCCAAGTATGGGATGAAGGCGTGATGGTCGGCGGTGAAGTTGAAGTTGGCCTCCTCGTTGGCGATGACGAGTTCCCCCGGCCTTTGGGCGAAGAACCGGTAGGCGACCGCATCGTCGTACACGCGGAATTCGACGCCGAAATCGTCTTCGCACTGGATGAGCAGTTGCGTGTAGCGATCCTTGACAACAGCCCGGCGGAAGTTGATGGCCTTGAATTCCGTGTCGATGGCCTGGG
The DNA here is from genome assembly GCA_036845725.1 of Chloroflexota bacterium. Classification (GTDB taxonomy): domain Bacteria; phylum Chloroflexota; class Anaerolineae; order B4-G1; family SLSP01; genus DSWT01. The sequence continues at coordinate 2,009 of DAIUDK010000205.1, forward strand.
TGGCGAACGATCGCACCCCGGCAAGATCGCCCAACACCTCGCCATCTGCGAGACGCAACGCGATGGGCGACGGTTCGATGACCGGCTCGCCCTTGTGCTGGACCGCCCAGCGCAGCTTATCCCTGGCCTCTACCCGCAGCATGATGGCTCCATTTGGCGATTTGACGTCATAGCTCTGATATTTCCGTGGTGATATAGTTTTGCTCATCTCAAATTCTCCTTTTCGTGCTCACTTTTCTGGCTCGTTTTCGAGGTTGACCAGCCCCTCGCGCAGCGCGTACAGCGCCGCTTGGGTTCGGTTCGCCAGATGCAGCTTGCGCAGGATGTTGCTGACGTGGGTGCGCGCGGTGCGCTCGCTGATAAACAACGTCTTGGCAATTTCCTCGTTCGCCTGACCGCGCGCCACTAGCCTGAGTACGTCGGCTTCGCGCTCGGTCAGTGGCTCGGCGGTGGGGGGCAGGTCGGAGGGACGCTGGAGTTCCTGCATCACCCGGCGGGCGATGGTAGGATGCATGGTGGGTAACCCCTGGTAGACGTCGCGGATGGCTCGCAGCAGATCCTGGGGCGCGGTGTCTTTGAGCAGGTAGCCCGACGCGCCGGCCTTGATCGCCGGGAACACCTTGTCGTCTTCGGCGAAGCTGGTGAGCACCAGGATGCGCGCGTCGGGAAACGCCTGTTTGATCTCGCCAATGGCTTCGATTCCACCTTTGCGCGGCATAACCAGGTCCATGAGGATGATGTCGGGGTGCAGCGTGCTCGCCTGCGCTACCGCTTCGACGCCGTTCGCGGCTTCGCCAACCAGCTCCATACCCGGCTCGGTCACGATCAGCCAACGCAGCCCTTCGCGCACGATGGCGTGATCGTCGGCGATCAGAATGCGAATCGTTTCATTCATCTGTTGTTCCTCGCTATGGGTGGCGCAGTCACAGACTGCCCACAGTTCTATATAGAATTGTACACGGATACAGCGGATGTCACGGATTTCTATCTTAAAACTTATCCGTGAGCTCCGTGTTCATCCGTGTACTAGAGAGCAACAGCGCGCTCACAAACTGACGGTGACACTGACCGTTGTTCCTTGCCCCGGCACGGAGGTGATCGTCAGTGCACCGCCCAGCTTCTCGGCCCGCTCGTGCATGCTGCTCAAACCGATGCCGCCTTCTCCGCCCGCGGTGCTCAGGTCCAGCCCTTTGCCGTCATCGCGGATTTCGAGGGCAATGCGCCGTTCATCCGCCAGAATGTACACTGTGATTGTGGTTGCCGCGGCGTGTTTGAGCGCATTGTTGAGCGCCTCCTGGGCGATGTGATACAGTTCCTCCTCCAGGCGCGCGGGCAATTCGACGTTCCCGTCGACGGTCAGCGTCGCCTCGATCCCGGCGCGCCGTTCGACCGTATCCAGGCGTTGTTGTAGCGCCCGCACCAGTCCAGCGCGCCGCAACGCCAGCGGGCGCAGTTCGTAGACTAACAGGCGCATTTCCTTGAACGCCTGCTGGCTGATCTGGCTGAGCCGCGCCAGCGCCTCGTCCACGCGCGCCCAGTCGCCGCTCCGCGCCAGCCGCCGCCCGGCTTCGACCAGCAGTGTGAGGCTGTAGAGCAACTGCGTCACCGAGTCGTGCAGGTCGCGGGCCAACCGGCTGCGTTCCTGGAGGATGGCGGCCTGTTCGGCTTGCACGCGCAGGCGGGCGTTCTCGATGGCCAGCGCGGCCTGGTTGCCAAAGCTCATCCCCAGCCGGATGTCCTCGTCCGAAAACTGGCGTGAATCGGCGTAGTAGAATCCCAGGCTGCCGTAGAATTCTTCCTTGATCACCAAAGGCACGGTGAACAGCGCACGGTAATGGTCAAGTGTGGCCTGTCGCCAGTTATGCAGGTCCCTGTCTTGCTCTGCCGTCGTGATGGAATCGATGGAGTCCGGTTTGCTGGTGTCCAGGTCCGTGATGGCGTAGGGCAACCGGTCAAAGTGCAGCCCACCCGGCTCGCCGTGACTTAAATACTGCCAGGCGTGCAGCGGCAGGCTTTTGATGGCGAGAAACGGCTCCGGCAGTCCAAAGCTGGCTTCGACGAGGATGCGCCGTTCCTCCTGGTTCACGCGATAGAGCACGCAGGCGCTGGAGTCCAACAACGCGCACGCTTGCGCCACCAAATAGTCCAGGATTTCGCCGATGGGACGATCGGAGTTGAGCACCACCAGAATGTCGCGCAGGCCCTCCGCTACACGCTGCCGCCGCTCGATCTCTTGCGTGCGTGCCTTGACGCGCGCCTCCAACGTCAGGTTGGCAAACTGCAACGCTTCTTGCGCGCGCTTGTGTTCGAGCGCATTGACGAAGATCTCCCCAACGGTTTTGAGCAGGGCGATGGTGTGATCGGACCACGTCTTCTGCGCGCGCAACGCGTCGAATTTGAGATAACCCACCACGTCGCCGCGATAGGTCATGGGTATGACGACAAACGATTGGATGCTCTGGGCGCGACACACACGCCGTTCGACCTCGGCTTCGGCGGGCAGGGCGGAGATAAGCGGAACATTCACGATCTCGCCGCGCGTAATGCGGGACTGGAGCCAAGGCCACGTCGTCGCCGAGACGGTGTCCAGGGGACGGTTTTGTATCACAATCTCCGGCGCGCTCCAGGCGTGGGTGCAGGCTGCGGGCCGCACTCCACTTGAGGCGCTTTCGTCGCCGTCATCGCTGGAGAAGAGTACGATGCAACTGCGCTCGACGCGCGTCGCCTGACTGATGGTGCGCAGCGCGTGGTTGATTTCGTTGTCGATTTCATCCGGTTGCAGGTTGATGAAATTCGTCGATATGGTGGTGATGATATTCTCGAAAATAACGCTTTTTCGCTTACGATGCCGCGCCACGTCCTATCCTCTTAAGCCAATTGACAAATCTTCCCACATGTGTAAAACAACAACGCGCAAAGACTTTCCCGATTTGCTGATTCGCTGATTC
>DAIUDK010000205.1:5056-6368 GCA_036845725.1 Chloroflexota bacterium
GCTGATTCGCTGATTCTGCATTTTTAAGGAGATGGTATTATGCCCCTCATTATTGAAAAAGTAAACACCAACGACAAGGCGCAGGTACGCCGCTTTGTAGCGTTGCCGTATCGTCTTTATCATCAGCATCCACAATGGGTTCCCCCACCGCAGCAAGATATCGCGCTGATGCTCAGCCGGGAGAAGCATCCGTTTTACGAACACTCCGATGCAGACTTCTTTGTGGCGCTGCGCGACGGGCAGGTCGTGGGACGGGTCGCCGCCATCGAGAATCGCCCGTACAACGCCTGTCACGGGGTCAAGCAGGCGCAGTTCTACCTGTTCGATTGTGAAGACGACCTGGAGATCGCCATGGCGCTTTTCGAGCACGCCTTTATCTGGGCCAAAGCGCGTGGGTTGGATACCGTCGTCGGTCCCAAAGGGTTTGGCCCGTTGGATGGGTATGGGTTACTTGTCGAAGGGTACGAGCATCGCCAGATGATGACAATGATGAACTACAACTACGCCTATTATTCACGTCTCATTGAGGCGTTGGGCTTTGAGAAAGAGGTGGATTTTGTCTCCTGCTATCTGAACGCGCGAACGTTTCAGTTGCCGGAGCGTGTCCACCGCATCGTCGAGCGGGTGAAAGAACGGTCTTCTCTGACTGTGATGCCCTTCAGGAACAAGGCGCATCTCCGGCAGTGGATCATCCCGTTAGGCCGCGCGTACAATCAGGCCTTTGTTAACAACTGGGAGTACTACCCGCTCACCGACAATGAGCTGACCTTCGTGGTCAACAACATCATCATGGTGGCGGACGCGCGGCTGATCAAGGTCATTATGCACAAGGATCAGATTGTGGGCTTTCTTTTCGGGTTTCCCGACGTGTCGGCGGCTTTGCAGCGGGCGCAGGGGCGGCTGACGCCGTGGGCCATCGCCGATTTGTTGCTGGAGATGCGACGCACATCGTGGATCGCGTTGAACGGTGCGGGCATCCTGCCGGAATTCCACGGTGTGGGGGGCAACGCGCTGCTCTACGCGGAAATGGAGGATACGCTGCGCGCTTACCGCTTTGCGCACGCCGATCTCACCCAGGTTGCGGAAAGCGCGGTGCAGATGCGTCACGATCTGGAGAACGTCGGGGGAAAGATGTACAAAAGCCACCGGGTTTACCGCAGGAATATTTAATGCTGTGATCGCGTTGTGTTTTGATCTTGTCTAAATCATAAACTATGCTATAATCCTGAACGTAATGGGCGGTTAGCTCAGTTGGTTAGAGCGCTGCGTTGACATCGCAGAGGTCACAAGTTCGAGTCTTGTATCGCCCACC
>DAIUDK010000206.1:0-6306 GCA_036845725.1 Chloroflexota bacterium
CGCCAGTCTTGCCTCTGTCTATTGATGACTTTGTAAGCTACAGTTTACTACAATTCGTTTTCTTGTCAAGCTACTTCAGGCTATGCCCAGGACTGGCCTCAGGCCATCCCCTCACACGAGAGGGGATTTTACCACGGGACGTTTTCCTGTCAAGTCAAAGCCGCTTTGTTTCTCAAAGCCGCTTCGTTTCTCAAAGCCACCAACTGTTATTGTCCGTTTTCCAGCAACGACGTTCGTACAACTTCGACTTCGGCCTGCATAAAATAACGCCGGTAGGCTGAGACCTCATCCAATAAAGCGCCAAGTCGGGCCGCAATACGATCGGCATACTGGTCAGCTCGATTACCACCGGCACGGAGCAGAACATAACTATCATCCTCGGTGGTATCGCCCTCGGCGACGATGGTGATATGGCCCTGAGCTTCAAGCCATGCCAGTGCCAGCCGGACCGCCGACTCGCGGTTGGCCATCAGCGCAGCCACGCGAGGGATATCCAATCGTCCAGCAGCGTTTTTCAACGCATATTTTGCCACGCCCGCGACGTACTTTAGAAAAGGTTCCAATTGATCCAGTCCCGCCCCTGCACTGAAAAGATAAACTTTGGTAGGTGATACTTTCGCCAGCGCTGCGTGCAACACGTCTGGACCGGGCGGCAACGTCCAGATGACGAGCGTCGTAGCCGGGACAAGTTCATGACGGTCGCAGCCGGGGATATCAGCGGCAGCCGGTCCTTCACGCCAGACTTGCAGGGCTGGCGCAGTCAGCAATGGCTTGAGCAAAGTGAGAGGATGCGGCTCGCACCGATAGTCTACGAGTTCCAGCCGTGGGCGTTCGACCACCACTGGAGCAATAGTGGGCATGATCTCACTGGCGTCTTCCCACACGATTTGCAACTCGCGCTGGCCCCGGAAGTCATTGACGCGCGTAGTGTAGGCCAGATCGAACACACCTTCGGGCAACGCTGCACCATCCCAACGCCACCACACGACCTGTTGCGCGACACCATCAGCGTCTTCTACGGTGAGCAGCAAATGACGCCCATCCCGTCCCAAAGGACGCTGCGCCGTCACACGAATATCGCGCGTCGCCAAAGTCAAGGACGGGTTCCCTGCCCCGAAGGGCGCAAGACGTTCCAGGTCGGCCAATAAATCCAGGGACAAATCAGCCAAGGGTACATAGCCGTCAATCTGCAATGCGGGTTGCGCCGGCGTCTCGCCAATCTGCGCTTTGACCGCGCGGGAGAGGCCACGCCGAAAAGCGGGAATGTCGTCAGCCGCCAATGACAGTCCGGCAGCCATAGCGTGACCGCCGTAACTGCGCAGCAGGTCGTTCTGCGTTGCCAGGGCTTCGGTGATGTGGCACCCTTCGACAGAACGCGCTGAGCCGTGCCCCAGGCCTTCCGGCGAGATGGCGATCAGTATGGCGGGGCGGTGATACAGTTCGACCAGGCGATTAGCGACGATACCAATCACCCCGACCGGCCATTCAGGGGCTGCGAGAACAAGCGTAGTCTCTTCCAACAATGCTGGATTCTGCGCAATTTGCTCCTGTGCCGCCGCGAAGACCTGGTCGCCGATCATCTTGCGCCGGTCGTTCAACGCTTCCAGCTCGGAGGCGAAGATGCGAGCCTGGGTCAGATCGGTCGTCGTTAGGAAATCGACGATGACGTTGGCGTCATCCATACGTCCGAGCGCGTTGAGCCGCGGGGCTAGCGCAAAGCCAATATGCTCTTCACTCAGATACGTTGGGTTGATACGCGCTAGTTTCATCAGTTCTTGGAGGCCCAATCGCTCAGTCTGGCGCAGCGCCACCAAACCGCGTTGCAGGAGATAGCGGGTGTCGCGATCCAACACGGCCACGTCGGCAACGAGGCCTAGCGCTACCAGGTCGAGGTGTTTGGCGGCTCCCTCAGTGCACCCGGCATGGGCGTAGAGTTCCTCAGCCAGTTTGTACGCCACGCCAACGCCCGGTAGTGAAGCTAGAGCGTGTTTGGCGGGCAACAAGTGCGGGTTGACAATGGCATAGGCAGAGGGAAGTTCTGATGGCAGTTCGTGGTGATCGGTGACGATGACATCTACGCCGCGCTCGACGGCATACGCGACCGCGTCATTCGCATCGATACCGGTATCACAGGTGAGGATCAGCTGCGCGCCCTGATCCAGCACGCGTTCCAGTGCGGGGATTCTCATCCCGTGGGACTCCGTTGCGCGCACGGGGATGTAGTGCATAACCCGCGCGCCCAAATCGCGCAGCGTGGCCACCAACACCGTCGTCGCCGTCTGCCCATCGACATCGAAGTCGCCCCAGACGCAGATGGTTTCCCCGGCATGGATAGCACGCTCGATGCGGTCGGCGGCCTGCGCCAGATTGGGCAGCGCCGTGGGCGGGGTCGGAGTATAGGCGTCGGCGTCCAAAAAGGCGCGTGCGGTCTCCACCGTCTGCACGCCACGCCGCACTAACGTCTCAGCCACCAGGGGATGCCCGCCGACAAATTCGGCCAGCGCCGGGGGAACGGCAACGGGTTCAGGGTCCAACCAACGTTTCATAATTGTATTATGCGTCATGCGTGAGAAGCTGTTCACGCATCACGCATTATGTTTCACGCAGTTATTTCGCCTTGCCCTGATTGGCGACAGCCTGCATGGCTTGTTTGACGGCTTCGGGGTCGGCCAGGTACTCGCTCTTGATCGGGCGCAGGTCTGCGTCCAAATCGTAGACCAGGGGGATGCCCGTGGGGATGTTCAAGCCGACGATCTCGTCGTCGGAGATGTTGTCCAGGTGTTTGACCAGCGCGCGCAGGCTGTTGCCGTGCGCCGCGATGACGATACGCTTGCCGGACTTGATGGTCGGCGCAATCACGTCATTCCAGTAGGGCAAGACCCGATTCACGGTATCCTTCAGACACTCGGTCAACGGCACATCGGCAGGATCCAAATCCTGATAGCGGCGGTCGTGGCCGGGCCAGCGGGGATCGTCTTTCTCCAGCGCGGGCGGCGGGACGTCGTAGCTGCGCCGCCAGACGAGCACCTGATCGTCGCCGTACTTGGCGGCAGTCTCGGCTTTGTTGAGGCCCTGCAACGCGCCGTAGTGACGCTCATTCAACTGCCACGCGCGGCGCACGGGAATCCACATCAAATCCATTTCGTCGAGCACCATCCACAGCGTGCGAATCGCGCGCCTCAACACCGACGTAAAGGCGATATCGAAGGTGTAGCCGGCCTCAAAAAGTGCTTGCCCACCCGCACGCGCCTCTTCGACACCTTTCTCCGAGAGATCGACATCGGTCCAACCGGTAAAAAGATTGGCTTTGTTCCACACACTTTCGCCGTGGCGAATGAGTACTAATTTATACATTGTCTATACCTCCTCACTAAGCTAAAATCCTACCATGTATTGTACCTGTTGAAGGCGATTTTTCAACCGACCCAGCAGTTCATCTGATGTTGTATTTGCGCTGGCGCAGCTTGTAGGGTTCATCGCCCCCTTCGAGGTGATCGATGACGGCACGCCGCACGTCGTCGCGGTCGATTGCCCCACGATGCGCAACCTTGGCGTGCTCGCCGGATTGCGGCGTGAGTACGAGGAATTCGTCCGAATCTCCCCCAACGGCCAAGCTGGAATTGTGCGTCGTCAGAATAAATTGCCGCCCAGATTTCTTGGCACGCAATTTGACGGCGATGTCCTGCCAGACGGAGGCGATGTCCAGTGCATCCTCCGGCTGATCGATGATGACGGGCATCGTCCCGTCACACAGGGCAATGATGAGCAGGGCGGTGCTTTTCTGTCCAACGGAGAGTTCGTCTAACTCGGCAAATTGCCCGCGCCCCTTATTGTATTGGATAGACGGCACATCCTGGGGATAGTGCGCGTACTGCAGAGCCAAAACGGCCTCGAAGTCATCCGCGTCCCAAAATTTATCCATGGCGCGGCGGGCCATTTCGGCGGTGAGGCCCGTCGCATCCGCCAGTGCATCACTATTACGCGCAATGATTTGCTCGCCCAATAGCCGTGGCGACACGTTTTCCGCAATTTTCTCCCGGTTGGCTGTGGAAATCGCCCCGGGACCGCTGCCCCGCAAACAACTCTTAACGGCCTCGGTGTAAGCGTTGCGATTGGCAGCGTGGGCCAACGCCAGCCGCAGTTTACCCTCCGAGGCTGCCGTGAGCGTCTCGAATTTGCGATGGCGGGCTTCGTAATAGGCGCGATGACACACGTCAAGTTGATCCAGCAGTGCAGCGCGCTGCACCAACAGTCCGGGCAGATCCTCCTCAGCCAGTTTGCGATACTGAGTGACCTGCCGGCGGATCTGCGTCCGGCGGGCGACCAGATTGCTACGCTCGCTCTCGAGTTGCACGCGGTCACTGCCGTCGAGCTGCGCCTTGTAACACGCCTGCACGGCCTCGAATTCCGGTTGCCAGGCAGCGTGCGCCACCGCGATCTGTTCGCGCGCCGCAAACAGAGCTGGTTTCGCCTGCGCCAGTGCGTCCTCAAAGGCCCGGTATGCCTGTTGCAGTGACGGCAACTGCGTCCGCAACAGCGCATCATCGGCAAGGTCATCCGGCACGGCAGGTGGGCGTTGCGCAGTGATTTCTGCACTGTATTGGGTGCGCAAGTGGATCAAGTGGTCGAGGTAGCTCAGATAGCCGGACAAAACGGCGGTTTTTGCCTCCGCCCGGCGCATTGACTGCGACAGCGGACCCTGGAGCAAAGCCTCCAGGTTGTCGATCTTCTCTTCGACCGTCGACAGCTCGGTCTGGGCTTCTTCCAGGCTGGTGCGCGCGAACAATGCCTGTGTCACGAGGTGGTCATTTTTGCGCAATTCGGCCTGTATACCCTCGATTTCCTTCTGGTAGGGACGCGCATCGAACAGCGAATCCACCAGATGAAGCTGCGCCTGTTGATCTTCGGCGATTTTGACCACCTCGGTTTGACTGTAAGCCAGGATGGGAAAGAGTTGGGCGATGTCACCAGCATAGACTTCACCTGTGGCCTGATTCGTGCAACTGAAGGTACTTTTGCCGTGACCCTCGTAAGTCCGCTTGAGCGCATACGTCGCGCCGTTCGCCAGTTGAAACTCCAACTCGACAGTGTTGCCGGGCAGCAAACGCCTGTCCAGCTTGGTCTCGTGGTCTTTGTGAAGGTCGGCGTTGCGGGAAGGTTGGCCCAATGCAAAGCGCAGGAATTCAATCGCCAGCGACTTACCCACCCCTTTGCCGCCGATGAGGCAATTCAACCCTGGATGGAATCCAAAGTTCTGATACTTCAAGAAACCGTTTGGCCCAACGCGCATCGACGCGATATGCGGCCAATTGTTTTCGGTGACAGCGCCCAGATGAATCCGGTATTCTGGATCGGCAAAGCATTGGCGCAAGCCCTCAAGAGTGATTTCATCCAGTTTGAAACTGCTGTAGCGAGCGCCGATCCCATCCTTGCAATGGTGTTTTTCATCCTCTGGATCTGGGTTATCAGAGGCCCAGTAGAACGCCGGTTCGCGTCTAATCTTTTCGAAGCCGTCCGGCAATCTTGTCCCGACAACCTCAACAGCATCATAGCGATTGTCGTTAAAAAGTCGCGCACATGTGTTGGGAACGCGGATTTTGCCGTCCTCCGCGCACGAGACCAGCTCGTAGAACGCCCCACGGTACGTGTCGATGTGCGCCAGAATCGCCAGTCCACCACGCTGGTGAATCAAATCCAGAATCTCGTATACGCTTTTCTCGCAGACCTCTTCAGAATGACCGTATGCCGCCGCCGTAATCCCGATAGCGCCCAGGAAGTTTTCCACATCGGCGCGCGTCGTCTCGATATCAAAGAGCGCGACAAGATGATAGCCCTCGTGGGTGGAAATCTCCACACCAGGGAAGATGACCAAAGGGTTCCCCTCTGACGCCGCCACAGCAGCTTTGACGTCGTCGATCCATTCGGCAGTATTGTGATCGGTAATGGCGATCGCTTCTATGCCGCAATCCATCGCGGCCTGAACGATCTCAGCAGGTGTATGCGAGTGGCGGTAACACCTGGATGCCGGCGTGTGCACGTGGAGATCAAGCTTGCGAAAGTGAAGACCCTGTACCTTAGCAGTCACCATTGTCCCCTCCGATCTCTAAGTGTCCCAATCACTACGAGTTATCTTCCCTGTCTCGTCGCCTGTACGTGAACCTGGCGCGCCACCTTATACGCCGCCGGGATCACCGCACTAACGCCGCCCCCGCTCTGGCTCTGCGCGCCGACGAACCACAGCCCGTCGATGGGCGTCTGGTGCGGGATGCGCGGGGTGTTCATAAACGGCGCAAGCCCGCCAAAGGC
>DAIUDK010000207.1:0-6263 GCA_036845725.1 Chloroflexota bacterium
TTGAGATCGAACAGCGTCGCAGCCCAGGCGTCGGCGGCGACGAAATCATGGCTGGCGATGACGGTATCGGTCTGGCGGACGTCGTTGAGGCTGCCGCCAGTCGGTCCGTTCGCCACCAGGATACGCACGGCATCCACGACGGTGAGGGTGGGGCGGACGACGCTTGACAGGTCGGCGATGCGTTGCGCCAGGTCACTGTGCATTTTACTCGGATTGCTGGCGACGCCAAGCAGGTTTTTCAGCCCCAGGTTCAACCGCGCCAAAGAGTGATGTTTGGCGATGGGGACGTTGATCAACACGTCTGTCATCAGCACGTCGCGGTAGATCTCCCATTCTTTGATGTTTTTGCCTTGCGGGATGGCGTTTTTGACGAACTTGGCCGGGTTCATGATCTCCATTTCGCTGCCGGCCGCTTTGACCGCATCTTCGATTCCGTTGATCGCATAGGCCGACTCCGGCGTGCCGCCGAACGGCATATCCATCACGCGCCCGCGCCCAGGCACAGCCTGACCAGCGCGGCGACTACGTCGGGGTTGGTGGTGGCGGCGAATTCCGGCGGGTTGTAGTTCACGCAAATGTTGGGCTTGATGATGACGTCGTTGCCCGATTTGACGAAACGCTCGATCCCGCCGATGGCCGCGAGCGCCCGCTCCGTGATCGTCGCCGGATCGCTGCCACGCGCGACGGCCAGATACGCCTGGTCGCCGGTAGGCGCGGGAGCGGCGGAACGACCGGAATCTTCATCACTACCAGGTTTGGCCGTGCAGCTTGGCCCCAGCAGCGCTGTACTTGCTGCCAGCAGGCCGGCCCACTGTAAGAATTGTCGTCGAGTCCAACGTTTCATGCTAAGTTGACCTCCACTTTATCAATGGCTTCGAGATTGTTCTCACCCAAGCCCAATTCTGCGGCATATTGCAACCAGGCCGTCGCTTTGCGCTGAGTGGTGGTAGCGTTTCCACCAGATGCTTCCCGCGCCGCGGTGAAAAGCTGCAGACCGACGGTATCGTGTGCGACCGAGTCAAAACTCATTAGGATTGAGTCGCTGGTAGTAGCGTCGTTCCAGTTGTAGGTGCAAATGTTCAACGCATCGCCGATGATCAGGCGTGTGCGGTCGCGGATGGCATCCAGGGCGTTGAGTGCACCCAGGGCCTGTTCGATGTTCCCGTGATACCGGCCCGGCTGGTCAAATGTGCCGTAGTGGTTCTTCGGCGCAAAGCTGATCCCGCTGGTGCCGTGCACTTTGAGCAGTGGAATGTTGATGAGCGCATCGCAGCTCAACAGCACGTCACTGATGGCGATGTCTCTGTCCAGTAGCGCCCAGCCGCCGGTGTAGGCGCGATCCGTGCCGTAGCAGCGTACGCCCGGTCCGTCTGTATTCAGCGTGTATCCTGTCTCCTGCAACTCGCTGGACGACCGGTCGAAGATGATGATCTGTTCTGCCGGGATGCCCGCATCCTGAAGGCTTTCGGCAACGGCCATCGCCAACGGAACGTGCGTCCAGTACGCGCTGCCCGCAATCGTGTTGACCTTGAGAGCGATGCGCTCGTCGGGCGCGAAGAGCGCGCTCCAGGCTGCGCGGGCATCGTCTATACCGGTGAGTTGGGTGATAGAGGCATCGAGCATCTGGCGGATGGCGCTGGATTGCAGATTGCCGCCGTTCCATACCCCGGCGTGACGGGTGTGAACCACTTTACCCGGCACGTAAGGCCGCGCAATGGGAGCCAGCGTGAGGGTGGGCGAGGGCATAGGGGTGTGTGGTCGCTGTCGGCTTTTGTGTTGGTATGGGTGTGAGTTGAGGCGCGCATCCGGCCAATAGACCGGTCACTACGATTTTGAGAAAGTGCTGTCGTGATAGGGATCGATTTTTGATTTTTTCCCACTGTATGTGTGATTCATCGCTGTGTTCCTTATCTTGGTCGAAAATCCAACGTTATGCGGTTGCCCATAGGATACCCGTTCTGCGGAAAACGTCAAATGCGAGACGAATATCTTGTAAATTGGCGGGCAGCGTTGTGGGGAGATCGGCTATCCGCGCGGCCAGCGGCGATATTGGGCGACGCCGCGCAAGAGGGCGGGCAGGCCACGCTGTTCGTAGATGGCACGTGCGCGGCGGAACCCATCGCCGTAGACCGGATCGGGGTTTTCTTCCAACAGGTGGATGCAATGCTGCGCCTCTGGTGACGTCTGTTCTTGATGGAGCAGATACGCGAACAGATTGCACAGTCCTTCTTCCAAATCTTCCGGGAGACCGTTGATGCGCTGCACAAACAGCCAGACGTGCCCCAACTCGTGCGCCAGGACATTTGCGAGGTAGATCGGCGGCAGCCCTCCGAGCACGTAAATCGCTTCGATGGTGCGCCCTACTTCCTGTCCATCGCGTGTCGCTATTTGTTTGTGCGTTTGCCCTTGCAGGCGCGCCATCGGACCGGCCATTCCATCCGCCGTGAGCCGGGTGAGCTGCACCATTTCCAGCGGGATGGGAACCCGGCGTGTGTCTATAGTGTATCCCGCCATCCGCGCCTGGACTTGCTGCATGATAGCTCGCGCTTGACCTTGATCGTCCACTGCCTGTTTGCGACACAGCATACACACAACGCGCCCATCCTGGTACTGTTTGCCGCCGCCGGTCAGTCGCTGGCACACCGGGCGCTGGCAAACGTAACACTCTGGATATTCCGTTGCGTGACGGGCGCAGTACGCCTCGCCCCAGAACGTCTGAATGTACTGGCCTTCGATATACTCGCCACAAACGGTGCAGCGTTTGCCGAACTGCTGTTTGTGGCAATCTGGATGGTAGGCCCGGCCTTCGTAGTTGACGTACTGCCCCTCAATGAGTCCCCCGCACACCGCGCAGCGCAAGCCGAACCGCTCTTGATGGCAGCGCGGGTGGTAGACTGCGCCGTTGTGTTCTGCAAACTGGCCCTCAATCGGCTTGCCGCATGCCGCACAGCGGAAACAGTCCGGGTGCCAATCCCGACCGAGCGTCTGGACGTAATATCCCGTAATCCGCCGCCCACACCCCGCGCAGACACGTTCCCCACTCATTCTTTCCTCGTTACTCGTTACCCATTACCGATTTTGGATCGAAACTCCGGCTTGCCCTGGATGCCCAAACGCAGGCGGAATAGCGCACCTGCGCCTTTTCCCTCGCGGGCTTTCTGGTCGCCGCCGGCGGTGGTCACGTAGAGGTCGGTGTAATCCGGCCCGCCGAAGGTGACGCAGGATACCTTCCGCGCGGGGAATGCGATGCGCAGCGCTTCCTGGCCGTCTGGCGTATAGCGCACCAGCACGCCGCCATCCCACCGCGCGGACCAGACGTATCCGTCGGCGTCCACCGTCAGGCCATCGGGAACGCCTTCGCCATCGGGCGTTTGCACGAAGACGCGCTGGTTGCTGATCGCGCCGGTCGCGCGGTCGTAGTCGAAGCGGTAGATGTTGCGCGTGGGCGAGTCGGTGTAGTAGAGGTGTTTGAGGTCCGGCGTAAAGCCCATCCCGTTGGAGACGCCGATGTCGTCCAGCAGTTTGGTGAGCGTCTGGTCGGGGTCGAGGCGGTAGAGCCGTCCCAGGCGGGATTGCGTGGGCATCGTGCCGCAGAAAACGCGCCCCTCCGGGTCGGCGATGACGTCGTTGAAGCGCGTGGTCACTTCATCCGGGATTTCGTCGATGACGGTGGTGAGTTTGCCGTCGCGCCAAAACTTCACTGCACCGCGTGCCATAAACAGCAAGAGTGCGCCGTCCTCCTGAATGGTAAATCCGCCGATAGCGTTAGGCGACTCGAAGCATTGTTCGTGTTCGCCGGTCGCGGGGGTGTAGCGGAACAACCGTCCTTTGGGGATATCGACCCAGTAAACGCGCTGTTCGTCCGGGTGCCATAGCGGACCTTCACCGGTGACGCAGGCGTAATCAGCGATGAGTTCCGGCTCGATGGTGGTGCTGGTGGGTTCCGGCGCTGGCGTCGATGTGGCGTCAGCAAGGGCGGGCGTGTTCTCCTGGACGGGTGTGGTTTCTGGCGTGATGATGCGGGCGCAACCCGCCAGCACGCCGACCGCGGCGAGCTTGAGCAGGTCGCGGCGCGACATAGCACGGTTCGAAAAGGGTCTTTCTGTGTGCATCTGGCGTTGGCTTACATCAACAAAACGACGGCAAAACCGATTTCGAAGACCAGGCTGGTGCTGTTGGAGCGGGTGACGGCGTTATCCAACACAAACATGGACACGGCTCGTGCAATGGCGATCCCTACATTGGCGATGCCAAGCATTTGATATGCCACCGGGTCGTTGAGCAGCAGCGGCGCGAGTCCCAGCGCGATGAACAGCCCACCCAGGATCGCGCGAATTTCCGAGATGCCGCGCCCGCCAGGGGCTTGTAGCCCGGTGAATCCGAGTACCTGCCGGGGGCGCACCAATGAGAATACCCCAACGCCAATCGTTGCCAGCGCCGCGACGACCTTAAGCAATTCTATAATCGACATCGTCTTTTGCTCCTTCCATTGCTAAAACAGGGCGGATACCCACGCCGTCGGTGCGCGCATCCGCCCAGTTTGGGCACTTAGTAAAAATCCACTGCTGTTAGGCGTCCAACAATCCCCTGTGCAAACCGAGAGGTAATGGTGCAGGACGTTCGCACGTGCTCTCCAACGTCACCCGCTGCCCTGCGTCGGCGGCGTCGTGGATGGCGTGCATAATGTCGAGGACGTGGTAAGCCAGTTCGCCGTTGGCGCGATGCGGACGCCCGGATTGCAGCCCGTAGGCCATATCCGCTACGCCGATGCCCCGGCTGTTCTCCGCGTAGCCGTGGGTGAGCGGGATGTCGCTCCAATCGGACGCGCCCGCCCGCCGGACACGCACCGGCCCGCCGAAGGTGTTGGGATCGGGAACGCTGAGTGTGCCCTCCGTGCCGTAGATTTCGATGCGCGGCAGTTCGGCGGCCCACACGTCGAAGCTGGTGATGATCGTGCCGACCGCGCCGCTGGCAAATTCGAGCGTGCCGACGACGTGCGTGGGCACTTCCACCTCGACGACTGTGCCATGCAGCGGTTGGCTTGTGATGGTGCGCGTGGGGAAGGTGATGCGTGTTGCACCGCTGACGTGCTGCACCGGCCCCATCAGGTTGACCAGCGCCGTGAGGTAGTACGGCCCCATATCGAACATTGGCCCGCCGCCAACTTTGTAGTAGAACTCCGGCGCCGGGTGCCAGCTTTCGTGTCCGTGACACATCATAAAAGCCGTCGCGCCGATGGGCTCGCCGATCCAGCCATCGTCGATGAGCTTGCGGCAGGTCTGGATGCCGCCGCCAAGGAAGGTGTCCGGCGCCCCGCCAACGCGCACCCCTTTCGCCTTTGCCGCCGCCAGCAACACTTTGCCCTGTTCGCGGGTGATGGTCAGTGGCTTCTCGTTGTGGACCGATTTCCCAGCTGCCACTGCTGCCATCGCTACCTCGTGGTGCGCGTTGGGGATGGTGAGGTTGACGACGATCTCGATGTCGGGGTCGGCCAGCAGCTCCTCCACCGTACAGGCGCGCGCGATGTGGTGCTTCTCCGCCTGCGTTTGTGCCTTCTCCGGCACGAGGTCTGCGCACGCAACTGTATCCAGAATCTCAAAGACCTTATCCGCTTGCAGGTAAATCCCGCTGATATTGCCACAGCCGATTACACCGATTCTCGTTTTAGTAGTCATTGTTCTCTCAATCTTCTCATTAAGGATGCAGGATGCAAAATACCCACTATTTCTTACTTCCTGTCTCTTGTCTCTTTATTTGCTCGCCCACATCATCCCGCGTTTGACGATTTCAAGCGCCTCAGGCACTTCGAAGTCCTTGGCGATGTGACCTACTGAGGCGTAGAAGACGCGGCCCTGGCCGTACATGCGCTTCCACGCAACAGGCATGACGACGCCATCGATCCAGTAGGCGTGATCGCCGTTGAAGGTTGTGGTTGCGAGTACCTCGTTGGAAGGATCGACGTGCATGTAGTATTGTTCTGAGTGCATATCGAAGTCCTCCAGACCGGCGACGATAGGATCGTCGCTGATGATGTTGACGCGATAATCGATGACGCCGCCGGGGTGCGCCACCCACTGCCCGCCAACCATAAACTGGTACTCGACGTTGTTGCGGAACGAATCACCCATCCCGCCGTGCCAGCCGGCGATGCCTACGCCGCTCTTGACGGCGTTCAGCAAGCCCTGCTCCTGCTCGCGGGTGATCGTGCCCATCGTCCACACCGGCACGATCAGGTCGAGGCCCATCATCTTGTCGGTGTTTAG
>DAIUDK010000208.1:0-6199 GCA_036845725.1 Chloroflexota bacterium
GGTGATGTGGTATTCAGATTGCCGGATATCCTCCTGAACTTGCGCCCACCAGTCGGCCGGGATGTCTTCGGCGGGCGCCGGCGCGGCCGTCGTCACCACTGGCACGCTTGCCCACTGCAAGGCCAGGAGGCCCGCCAAAATCAACAGTCGTAAAAGTCTTAATCGTCTTTTCATCTTACACTCCTTAAGGTAAATGCTGACCTATGATATACCGGGTTGGCTCAGGAACGAGTCTGCTGATTGCCCACAGTTTGGTATAATGAGCATGCCCGGCGCAAAGAATAACCAGTGAATAGTGTAGCAGACAACTATCACAAAAACATCACAAGACAGGAATTCCGCGCCCGGCCGATTGGCCGGAGAGTGTCCACCTCACCGAGTACTGGTTCCAGGAGACGCACTCCGCCTGGCAGCCTCCCGCCGACCTGCAAGCCTTCCTCGAGCAGGGCGAGCCGCCGGTCTACGTCGGATTTGGCAGTATGGCGGGGCGCAATCCACGCCATTTCGCTGAGATTGTGCTGGCAGCCCTGGCGCACAGCGGACAACGCGGTATCCTGGCGACCGGTTGGGGCGGGTTGGGGGTGCTGGATGTGCCGGAAAATGTCTTTGTTCTGCAAGAAGCGCCGCACGGCTGGCTGTTCCCGCGCATGGCGGCCGTTGCCCATCACGGCGGCGCGGGGACGACGGCGGAGGGGTTGCGCGCCGGGAAGCCCACCGTGATTGTCCCGTTTATCGTGGACCAGCTTTTTTGGAGCAAGCGCGTCCAGGGCTTGGGCGCCGGCCCGGCGCCAATCGCAGCCAAACGATTGACCTCCGCCAGTTTTGCGGCAGCCATTCACCGGGCAGCCAGCGATCCGACCATCCGTGAGCGGGCGGACGCACTGGGGAGCGCTATCCGCGCTGAGGATGGCGTGCATAGCGCCGTCGCCATCATCCAACAACACTTTGGAGTGTAAAGATGACCAACACGGGATTTGAAGTCCTACCTTTTCCCAAAATCCGCCGTCTGATGGAAGATGGCGGGCGGCTAGGCCGCGAGAAGCACCTGGTTCACGGCCTGTTCGAGATGGATGTGACCGAGGCGCGCCAGGCCATCCGCGCATATCGCGCCCACACTGGCGAGAGCCTTTCGTTCATGGCTTTTGTCGTGGCCTGCGTGGGGCGGGCAGTGGAGCAGCACAAGCCCGTCCAGGCCTGCCGCGCCTGGGGCGAAAAACTCGTCTTGTTCGACGACGTGGATGTCAATACCATGTTCGAGGTCAAGGCGGATGGACAGAAAATCATCCGCCCGCATATCCTGCGTGCTGTCAATAAAAAAGTCCGCGCGAGATTCACGCCGAAATTCAAGCCTTCCAGGACAACCCGCAAGGCCGTGAAGCCAGGTTCATTGAGTGGTTCGTTTTGTTACCTGGCTTCCTGCGGCGTTTCTTTTTACGGATGCTGTTCAGAAACCCGCACTGGCTGAAGGAGATGAACGGCACAGTCGCACTCACCTCGGTGGGGATGTTCGGCTCAGGCGGTGGGTGGGGAAGGAACCAATCCCAACCCATGACTACTCTAAAAATTGTAGCTAATTGAAAAACTTTCCCTTATAAAAATTCTCATTTCCAAGTTTCTTTGCGGTCATCCTAAACATAACGCAACCGTCTGGGCATACAACTTCCTTGCTATGTTTGCTATTTCCACCGATGTTCTCTAAATCTCCGCCACTTCTGACCGCTTCCATGATTGGGAACATAATCATCATAACTTTAGAGCAAATTCCCTGACCATCCTGATTTACAGGACAGCCATAAGTGCAGGTGTACTTATCTCCTATTTCCTCACCGTTTCGGCAATACCTCTCTGTGTGGTCGCCTCGAAGAAAACCTGTTACCTCGATTTCCCATTCATACTCCTCATCATACCATTTCTTCATAATCAACCTCCTAACTCGACTGTTATATTTTAACATTTTAGACGCAAAGTGCTAACTTACCATCGACAACACATCTAGCGTTAAGGTTGGTAAAAACCATTGTCAATGACATCGGCCCACTTTCGATTTGCAGTTCAAAGCGTCAAAGCCGAAATCCAGATATGGGCGACGCCAAACAGCAACGAAGCGCCAAACATCCACCAGGAACTCATCAGATAGGACGAAAGGATAAAAAACGCGATGGGCGCTATCGCCATGGGGATGGGAATCCCCAGGAAAGGCGCACCGAGCAATGTGCTGACCCTACCGCCCGCGAAATACCGGATCCAGCAGGCGTAATAAACCGCCAGCGCCAGTCCCATGCCAATCGCAACCGGCAGCGAGAGTTTCCTGTGCATATCCAACGAGAAAAAGAACGGCAAGATCAGCGTCGCAAATCTGCCCACGTTTTCCAAGATCGTCAGGAACAACGGCTCAGAAGGGGGCGCGCTCGCGTTCGTTTTGGGCGACAACATCCACACCACATTTGGAAGCATAATCAGCAGTGGGATCAGTGCGCCGGATTTGATCGTAATACTCAGATTACCCAGGTTCAGATGCATGGTTTGTCCTCCTCGCGGATCAGCTTCATGGCTCGACAAACGGCTGCGCAAACCGCTGCTCGTACACGCCGTTTGCCTTCAGTTGATTGTCCCAATACATCGCCAAGAACGGCGTCTTGACCAGCAACTTGAACACCGGGATCAAATACGCCGGGTAACGCTCCGGCTTCGCCAGCTTTTGCACGGCGTCCGGCGCAAATTGGCCGGTGGTGCGCAGGCTTTGACCAAGCGCAATCAGCTGGTCGAACAGCTTGCGGTTCATCTTGTCCGTCATTAGGCGGATGCCCTCGCCGCCGCCTTTGATGAGCGCGCCGAGATACGGGCTGCCGAGCCGCGCCACCAGCTTCGCCAGATAACGCTCGATGTGGCGCATGTGGGCGGACTCCGGGAAGCCCGACTGCATCACGAAGCCGAGCGGTGGATTGTTGCTCCGCCCGCGCAGCGGCTCCAACGCCTCGATGAACGTCTTGACGATCCCCGGCATCGCGTCCGTGTAGAGCGGGAAGCCCACCAGCACCGCCTCGGCAGCGGCGAAGGCATCCCGGTACTGGTCGAGATCGGTTTGGCGGACCAGGTGAAACATGTCGGTGACAATCCCTCCAGCAGCGGTGAAGCCCTTGGCAACCTGCGCCAGCATCACCGGCGTATTGCCCTTCGCGCCGCGCGGCGAGCCGTTGAAGAGCGTGAGTTGGGCAGGCGGTGTGATGCGCACACCGGGGAGCGGCGGCAGATTGCGGTCAAAGGGAACGCCCTCTCCCCCCTTAACGATGGCACGCGCAATGTCGTCTACCGGCTTCTCCGTCGTGAAGGTAAACTCCAGACGGCTCTTTAGGTTCAACGCGGTACGGCTGAGAATGTCGCTCACGATGCGCAGATCCTCGGCGTCCGTGTCGGCCTCCTTTTCCAGCAACAGCCCGACGCGCGGATAGTGCTCATAGCGCGGGCGGTGATGTGCCTCGCCGTGATCCACCACAAAGTACGGATGAACGAGCGGAATAGATTTGTCGAACATCTTCTTCAGTGTGGCGTCGAGGAAGCCCATGCGCAGCGGCGCGGCCCACAGCAGAAAATCGCTGTTGATGACCGCCCGGCACACATCGTGCGAGGCATCCTTGATGACACATTGCCCCGGCGTCTTCACCCAGCAGCCGAAGCAGCCAGTACAGAACTTGATATCCAGATCGCGCAAAGTAAACGCCGTGACCGTGTGCTGTTCCGCCGACAACGCTGCACTGAGTTGAACAATGTACTCATCAAACCTCTGGTTCAGAAAATCGCCATTGCCATTCAGAATAGTCACTTTCATCTTTTGCTTCCTTCCTTAAATATTGAACGAATCAACAAATAAGCGAATCAACGGGAAATGCCTTGTTTCCCTTCCACATCTTCCGGCTACCTTTCCGGCATTTCCCCATTCTTGACACGCCGGATCACGTCTTCTAGCCAATCCAGAGTAGCCTGCGCTGATTTGAAACCCGCCTCCAGGGTTAACATCCAACAATAGAACTCGCGGGGTGATTCTATATAGTCTTGATACTCTGCAACTTGTTGCGGAATTTGCTTATAGCGCGCCATAACGACACGAATGTGCTCAGCAGCACGCTCAAACATGGCCACGATTTCATCATCGGATAATTGCCCGGCGAAAAACACCTGGATGAGCGCAGCATTACGTGGGATGTGAGGCGACGCCGGAGTCAGCAACCATTGGTGCAGCGCCTCGCGCCCGGCCTCGGTGATGTGGTACACCTTGCGGTCAGGGCGGTCGCTCTGCTCGACGATTGCCATCTCCGCCCGCCCCTGCTCGGTGAGGCGGGTCAACGTGCGGTAAATCTGGCTTTGATCGGCAGACCAGAAATGCTGCACGGACGTATCGAAGATCTTCTTCAAGTCATAGCCGCTGAGCGGTTTATAGTTCAGAAACCCTAAAATCGCATATTCGAGAGACATAGTCGTTTTCCTATATAAGATTTATCCTTTATGTGACTATTAATATATATGACTAATCATATAATATCTATATCGCAAGATTTGTCAAGAGGGGATATTGTCATTCTCTCGGCCCAATGTGCCTAGAGTTTCTGCCCGATATAAATGCGGTCTAGAGGTCGGGGAGCAAATGGGTATTTTGGGGATAGGACTTTACCCCATCCCCAAAATACCCACTAAAAACCGCTTTAGTGGAAAAATGATGCGCAAATGTCTCTTGGTTTCCGAGAACGATAAAGCCCTGTATCGTCGATGGATTGCATGGCTATTGTTATACAATCACATCAAGTACACGTGATCGCATAATGGAGAAAAGTGAGGATTTTGACAAAAAATCGCCGAGGGTGGTCCCACGCACCCTCGGCTACTCAGAAGGAGGAGAAAGTCTCTTTTGAAACGCAACTATAAGATACCACATTTTGGCATCGCTTACTTGACGGAATCCTTACTATATTCTAACGATCTGCGTCAGGTAGGCGTCAGTTTGGATGTTGGGGAGTCAGGTAAATGAAGGAACAGTATCGTGAATCGGCAAAGAATGAAGAGCGCTACACTTGACAAGACACCGCTCTACATCGCGAATGACCTAGATACAGCACAAATGGCAAAGCGCGTTTCCGGCTTTGCCATTTGTGCTTTTTTCATCAAAAGATGCCTGACAGTAACATCATGATGAAGGCCGGGCCGAGCAAAATGAGCAGTATGGCGGGGAAAACGAGAAACGCAATCGTACCGACCAGATATAACCTGCTTCGCAGAGGGATGCTTTGTACGACACCGGTAGACGTGCCCATCGGTGTTGAGCGCAGGATCTTGCGTTGAACCACGTAAGCCGCAACCACAAGTCCCACGACGGCTGCCGTCATCAGCCAGCCGACCGGTTGCGCTGCACTGGGCGCTACCAGGTGTAACATAAACTTAGGGTTGATCAACAAGAGCATAAGACCCAACGCAAGCGGCAACCCCGACAGAAACAAAATCAGATACTGATGTTGCTTGCTCATCGTGTAGACTCCTTTCTCTAATGCGTGAATGTATTCGACGGCTGCCGTGACGACCGTATCCGCCAACACCCGCTGCCACAATCGCGCCAGCCCCACACGGCCATGTTGACGGTAAGCGTCACGGCATAGATCGCAAAACAATTGCGCCATCGGCGCTGCGTACTCGCGCCGGTAATCCTCTGGATAGAGGCGCAACAGCGCACGATAGATACGCGCTGCGCGCGGGAAGTGGGCCAAAGACGGCAACTGTACCATCAGAGTGCTCCCATCGCACCCAACGCCTTCTTGGTCTGCGCGACTTGAACCAGGGTCGATAGGCGCTGCGTCTCGGCCGCCAGGACTTGCCCTCCCCAATCGGTCAGCCGGTAATAGCGGCGGCGTTCGTCGTCCAGATCGGGGTCGGGCCGTTCATCGGACTCCGAGATGAACCGCGCTGCCAGCATGCGCTTGATCGTGCCGTAGAGCGTCCCCGGCCCCATCTGGATCTGGTTGCGCGTCATCGTTGCTACTTCTTGCATGATGCCGTAACCGTGACGTTCCTGGTCGGCCAAAGCCAACAGGATGTGAAATACGGCAGGCGTCAAGGGTAAGATTTGGTCCAGGTCAGGTGTGATTTGATCCACGAGTCAATGCTCCAATCTATATCCGTATCAGTTATATCCGTTATGGATATATAATAGCAGATT
>DAIUDK010000209.1:0-6196 GCA_036845725.1 Chloroflexota bacterium
TTTTTTTTAGTGTATATATATTATTTTTAATCAATAGGCGTCTGGATCTCGCGATCTACGGCATAGTGACTGGTCTAGGGATGATTGGCGGCGGTTGTATTGGTTTAATTCGTGAGCTGAGGGCGCTGCGCGACAGCGCTTTGTGACGTGATGGAGACTGCATCAAAAGGAGCGCAAGTGTTCAAGAAGGTTTTCTATGGCGTGCGGATGCTCGTCTATGTCATTGTGTTGTCTGGCGCGATGTTTGGGGCGTTGTATGCCCTGCCGGCCTCGGTGCGCTATCGCGTGACGGAGCAGTATGAATTTGTGGCTGCCGCGGAATCCAGCGATGTCGCTTTGGGGATACTCGCCCCGCAAAGCGGGCCCTATCAGGAAGTTGGTGATATCGAGGTGCGCTGGAATAGCGATGTCGTGCGCGAAAGTGCACCTAGCCTGGACGTTCTTAAGCTTTCGGGAACCGTCCACGCTGGAGCCAGCAAAACGGCGACAGTCGTCTACGAGGTTGTCTTGCCGCAGCGCAAAACGTTGTGGGATGCGCCGGTGGACGATCTCCACCTGTCGCCGCAGGATAAAATCGAGAGCGACGCTGCGCCGATTACCCAGTTGGCGGCGTTCTTGAGCGAACACAACGCAGCAACCCGCCGTGATGTGTTTGCCATCTACAGCTTTGTTGCGGGCTATCTCACCTGGCCCACAGAAGCCAGGGTCAATGTCACGCCGACCGCAATGGATGCGTTGGCAAGCGGCGTGGGTGGTTGCGAGGACTTCGCCAACCTGATGGTCGCGTTGTGCCGCGCGACCGGTGCGCCCGCGCAGGTCATCAGCGGCCTGTATTTTCCAGAAACATTATTGCCGTTTGTGGTGTATACTACGACGTGGAATCATCCCGCAGGCGCGCACGCCTGGGTGGAATTCAACACTGAAGCGGGATGGGAAATGGCCGATCCGAGTCACGCATCGGCGTTTATGCCCCTGCGTTGGCGGGTGTTTGGCCGGAACGACGGGCGGCATCTTTCATACGGCGAGGCTGACGCTGAACTCGACGTCTACGCGGAGATGCAAGCCTGGGCGATGCAGCACGGCGAGATGGTGGCGGCGATGTCGGCCCCGCTCAAATTCGTGGCAACGGCCAGCGCTGCCGACGTGAGCGTTATCCCCACCATCACCGTCCAGAAACTCTGGGATGGCGTCTGGCTCAACTTCATCCTTGTCCTCGTCGCCAGCGTAATCGCAATCCGGCTGCTCGAAACCCGCCTCTTTCGCCGGTCTGCCTCAACGGATTGAACGGGTTTTAACGGATTGGAATTTGACCGGCGATTCCTGACTTTCAATTTTTAACTTTGGACTTTGTAAGGGGGTCTTGTGGCAGATAAAGGACGTCTGGTTTTCCCATTCACCGCGATTGTGGATCAGGAGCGCATGAAGCGGGCGCTGATCCTGAACGCGATCAACTTCCGCATTGGCGGCGTACTGATTCGGGGCGAACGCGGCACGGCGAAATCGACCGCAGCCCGTGCGCTGGCGGCGCTGCTACCCGACATCGAGGTGGTGGCCGATGGCGCGTTCGGCTGCGATCCGGCTCAACCCGCGACATGGTGCACGGTCTGTCGTGAGCGCGCGTCGCAGGGTGAGACACTTCCGCACTATACGAAGAAAGTCCCGTTTGTCGAGCTGCCCATCGGCGCGACGGAGGACCGCGTGGTCGGCACGCTCGACATCGAGCGCGCCATCCAGAAGGGCGAGCGTCACTTCGAGCCGGGCGTGCTGGCTGCGGCTAACCGGGGCATCCTCTACGTGGATGAGGTCAACCTACTCGACGACCATATCGTGGATGTGCTGTTGGACGCCGCCGCGATGGGTGTGAACACCGTCGAGCGCGAGGGCATTTCCTTCCAGCATCCGGCGCGCTTTATCCTCGTGGGGACGATGAATCCGGAGGAAGGCGACCTGCGCCCGCAGTTGTTGGACCGCTTCGCGCTGTGCGTGGACGTGCAGGGCGTGCGGGATGCGCGGGCGCGGATGGCGATTATGGAGCGCAATCTCGCCTTCGAGCAGGACCCGGCGGGTTTCTA
The DNA here is from genome assembly GCA_036845725.1 of Chloroflexota bacterium. Classification (GTDB taxonomy): domain Bacteria; phylum Chloroflexota; class Anaerolineae; order B4-G1; family SLSP01; genus DSWT01. The sequence goes on from DAIUDK010000209.1 coordinate 2,073, forward strand.
CGAGGAGTGGCTGCCGCAGGAGATGGTGCTGGCGCAGCGCATCGAGGACGCGCGCTGCCTGCTGCCGGACGTGCGCTACACGCGTAACGACATGTCCACCATCGCCGAAATGATGGCGGGTTTGGGCGTGGACGGCCATCGCGCCGACCTGGTGATCCTCAAAACCGCCGTCGCGCACGCCGCGTGGGAGGCACGCACGCGACTCACCGACCGCGACATCATGCTGGCCGCCGAACTGACGCTGCCGCACCGCCTAAAGCGTAAGCCCTTCGACGAAGTGCAGACCTCCATCGCCGAACTGGACAAGATGGTGTCGTCCGCGCGTGACAAAGCCTCCGACGTGGAGGCCGAACAGGGAGATGTCTCGATGTACGGCGATGCTACCGGGGAGGACCGTCAAAAAAAAGCGTAGAGGTTGAGGCGCAAGAGGCAGAGTCCCAGGAAGCCTCCGCGCCTCAACTGCAAGCCTACGCTCAAGACGTTCCCCAATGGCCCACCGATGGGACGTGGTGGGACGGGGGCAAGTTCATCCCGCCGGGAGAGATCTTCCAGACGCGCCGGTTGGAAGCGCAGGCGGATCGCCGGGTGCGTTCGACCGGCGGGAAGCGCAGCCGCAGCCGCACGGATCGCAAGCGCGGGCGCTACGTGAGCGCGCAACCCTCACCGCGCGACCCCTCCGATCTGGCGTTCGACGCGACGTTTCGCGCGGCAGCGCCGTTCCAGCGACGGCGCGCGGTGGGGAGTCCAGCCGGTTCTCCGGCGTTGCACCTGCGCCCGGAGGATTACCAACGCAAGGTGCGTGTGCGCCGCGCCGCCAACCTTATCATCTTTGTCGTGGACGCTTCGTGGTCGATGGCGGTCTCGGAGCGGATGGAGGCCACGAAAGGCGCGATTCTCTCTCTGCTCACCGACGCCTATCAACGCCGCGACCGCGTGGGCATGATCGTCTTCCAGAAAGACCGCGCCACGTTGGTGCTGCCGCCCACCAACAGCGTCAATCTGGCGAAGCAAATGCTGGTGAATATGCCCGTCGGCGGCAAGACGCCGCTGGCGGCGGGCCTGTGGCTGGCACAGCACACGGTCGAGCAGGAATTGCGCCGCTACGCCGAATTGCTCCCGCTCCTGGTCATCCTCACCGACGGCGCGGGCAATGTCTCGATGGGCGACATGCCGCCCCAACTCGAAGCCTACCACATCGCCGAACAAATCGCCGAGAGCGACGTCAAATCCATCGTCGTCAACATGGAAAGCCCCGACTACGACAAAGGTCTGGCGCAAGCCCTGGCCGATCACCTCGGCGGCGTCTGCTACAACCTGGCTGCTCTCCACGCCGATTCCTTGCTGGCGATGGTGCGCAATGAGTTAGCCGTGTAATCTGTGCTTGCTTTGTTCATTCTTTGTCATTGCCCTGTCACACAACTGCGCTATAAAGGGATTAGTAACTGGTGACTGGGTTGCGGCTTCATTCCGCTATTCGCCGATTCTTTCATTCGCTGATTCGCATGACCAGAATTCTTATCGTAGACGACGAAGCGCCGATCATCGACGTGCTCTCCTACAACCTGAAGCAAGCGCACTATCAGGTCGTAGTCGCCTGGGACGGCGAGCAGGCGTTAACGCTGGCCCGGCGCGAGCAGCCGGACTTGATCATCCTCGATCTGATGCTGCCGAAGCTCGACGGGATTGAGGTGTGCCGCGCGCTGCGCCGCGAGTGCGACGTGCCGATCATCATGCTCACCGCACGGGACGAGGAAATCGACCGCGTGCTTGGCCTGGAGATGGGCGCAGACGACTACGTCGTCAAGCCGTTTAGCGTGCGCGAGTTGCTGGCGCGGGTGAAGAACGTCCTGCGCCGGACTGCGCCGCAGACGCCCGAGGGCCCGGCAGACCTGGTGCGCGTCGGCACGCTCACGGTGGATGTGGCCCGCCACGAAGCGTGTCTGGAATGGACGCCGCTCGAGCTAACCGCGCTGGAGTTTGAATTGTTGCACGTCTTTGCGCGGCACGCCGGGCTGGTCTTGAGCCGCGAACAACTGCTTGATCTCGTGTGGGGCTACGACTACCACGACGATCTGCGCGTGGTCGATGCCGTCGTCAAACGTCTGCGCGCCAAACTCCGCGACGCCGCTCCCGTCGAAGACCTCATTGTCACCGTGCGCGGGGTGGGGTATAAGCTAGAAGCTTGATGCGGGTTGTGGGTTATGAGTTGTGGGTTGTGGATGATTTGCCGATTCGCCCACTCGCCCATTCGCTGATTCTTTCATTCGCTGATTCGCTATGTTCTCAACTTTACGCATAAAACTGCTGTTTTCGCATCTCGCCGTGATCGTGCTGGCGATGTTGCTCTCCGGGGCACTGTTGCTCTCGTTCCTCGAACGGTACTTCCTGGAAGCCATCGAGGATAGCCTCGTCGCGCAGGCGCAGATCACGGCGCAGACGTTGATCCCTGGGGCGATGGTGGTGGGGGCAGACGCCGAACCGCAGACCGCTGAGGACGTCGCTACCGTCAACGTGCTGCAACAACGTCGGGTGAGCAACATCTCCGTGCAGACGCAAAACCTGGCCGTGCCCGAACCCGGTGTGACGGTCGGCGACGTGGACTTGTCTTATCTGGCAGAGACCTCCTTGGAATTGGGCACGCAGTTGGAGACGCGCATCCGTGTGGTGGATGTCAAGGGCGTGGTCGTTCTTGATTCCTGGAACGACGATGTGGACGAAAGTCTGCGCGATGATGCCCTCATTGCGAAGGCCTTGACCGGCCAATACGCCAGCCGTACCGAGCGCGGCGATGTAAACACGATGACTGTGGCCGTGCCTACGCTGGTTAACGGTGGCCTGGTCGGTGCGGTCTACCTCGGCCAGCCGTTGACCGACGCGACGACGGTCGTGCGCGACGTTCGTAGCCGTCTGCTGATGTCAACGGTGATCGCTCTCCTGCTCTCTGGCATCGTCGGCCTCGTGTTTTCGAGGGCCATCACCCGCCCGGTGCGCCGTCTGACGGAGGCAGCGGGCGCGGTGGCGCAGGGCCGCCTCGACACGCAGGTGCCGGCGCGCTCGCGGGATGAGTTGGGCCAGTTGAGCCGCGCCTTTAATGCGATGACGGTGCGGTTGCGCTCCGCCCGCCAGATGCAGGTGGATTTCGTCGCCAACGTCTCGCACGAACTGCGCACGCCGCTTACCTCGATCAAAGGCATGGTGGAGACGCTGCGCGCGGGCGCGGTGGAGGACCTCGACGTGCGCGACCGCTTCCTGGGGACGGTGGAAAGCGAGACCGACCGGCTGATCCGCATGGTCCACGATCTGCTGCTGCTCTCACGGGCCGATTCGGAGGCGCTGAACCTGCGCTGTGAGTCAGTGGATATGGCGCATCTCGCACGACTGACCGTGGAGCGTTTGACGCCGCAGGCCGATGCCCGTGGTGTTACGCTGTGTGTGGAAACCGCGCCCGGCCTCCCTCCCGCCTGGGCCGATCCCGACCGTGTGGCGCAAGTGCTGGTCAACCTGCTCGACAACGCAATCAAGTATTCCTCGCCGGAAGCAACCGTGGACGTCGCCGTGCTCGCCGGGCCGGAGCGGACTGTGTTGGTGCAGGTGCGCGACCACGGCATTGGGATTCCGGCGGAGGCGCTGCCCCGCATCGGCGAGCGCTTTTATCGCGCCGATAAAGCACGCTCACGCACGCATGGCGGCACTGGCCTGGGACTGGCGATTGCGCAGGCGCTCGTCGAGGCGCACGGCGGCCAGTTGTGGCTGGAAAGTCACGAGGGCGAGGGAACGACGGCGCGGTTTACGCTGCCGGTTGTATCTTAAAACTATCCCTCGACTATCCCCTCCTTATCACCAATTTGTCATACTTCCCCTCTACACTGTAGCTAAATCGTCCGTGAGACTACCTGACTACCGGACTAATGACTACAAGACGACTCAGGAGGTATGACATGCGTAAAATCGTTTTGGCTTTGTTGTTGAGTGTGCTTCTGCTAAATGCCGTAAACACGGCGGTCCTGGCGGACGGGATGATTTTCCCTGAGAGCCTCAGCCCCGATTATCTGGAAGTGCGTTACCACCACGTCACCGTGACCATCGAGGATAACCACGCGGTCACGCGGGTAGAGCAGGAGTTC
>DAIUDK010000210.1:0-6189 GCA_036845725.1 Chloroflexota bacterium
ATACTATCCCCGTTTGCCCTCCTGTCTAGCCAGTTTTGCTACCATAGAAAAAAACGGCATGGCGCGCGGTTAAGACGCTCTACAGCCTGTGTGCAGGGCTGGCAACGGCGATCCTGTTGACGCTGAATGTGCGGCTCTACATACCGGGCAGCGCATCCTACGGGCCGGAAAAATTAGGGCGCGACGTCGTGCCGCACCTGCGCTTCATCGGCACGGCGCTTCGCGCGGGGGCCGGCGAACAAATGCAGGGGATGTTCCCCGAAGGCTATTTCTTTGCCCACGTGCTCTACGGGCTGGCCTGGGTGGACGTTGGCCTGCGCGTCTCGCCTGAGACCCCGCTGTATGCGCAAGCTCTCGAAGAATCCGGCTGGGCGCTGGCACGCCTGGATTCTCCGCTGGGCCGCGCCCCTTTCAGTTTTGGCTTGACGCCCCCCTATGGCGTGTTCTACGTCGGTTGGAGCAGTTGGCTGCGCGGCGGGCGGCTGATGTTGTACGCGCCCGGCGCACGCCCCCCGGATGAGGTCGCGCGTTTCCAGGACGATTGCGCTGCGCTCGCGCGGGCGTTCGACCAAAGCGCCACACCCTTTCTGACGGCCTACCACGGGCAAGCCTGGCCCGTCGATAGCGTCGTCGCCGTGGCCGCCCTGCGACTGCATGACAGGCTATTTCCCGCGCAGCATACTGCCGTCATCGAACGCTGGCTGGCCGCAGCGCAAGAGCGATTGGACCCGGCGACCGGCTTGCTGCCGCACCGGGTCGATCCGTTGAACGGCGAACCGCTGGAAGGCGCGCGCGGCTCCTCGCAGAGCGTCATCGCGCGCTTTTTGCTTGAAATAGACCCGGCGTGGGGACGCAGCCAGTATGACCTGTTCCGGCAGCACTTCATCCGGCCGTTCCTGGGTGCGCCCGGTGTGCTCGAATATCCGGCCGGCGTGACGGGGCGCGGCGATGTGGATTCCGGGCCGCTGGTCTATGGGTTTAGCGCCTCCGCGACGGTGGTGGGACTTGGGGCGGCGCAGGTGCATGGCGACCGGGAAGTAGCCGATGCCCTTATCCGCGCCGCCGAAGCCGTCGGGCTGCCGTTTCGTTGGGGCGGCGCCAAACGCTATGCCTTCGGCTTGCTGCCGGTGGGCGACGCTTTCCTGGTCTGGGCAAAGAACGCGCGCCCTTGGGTGGCCTCCGCGCAGACGGTGGAATTCCCGGCGGTGATTCACCCGTGGTGGCGGCTGCCTATCCACGCAACGGCGTTGCTGCTTATCCTAGGACTGTGGGCGCCGTGTTACCTCACGGCCTGGCTTCGCAGACGACGTGGGTTGGCGGGATTGGTGCTCTGCGTGCTGTTGGCGGGCTGTGTTACTTCGCCTGAACCGGCATCGCCCGCGCCACAAGCGTCTCTTCCACCTCCCACGTCCCCGGCTAGCTCCGCGCCGGACTTCGCCATCGTCGGCTACCTGCCCGACTACCGCGCGCTCGATCCGGCGTGGGGGCGCTACGTCACCGACATCATCTACTTTTCCGCCGGCCTGCATCCCACCGGAGAGCTGGATGCCAGCCGGTTGGATGCAAAAACCCTTACTGCCCTGCGCGAGATGCGCGCCGCCTACGGGACGCGCATCTTCATCGCCATCGGCGGCTGGGAGCGCTCGGAAAACTTCGCCGCCGTCGCTGCCGATCCGGCGCTGCGGGCGCGGGCTGTACAGGTGATCACGGCTTATTGCCTCGAAAATGGGCTGGACGGCGTGGATTTCGATTGGGAATTCCCCGACAATGCCGCGGAACGCGCGGGCTACGTGGCGCTGCTCGCCGAAGTTCGCCAGGCGTTTGCGCCGCATAGCTTGCGGGTGAGCGTGGCGCTGGCAGCGTGGCAGGATTTGGGCGATGAGCTTTACGCCGCCGTGGATCGCATCCATGTGATGGCCTACGATCACGAAGGCCGCCATTCGACGTTCGAACAGGCTACCGGTGACATCCAGGTGTTTCTGGAACGCGGTGCGCCGTCCGAAAAGCTGCTGCTCGGCATGCCGTTTTATGGGCGCAGTCTCAGCCAGTGGGACACTGCTTTCACCTACGCGGAAATTTTCGTGCAGCACCATCCTGCACCGGATGTCGACGAGGCTGGCGGTATCTACTTCAACGGCATTGCGACCATCCAGCAGAAAACGCGCTATGCGATGGAACAACGGTTGGGCGGCGTGATGATCTGGGAATTAGGGCAAGATACAGTGGATGACACATCGCTCTTGCGAGCGATTGATCAGATAATATCTCCATAAGGCAGGTTGAGTGATGACGATTCCTTCAAATCCCCATGTCCAGTGGCGCTTAGACGTTGCCAGGAAACTGGCCGAGAAAATCCGCGCGTTTCCCGGTGTACAGGCGATTGTGGTTGGCGGCTCAGTGGCGCGCAGCTACGCCGATACCTACTCAGACCTGGAACTGCCCATCTTTTGGGACGAGCTGCCCCCGGACGAGACGCGCCTGGCTCTCGTCGCCGCGCTGCACGGCGAGTTCCTCCACGGCTACGACGGTCCGGCGCTGGAAGACCAACTGTTGATTAACGGGTTCCAGGTCGATCTATGGCATAACACAGTCGCCGCGGAAGAAGCCGTGTTCAAGACGATCCTCGAGGACTACAGCACAGATTTTGGCGACAGCAACTTCATGGATACCATCCGCGCGTGTATACCACTTTACGGCGACGCGATCATCCAGCAATGGAAGCGGCAGGCCGTGCACTATCCGGAGGCGTTGGCCCTGAAAAATATCCAGCAACACATCGCTGCGTTCGACGTTGCACAACTGGCTGTGATGGCCTACCGCGACAACCCTACCGTCTTCTATACCGCCATCAGCCGACTCCAGGAAGCGATATTTGTGGTATTGCTGGCGCTGAATCGCCTTTACTTTCCCACATTCAAGTGGATGTACCAGGTTTTGGCAACGATGTCGATCAAGCCGGTGGATGTGGAACGACGGTTCCGGCAAGCGTTCCGGCTCCCCTACGCTGATGCTGTGGAGGACACCACCCACCTGCTTCATGAAACCCTCTCTTTGGTCAAGCGGCACTTTCCACACCTGGATACGACTGTCGTCGCGCGCCGGCTGGCCTACGCGCGGACGGCATATACAGAACCGGCAGAAGTTTGATTTTTGTTAGATTCCACTAAAATCTACATAGAATCCCATTCTTGTAAGCAAAGAGGAGAATAATGTCGAGAAAACTAAGATTTGGCTTGATCGGATTGGGCGAAATCGCCTACAGCTCCACCGGACATGTGTTCCGGCAGACCGCCAATGCGGAGATGATCGTGGGCATGGACCCCGTGGCGGATATCGCTGCCTCCTACGAGGCAGCCTTTGGTATTCCGTGTTCCACGAATCTCGAGGACGTGCTGAACCACCCCGACGTGGATGCGGTCGTGATCTCTACGCCGCACAACCTGCACGTCCCGTTGGGCATTCAGGCGGCGCGCGCGGGCAAGCACGTCATCGTTGAAAAGCCGATGGCGACGACGCTCGAAGACGCCGATGCGCTCATCGCGGCGTGCAAAAACGCGGGCGTGTTGTGCTCGTCGAAGGAGGGCAGCGTGCGCTATCAACCGGCGACGGCAAAGGCGAAAGAATTGATCGCGCAAGGCGCGATCGGCGAGTTAATGGCAACGGAAGTAACCGGCGCGTCCAACAAACCGCCGAACTACTGGACCGGCGGCTACACCGGACGCGTGCAGACGTCGTGGCGCAAGTCCAAGTTCGAATCCGGTGGCGGCGTGCTGATCATGAACTACATCTACGACTTCTACCGCCTGCGCTACATCACCGGGCAGGAGATCACACGCGTCTTCGCCGAATTCGGCACCTACCGCACGCCCGTCGAGGTCGAGGACTTCATCACGTTGACGATGCGCTACACCAACGGCGCGATCGGCACGTGGATGGCATCCTCGTGCGCGCCGGGCGCATCGAAGGCGGGCGCGCGCGGCACGAAGGCCTCCGACAACCGCATCTTCGGCACCGCCGGGCAGATCGTCTTCGACAACAACGATTTGCTGGTCTACACCGATAACGAGGTCGAAGGACTGACGCCCGGTGAATGGACGCAGATCTCGTTCCCGCAGCAATGGGGGGATCAGGCCTACGTCGTCTATTTCGACAAATTCGCCGAAGCCGTCTTCGCGGGCCGCGAGCCGGACATCCCCTGCGAAGAAGGCCGCAAGACGCTGGAAGTGCTGCTGGCGGCGTATCGGTCGGGGGAGACGCATGAGCCGGTGACGTTGGGGTAGGTAGACGGTAGACGCGCCAGCAGACTGGCGTAGACGGTAGGCGGGAGGAGAGATATGACTTCATCACAAATGCTCGCGCAAGAAATTGTTGATCATTACAACGTCTACAACGAAGACGAACGTCTCAAGCACGACATCGGCCCGTTGGAGCTGGCCCGCACGCGAGAGTTGATGCTGCGCTACCTGTCCCCGGTTCCGGCGGTCGTCTTGGATGTCGGTGGGGCGACAGGCGTCTATGCGTTCTGGCTGGCGGGATTGGGGTACAGCGTGTATCTGGTGGACATCGTTCCCCGCCACATCGAGCAGGCGCGCGCAGCGGCCCAGGCCCTCGGTGCACCGCAGCTTGCCGGGATGTGTGTCGGCGATGCGCGACATCTGGAGTTCGACGCCGACTTTGCCGACGCCGTCATCATGCACGGGCCGCTGTATCACCTCTCCGACCGGAAGGACCGGCTGCGTGCCATTGCTGAAGCAAAGCGGGTACTGCGTCCGGGCGGCGTCCTGCTGGCCTTCGCCATCACGCGCTACGCCGGGCTGATCTACGGCCTGACCCAGGGCCTCGTCTTCGATCCCGCCTACCACGCGATGATCCGTACCGAGGTGCAGACCGGACGGCGCGAGAACCCGCCACCAGGCACGTTCACCTTTCCCAATGCGTACTTCCACCATCCCGATGAACTCAAGGCCGAAGTGGAAGACACCGGCCTGCACCACGAGGCCACACTTGGCATCCTCGGCCCGGCGTGGATGGTGCCCGATCTCGATGCTAGTTGGGCAGACCCAGCCCAGCGCGAAGTCATCCTGGACATCGCCCGTCTGACCGAACACGAGCCGGTTCTCGGCCCGCGTCTCATGACCGTCGCGCGGAAATGAATCAGCAAATCACGAATCATGAATCATGATTCATACGCCCAGTAACCAGCAACCAAAAGGAGAAACCCATGACGAAAATATCGATTAGCCTCAATGATACAATCGGAACGATCAACCCTAATATCTACGGGCACTTTGCCGAGCATTTGGGGTGGTGCATCTACGGCGGCGTGTGGGTGGGCGAGGATTCGCCGATCCCGAACACCGGCGGCATCCGCAACGACGTGGTCGCTGCGCTCAAGAAGATGAAGCCGGGCGTCATCCGCTGGCCCGGCGGCTGCTTCGCCGACGATTACCACTGGCAGGACGGCGTCGGGCCGCGCAACCAGCGCCCGCGCCGCGTCAATATCCACTGGGGCGAGGTCGTCGAGAGCAACCAATTCGGCACGCAGGAGTTCATCCGCTTCTGCCGGATGGTGGGCGCGGAACCGTACATCGTCGGCAATGTCGGCTCAGGGACGGTACGCGAGCTGCGCGAGTGGGTGGAGTATTGCAACTTCCCCGGCGACAGCACGTTGGCACAGCAGCGCGCTTCTGACGGCAGCTCGGGTCCGCTCGACGTCACCTACTGGGGCGTCGGCAATGAGAACTGGGGCTGCGGCGGCAGCTTCTCGCCGGAGGATTACTGCACGGAATTTCGCCGCTTCGCCACGTTCGTGCGCGGTTTTGGCAAGCAACTGTATGTGATCGCCTGCGGTTCGCCCGGCAACGATCTGGAATGGACGACGCGCTTCTTCCGCAAGCTGCGCAAGGATTACTGGGACTTCAAAAATCTGCACGGCTACGCGGCGCACTACTACTGCGGGACGGCGGGCACGGCGACGGAGTACACGGTGGACCAATGGTACGAGCTGATCGCGCGCGGGCTGTATATGGAAGACCTGGTCGTCCAGCAGCGCGCGGCGATGGACGCCTACGATCCTTCCCGCAAGATCGGCCTGATCATCGACGAGTGGGGAACGTGGCATCCGGTGGAACCCGGCACGAATCCGGCGTTCCTGTTCCAGCAGAACAGCCTGCGCGACGCGCTCGTCGC
>DAIUDK010000211.1:0-6154 GCA_036845725.1 Chloroflexota bacterium
CGTCCGAGCCGCTGCGTGAGGCGATACAGTGCTTCCCCGTACTCGTCAAACCCGGCGGCGAAATGGGCTTCCCCGCCAACGCCGACGACGGTCGCCCGGCGCGGCGCACGGTGGTCGCGCAGGACAACAGCGGGCGCATTTTAATGCTGATCGCGCCGCGCGGGTTCTTCAGCTTACACGCGCTGGCGACGTGGCTCGCGGACTCCGACCTGGATGTAAATACTGCGCTCAACCTCGACGGCGGCGCGTCATCGGGATTGTGGATGCCTAACGTGGTGCAGATCGATTCGTTGACGGCGGTGCCGGTGGTTATTGCGATGATGTCACGGTAAGTGTGATCAGAGGTAGCACGTCGCCCGCCGGTTGGCCGTTCAGCGTAACCGGCAGTCGTTCCCCCGAAAAGCCGTACATCCCCACCAGAAGACGATAATCCCCCGGCGCGCTGTCCGGCAGCACGAGCACGCCGTACCGGTCAACGAGCGACTGCCCTGGCTGCCACATCGACGTAAGGGCGAAACCACCACCCGGCTCGGAGTCGGTCTGCGCGACCAATGCGCCGTCCACATTGACCAGATGCACGAAGACCTTGTAGCGCTCCGCTGGTGTGGTTTCTGCCCGCCAAAACAGCGTCAATGGGATAACGTCGCCGGGCACAAAAGAAGTCTGCGGCAGGGCGTAACCTTCGAGCGCAATACTATCGCCCAACCGCACGTTCAGAGACACTGCAGGCGCATCCGGCAAAACCCCCGTCCCGTAGACGACCAGCCGCACCGTGCTGATCCACGCATCCCCCGCTTTGTAGGCGTTGCGCGCCAGGTAGGATTCGATCAGGCGTTCCGGGTCAGATTCTGCGTCGCCCCAATAGAGGACGAACAGACGCGTGTGCTTTGCCACAATCTCATCCACACACTGCGCCGCTTCGGACGGATCGGGCCGGTAAGGCGCGGGATAAACCGGTAACGGGCCGCGGTAGTAGTAGGTGAAGACTTCCCATTGGTTCGGCGCGCTGAGCAGGATCGCGTCACCGGGACGTGCTTCCGCAGCGATGCACGCCGCGAGACCACGATAGTCGTCACGAGCGTAGGTGGGGTCGGCGTAGAGGTGTTGCAGCGAGGTCAACTGCGCCCAGAACAGTGCCAGCAGGAGCAATCCCGCGAGCACGTTCCGCGCAATGCCCAGACGAGAAGTCGCGCGGCGCAACGGCAAGGCCAAGACCACCGCCAGCGGCGCGACCGAGGCCAGCGTAAACTTGAGATATGCCGGGCGATAAAGGCCAAGGATGATCAACAACGCAGACGGGACCAACGCCATACCCGTCGCAGCCCACACTGCAAAGCGCGACCGGGAGCGGGTTGCCAACGCCAACAACAGCAGAAGCGCGCCACAGACAATTATCCAGGGAGCGACGCCCGCCGGGAGCGTGATGCCCACGAGCACCGCCCGCACAATCTCCTGCACGGCCCGCGCCGAATCCAAATCCGGTGGACGCCAGCCACTCGCTCCTAACGCAATCGGCGCCCATGGCAGAAACGTCAATCCGCCGAGCGCGTGCGCCACGATCCACCGCCACAACGCGCGCCATTCCCACGGACGCCGCAACAGCCAATCTAGGCCAAACGCCAGATTCAGCCCTACCAGGACGAAAATGTAGGTGTATTGCGTGTACAGGCCGAGCGTGATGCTGAGGGCAAGGAGTAGGGAGTAGGGAGTAAGGAGTAAGGGAAGATTTTGGATTTTGGATTTTGGATTTTGGACGCGCGAGGATTCGCGCCGGAATCTTAGGCTAAAAAACAACGTCAATGCGGAGGCTAGGCCGAGCAGTGCGTACATCCGGGCTTCCTGGCTGTAGTAGACAGAGAGAGGGTGTACGGCTACCAGAAGGGACGCGGCGAGCGCGATTCGCCGTCCACCAACACAATGCCCGATTGCCGCCGTCACTGCCACGGTCAGCACGCCGCACAGCGCCGAGAACGCACGCAGCGCGAACTCAGAGTCGCCGGTGAAGGCGCGCCACACGTGCAGCAGCAGGTAATAGCCAGGAGGATGAATGTCGCCGGCTGCGCCCTCGATGATCAGGGCGACGGGGCGCTCGACTAGCCGCGCGGTGTTACCCTCGTCGTTCCAGAAGGATTGCGCATCCAGGCGATAGAAGCGTAGCCCGCCAGCCACGAGAAGGATCACGAGACACGCGCTAATGGACCAGCGTTTCACCTGACCTCACGCGACGGCGCAATGCCCGCCACCTCCCAGATTTTTTCCTCCGGAATGACGCCCCGCCGCCGAATCTCCGGCGGATCGGGAATGCAGTCCACAATGGTCGAGGGGACGCCGAAAGGTGCGCGCCCGCCGTCCAGGATAAGGCCTACATCCTCACCAAAAAGGGCCGCCGCTTCGCGGGCGGTAATGGCAGGACCCTCACCACAACATACCGCACCACTGGCAAACAAAAAACCGCCGACGGCGTCGAAGAGCGGCAACAGCATGGGAAAATTCGGCACCCGGAGCGCAACCGGCAAAGCGCGCAGCGCCGGGCTGAGACTGGGGTTGGGTGGCAGGATCACCGTCAGCAAGCCAGGCCAGAAAGCGCGGGCCAACCGCTGCGCCATCGTGGTCGAACGCGCCAACGCATCCATATACTCCGCGCGCGCCATCAAAAATGGGGACGCCGGTTCAGGCTCACGGTTCCGTATCTCGTAAAGATGCGTGATCGCCTCAGTTTTATCGGGAAGGACGGCGATGCCGTAGACCGAATCCGTGGGAATAATGATAATCTGCCCTGCCTGGAGCAGTTCAACCGCCCGCGCGATAGCCGTGGGACTGCGCACGGAGAGAATCGGAGCGCTCAACAGCGACTCCCATCCAGCACAAAACGTTCGATCAGCGCCGCCGCGCCATCTTCCGTCACCGGCGGCGCGATCCAATCCGCGATTTTTTGCACGGACGGGGCCGCATTGCCCATCGCCACGCCGATGCCGGCCCATTCGATCATCGTGATGTCATTCTCCTGATCCCCTACGGCCAACACCTGTTCCCGTGGGATACCGAAATGCTGCGCCAGCCACGCCAACGCCGATCCCTTATCTGCCCCCAGCGGCACCACTTCGACGAACATCGCGTGCGAGCGCACGATCTCGGCCTTGCCCGTAAAGGGAGGCTGCAACACGTCCACCATCACCGGGATTTGCTCCGGTTCGGCGACGTACAACACCTTATCCACACCATCGCGCGTGGCGAGGATCGCCTCCCAGGGTTCGCCCACCGTCACACCGGAACCAAGGAGCGCATCGTAAAAAGCAACCGGGTGCAAATACTCCCTGAGGAAAAGCTTCCCCTCGGCATACAAAAGGATGTGCCACCCTTGTGCCTCACCCAACGCGATCGCCGCCCTCGCCAGTTCCGTGGACAGCGTGGTCCGCAGCAACACCGGCCCATCAAGCGCCTGAATCCAACCTCCCTGGTAGCACAGCAACGGCGCGGCGATGTTCAACTCGCGGGCAAAGCGCACCGTCGCATCGAACATCCGCCCGGTCGCCAGGGTGACGATGACGCCTTGCGCCTGCGCGCGCGCCACCGCCGCAAGCACACGAGGGCAAATCTTTTGATCCGCCCCCATCAACGTTCCATCCAGATCGAACGCGGCCAAACGTATCATTGTCGCATCAGAATAGAGACCGCCGCCGCCCACAAACCGCCCTGCACAGCCAGCAACCCCGTCCAGAGGAAGTACGTAGCCGTGCGCTCACGGCGATACAACAGCAGTCCCAATCCTCCATTGATCACCAGAAAAATCACACCGAGCAGCGCGAGGTAGAAAATGCGCGAAGCCTCAGCCACCAACAGCGCTCCCCCCTCAGGATCAAACCGCAGCACAATCTCCGGCGGGAGATAGGGATAACGCCAACAGAGTACCCCCACGAGCAGGCCGAGAAGCAACAAACTGCCGAGCAGCACGCTCAACCCCAACCGATCCCGCCAGATCACCCAATCGAGAAATCCAGGGTGTTTGGACGATTCCTCGACCTCCTGCGTCGGCCCCATATCCAGCCGCTCGCGGAACGCTTGCAAGAATTCTTCCAGATCCCTAGGCGAAATCGCATACGCCATCCCCGCCGTGCGGATGATGATCTGCTCGCGCAACGGCCGCGTCGAAAAGAATAGAATCGGCCCAACATCTGCCGCTTCACCCAGGCCGACAAAGTATCCCGGCCAACGAAATCCCGGCTGCATCCGCAATTTTGTGACATCCGAACCCCGTAGGACGGACTGCACCGATGCCATAGGAATCTGGTGCTGAATACCGCCCCAGTGGATGACCACCGCGTTGCGATCCATATCGTAAATGGCGTTGATCAATCCCCATAGTTGGTAAATCAGCCGGATGATGACGCCCAACGCCACAAGCGCGCCAATGCCCATCAAAAACGTCCAGATCTTAATGGGCAACATCCACGCAAAAACGACGAGCGCAACCGTCAGTGCAATCAGAACGGCGACGATGACCAGGCCGATCATCCATCCCCACCGCACATCGAGGTTCCAGGTATTGCGCATCTATAGCTCCTGCCTGGATTCCAGGGCACGCGTCAGGGTCACCGCGTCCGCGTACTCCAGGTCGCCGCCCATCGGCAGGCCGCGGCCCAGGCGCGTGACGCGCGCGCCAAGCGGCTTCAATCGTTGCAGCAAGTAGGCCGCTGTGTAATCGCCCTCGCTGGTGGGGTTGGTGGCGAGGATGACCTCCTCCACCTCACCGCGCCGGATGCGCGCTTCCAACTCATTGATGCGCAAATCCTCGGCGAAGACGCCCTCCATCGGCGACAGCGCGCCGTGCAACACGTGGTAGACGCCGTGATATTGGTCCGTGCGCTCCAACGCCAGCAAATCCAGCGGTTCTTCGATCACGCAAACCACCCGCTGGTTGCGCGCCGGATTCGCACAAATTGGGCAAGGATCGGCCTCGGTCACATTGTAGCAGATCGAACAGAAACGCGTGCGCTCGACCAGGCCCTTCAACGCCTCGGCTAGGCGCAACGCCAGCTCCGATTTGCCCCGCAGCAAGAAAAACGCCAGGCGTGAAGCCGTCTTTGGCCCGATGCCCGGCAGCGCGGATAACGTCTCGGTCAACTCAACGACGGAAGCAGGAATCGCCGCAGTATGCATACGCTACATTCCGGGAATCCCCAACCCTCCGGTCAGCGCGCCCATACGATCTGACATCATCGCCTGCGCCTTCTGAATGCCCTCGTTCACCGCCGCCACGATCAGGTCTTGCAGCATCTCCACATCGTCAGGATCAACCACTTCCGGCGCGATCTTGATGCTTTGCACTTCCAATCCGCCAGTGATCGCCAACTGGACCATCCCGCCGCCGGAGGTGACATTGACCACTTCCTGTGCAGTCTCACCCTGGATGCGCTCCATCTCCTGCTGCATCTTCTGCACCTGACGCATCAGATCGTTGGGGTTCATCCCCCCGCGACCGCCCATCATTCGACCAGCACCTTTACCACCTTTCATCGCATTCCTCCCAAAATAGTATCAACGGACTTCATAGAAAAATCCGTTGAGGAATTACTCACCAATTCTAACCTCTGCGCCCAACTCTTCCCTGGCTCGCCGGATCAACTCATCATCGGAAAGTGGATCAGGCGGCTCCGGGGGCGGTGGGACCACCGGCGGCGCTGCTTTAGCGCGCGACTGTGACACAGCGCCGGTTTTGGGCGCTGAAGCGGGTTTTGATGCCGCAGGCGCTGCACCAGGCTGCCATTCTTTCTCCATCACACAACGCACCAGAATCCGCTGCCCGAACATCTGCGAGAGGTGCGTCTCCACAATACCCCGGTTGGATTCCTTATCGACGTTGCCGCGATGCAACGTGTGCTGGAATCCCAACACCAAAAAACCATCGCCATCGACGCCCACCGGATGCGCATCGCGCAAAAAAGCGCCCAGGTTCACCGGACGCACCTGCGCCAACACATCCCGCCAACGGGCGTTGACCGTGTCACTCAGACCGGCATCGACTGCCGCCGGAACAGCGCCTTTCGGGGCCGGGGTATCCTGCACCGCCGGTGCCGGCGTCTGCGCCGTCGTCGCCGGGCGCGACGGGGCGCGGCGCACGGTCGGCGTTTGCGCCGGAAGGGGCGCCGCGGGTGAC
>DAIUDK010000212.1:0-6135 GCA_036845725.1 Chloroflexota bacterium
CAGAGCTTCAGGTCGTGATAGAGGCACGCGCGCCGGTCCTGCCCGGTGATCTCGCGGTCGCACGTGCGGTAGGGGAACAGGCGGCGCAGCAGGTCGAGCGTCTCGCGCAGCGCGCTGGTGGAGGTGTACGGGCCGAAATAACGCCCTTCGTCGCGCCGCATCCGGCGGGTGATGAGGACTTTGGGAAAGTCGTCATTTGTGACTTTGAGATACGGGTAACGCTTGTCGTCCTTGAGGCGGACGTTGAAGCGCGGGCGGTATTTCTTGATGAGGTTGGCTTCCAGGATCAGCGCCTCGACTTCCGACTCGGTGATGATCCATTCCAGGTCGGCAATCTCGGCCACGAGACGGCGCGTTTTGGCGTTCTCCTGGGCCGAGGCATGGAAATACGAGCGCACGCGATTGGCGAGGTTGATCGCCTTGCCCACGTAAATCACCTGATCCCGGACGTTGTGCATGATGTACACGCCGGGCGTGGCGGGCAATGTAGCGAGTTTCTGCTGAATTTTCTCTGAGCGGTCCACGCCCATATTATACAGCAAACTCCCCAGGCCGGATCAAGCCTGGGGAGTTGCTGTGCGCATAGTTAGAGCAGCGTGAGCAGGTTATTCCCTAGCTCCCATATAATCTCTTCCAGCACCGGCCGGAACACGAATATGACCCCGATACAGCAGCAACACAGCAACGCCAACACTCCCACCACAATCAGCACGATGATCAACGTCTGGTTGCTTTTCTTGGGTTCGGTCAGTTCGGCGGGACTGACATCCACCGCGCGCGGCGCGGGCGCAATTGGCGGTGGTGCAGCAGTGACCGGCGGCGGTCCAAAGGTGATGGGCTGGTGCGCCGGTATCTCCGGCTCCAGTTCGGGCGACAGCGCGCCCATAACTTCCGTTTCGGGATGCGCTTCCGGTAGAGGCGGTGGAGCGATCACTTCCATCTCGGGAACCGCCTCCTCGATCACAACCTCTGGCAATGGCGGTGGCGCAAAGGGTTCCTCGGCAGCGGCTACCTCGACCTCCTCCGGCAGCGGCGGCGCTCCGAGTTCGTCAAATGGCGACGGGAACTCGGCTTCAGGTTCGATTTGTTCGGATTTCTCAAAATCATCAGTCATGGAATTTCCCCTTTCATTTAATCAATAAAGACAGCAGCCCCAATTCTTCCATAATCAGGTCGCCATAAGTCCAGAGCGCCCAGACAGCCGCTCCGGCGCAGCAGCACAGCAGCAGCAGCGCGACACCTACAATGATATAGATTGCGGTATTGTTCTTCTTTGCCGGCGGTTGCGCCGGTGGACTCGCGTAATAGGGTGACGAATCCTGTTCATAAAAAGGGTCCTGGGTCATCATAACCTCCTTAACAAAATGGCAAATTGCGAATGAAACAGTGAATGATGTGTTGGATAACTACGACGCGTTTTCGTTCTCGCTGGTACAGAATCTTGTCAGCGCTGCACGGGACGGGCTGTGCGTCCCGAAGCCGCTATCCGGGCTTCGGCACGTTGTCGCCGCCAGCGCACGACCAGGTAGATCAACACCACCAACAAGAAAAACCAGGCCAGGATCAGGTAGGGGAAGATAATGGCGGCCAAGGAAACGAGTGTCGCCACCACCTCCTCAATGGTACTCACAATCGGATTGCCCACTCCGCCCGTTGTTGCGGTGACCACGGGACGTCCGCCCGATTTTGCCACGTGTACCCCGCCGGCTAACACCACGCCCAAGGCAAAGGCCAGCACCGGGTTCAGGTTAATTGTGTTTTGAGTCGTGGCCGCAAACACAATGGCGCCCGCCGTAGGACGCACGAGCGTTTGGATGGCGTCGTTCACAGTGTCGATGGCAGGAATTTTGTCGGCCAGAACATCCACAACTAGCAGCACCCCCAACAATCCGATAATCCACCAACTTGTCAGAGCCGACCACGGTTCGCCCAACTCCACCAGCCCGGTGAAGCGGGCCAACAGCGCCAACACCAGCATCGGGATGTACGCATTCAGCCCGGCCGATGTAGACAGCCCAAAAGCCGAAGCAAGGTTCAGTAATCCTTCAATCATAGCACTCCTTAAATCCTAAATTCATTATATGGATGTTACGCAAAATAAGCAAATAGGTTGCGTGCGGCACGGCTATGAAGCATGAGGAGTAGTGATGCAAGCATTGATCGCTTGCATGACTTCATCAAGATCGAAAGGTTTGACGATGCACTGGGTTGCGCCCAAAGCCAGCGCACGTTCTTCATTCTTCACGTTGGCCCAGGCAGAAATGGCGATGATCGGTATGGCCGCCGTCAACGACGCCGCTTTGAGCGCCGCGATGGTCTCGAATCCGTCCATCTCCGGCATACGCAAATCCATCAAAATCACATCTGGTTGCCAACTCTCTGCACACGCCAGACCCTCAATCCCGTTGTTGGCAAACCGGATTTGGCAATCCTGCAATTCCAGTTCCAGCAGGCGCTGCATCAACTCGCGCTGCGTCGCATTATCTTCCACATGAAGAACCTTGACCATGACACCCTACCCTTACCTACCATCAACCAGTCCATTATCTATCCTAAGTATAATCGCGGTTGCCGAAATTCCAAGTGCATTTTCATCATTCCTTGGTGGACGCATTGCCCACTTCGCGACGGCGTTCCTGGGCCTCGATCGGGCACAATGGAGCGACTTGCACACGTTGGGCAGTCTGGTGATGATCGGCGGAATCTTTATGCATTTGATGCTGTACTGGAGGTGATAGACTCATCGGGCGGTTTGCCATACAGCCTCAGACAGAATGTCATGGTCTTGGAAGCGGTAGCTAACGCCTCAAACCGCACAAGGTTGCGTGCAGCTATCTCCCCGATACCGAGGCGATGGCTCTTTTCGTCCAAACTGGACAAAAAGCAAATATAAGGTATACTTTGCGTTCGTAATCAAAGATATAGATAGTAAGAAGTCTCGGAGGAATAAGCGTGGCAAATACTCAATCAGCCAAAAAACAGGTTCGCAGTTCTTATCGCAAGTGGTTGCGCAATCGTTACGTCAAAGGGAAGATGCGCGGGGCGTTGCAAATGGTGAACAAGGCCATTACCGCGGGTGATGCTCAAGAAGCTCTGTCTTTGATGCCCAGCGTCGCCAGCCAACTGGATAAGGCAGCCAAGAAAAACGTAATTCACCCCAAAAAGGCTGCGCGCCTCAAGTCGCGGTTGATGCACAAAATCAACGCTTTGGAGGCGTAGTCGTTACGTCTCTTGAAGACAGCCCTTTTCAGGGCGTTTGATCGTTCAGCGTAAACATTTGTTGTGATTTCATCGAAGCAGCGGGGAGTTTTCCCCGCTGCTTTTCTGCGTGCTATCCGGTTTGGAAGACCCATACACGCTGATTTGCTGACTTGATCCGCGAAACCCCGCGTCCTATCTACGTTTTATCGCGCCCCAACTCCGCCGAGCGCACGTAAGCGGCCCAGATCGCACGTGAGAGCACGGTGCGGAAACCACCCTTCTCCAAATGATAGAGCGCCTCAGCCGTCGTACCGCCCGGCGACGTAACCTGGTTGCGCAGCGTCGCTAGATGCATATCCGATTGTTGCGCGAAGTTCGCCGCGCCGATCACCGTCTGGAAGACAAGTTTCTGGGCGATGTGACGCGAGAAGCCCAAATGTACCCCCGCATCGACCAGCGCCTCCATGAACAGGTAGACGTAAGCCGGCCCGGTGCCGGAAAGCGCCGTCGCCATGTCGAGATAGTGCTCGTCATCAACGTAGATTTGCTCCCCCAACGCACCAAGAATAGTCAACGCGTGCTTGCGCTGGTCATCGGTCACGGCGGCGGTGGCCGTCCACACGGTAATACCCTGGCCGATTTGCGCGGGCGTGTTCGGCATGGCGCGGATGATGCTTTCCATCCCGCTTCCCTGGCGCAGCGTCTTGATCGGGACACCCGCAGCAATGGAGAAGACCAGCGCCTCCGGCTTGATGTGACCGCGAATCTCGTCGAGCACGGCCCCCATCACCTGCGGCTTGATCGACAGGAACACGATATCGGCGGACTCCACAGCCTGCAGGTTGTCCCCCACTGTGCGGATCTGATAGCGTGCTTCGAGCAGCTCCAACCGTTCGCGCCACGGATCCGTTCCGATGATGTTTTGCGGCTCGATCAAAGACTGACGCAGCAGCCCCTTGATCAGGGCCTCACCCATCGTACCGGAGCCAATGACTGTAATTGTAGGCAGCATAGTCAAACCTCCTTGAGGATTAAAAGTTTCCGTCATTATTTTACTGCGGACGCAGCAAAAAGATCATCTCCAGGAATTGACGCCGATTGGCCGCCGGATTGGGATCATCGACTGTCATCGGGCGCGGGCGACCGTATTCCTCAAGCCATGTGGGAAGCAGTTCAATGCTCAACAGACGGTTATCGTAGAAGACCAGCCGATTCACGAACCCCTGCCGCCCCTCGTTCCACATCTGATCGAAGAAGAAATTGCCCAGACCGTAGTGGATAAAGATGTCGCCGTGGAATTCCATCGTCTGCGGCTGGTGGGCCTGGCTGCCCTGCACATAGACCGGGCCAAGATCGGCAAAGGTGCGGAAATCGGCAATCTGCCCGGCAAACGGCACGTAGCTCTCCGTCTCATACTCCTGCACGGTGAAGATGACGTTGTATCCCTGGCTGCGCAGGTCGGCGATGGTCGTCTCAAGGTAGGCCAGATCGACCGGATCGAGCGCCTTGCGATCGGTTTGACGACACGAGAACACGCCGGGCAGTTCGTCGGTCGCCCAGTCGTAAGGGTTGTCAACGCTGTTGCAACCGATGAAGGCGATCTTGTTCGGACCATGTTCGAACAAGGCTGGTTGGCGCGCGTCGGTGTAATTTTCGCCGCCGCCGAACCACTGCCAGCCACGTTCCCTATACATCTCCAGTGTGTGACTCAACGGTATGATCCCCTTATCCACCAGATGATTCCCGGTCAACTCGATGACGCTGGTATTGATGGCTTCCAGCAGGCCGATGTAGTCGTCGTGCGAGCAGAACGACATCGTGCCACTGCCCTCCGTCACACAATCGGACTTGAAAGAGACCTCATTGCTGATGTGGACGATATCCGCAGCCGTAAACCAGGGTAGCACATCCTGCGCCGGATAGGTGACGCCCATGCGGTCCATCAATTGGCCCGTCCCACGTGCCATCGCCGTGACGCCCGTCATTAGCACAATGGTCAGGTGCTCCGCGTGCCGGTTGTTGAACGTTTCAGGTGTACGTGGAAGTAGCGACAGTGTCTCGGGGCGGGCCGCACTGCCCCAATAGAAGGGCAGAGTCAGCGGATAGGCTGTCACATCCGCACCCTTCTCCAACAATGAAAGACCATCCACGCGCAGCACCTTCCAGCGAGGTTCGAGCGCATCGAAAGGGACGATGGCCCATGCGTTCGTCTGCTCTGCCGTGGTGAGCAACTCCGAAGCGGAGACAACGGAGAGCGCCCCCTCGGCAGTGGCTCCCCACAGCGTACTGATGGCATCACGGGTGTCGTCGGTGACGAGTAAAGGCCGCTCCGTGAAAGGCCCGGTGGGCGTTCCGGCCCACGTCGCGCGCACGTCAGCCAGGGTTACGTCGTCATCAACGGTGAAGAAGGGGGCGACGACGGCATACGTCCACGTCCCCAGCGGGATAGCGTTGGCTGGCGGAACGACATCCACCAGCGTATCCGCGTTTATCACGTCGTCGGTCCAGACGAAATAGACGGATGCTTCGGCGACGGCAGTATGAAGCCGGTCGCAGGCTCCCTCAGGCACACCGAGCGCGCAGCCGGCCGTCACCGGAAAAGCGGGCGTCGGTGTGGGAGACGGCGGGACAGGTGTGGGCGTCAATGTGGGGGTGGGTGGAATGGGCGTGCGCGTAGGTGTGGGCGTCGGTCCGATGGTGGGCATGGCGCAGCCGGTGAACAGGAACAGTCCCAACAGCGCAATGCAGCTTATGCGACAAATCAAGTCTTGGATGCGAACCATAAACACTCCCCTTTGTAGTCTGAGGTCCATTTTCTGGGGCATTGTGTCCGGTTGTCGGATTTTGTCAAGGCGATTGACACAACGAAAAAGCAGGTTGGGCAAACCAACCTGCTTGGTGGGCGATACAAGACTCGAACTTGTGACCTCTGCG
>DAIUDK010000213.1:0-3582 GCA_036845725.1 Chloroflexota bacterium
GATGCTATGAAACCCCCTTTTGCCAAGTCGCGTAGTGAATTATGCGGTACTGCGTTTTATTGATGATAGATAGATATTATGAGAGAAATGGGTCGGTAATAGATAAAGTGGATGATGATATCTATGGAGGATTTCCAACGATGTTTAACTATTTTTTTTATGCCAAGTGGGAAATTTGATGGTTTTTTGAATAATTCTCTTGGGGGAAATGGATTACCATTAACAGCTTTTGATGAGCCTTTTAAGAAAGCATGGAGTAATACGAGAAATATTAGAGAAATGTTTACGAATTATGCTAATAGAGATCCTCATCCGTTGATGCTAGAAGATTGGAGAGAATAGTTGTATTTGAAATGAGCATAGGTCATAATAGAGATTAATGTATTGGTATAATCCAAGGAAAACTAGACAGGTGCTAATAGGCGAGTAATTTGAAAATCTTGCCGACAACGAATTCAGCAACGAATGAACAAATTTAGGCCTTGGCGGGGCGAGAAGCTCGCGTCAAGCAGACAATCATTCGTTTATTCATGAAGAAATTCGTTGTCGGCTACCACCTGCGCATACCCCGTCTGGTCATCACAACGACAGAGCCTACTCTTTCTCGCTCTGAGGGGAACGAGAAACACTTGAAGTGATATGACCGCATTGACATTGCACACCGTTGAACGCGATTCGTTTTTCACGCGGCTGGATTTCCGCTCCAAGCTGGTGTTGATGGGGGCTATCACGCTGGTCGCATTTGTGTGGGAGAGTCCGGTGTTGGGTGGACTGCTGGCGCTGGCGTTGGCGTTGATGTGCCTGGCGGCGGGGGTCAAGTTCAGTTACCTCCGCACGGTCCTCGTCGTATTGTTGCCCTTTGCCGCGTTTATGATTTTGATGCAGGGCTTTTTGGGGGCCGACCTGGTCCGCACGCGGCTACACCGCGAGGCGTTGACGCCCATTTTCACGTTCCCCGCATCGTGGCCGCTGGTCGGCGGCGGGATGATGACGTGGGAGGGCGTGCTGTACGCGCTCAACGTCGTCTTCAAAACGCTGACGATGATCCTGGTGTTGCCCCTGGGCCTCTTCACCACCGACGTCAACGCGATGGTGATCGGCATGGTCAAAGCGCACATTCCGTATAAAATAGCCTTTATCTTCTCTTCGACGTTGCGCTTTTTCCCGTTGCTGTTCGAAGAAATCCAGACGATCATCGAGGCGCAGCGGTTGAGAGGATTGGCGTTCGAGACGATGGGGGCGCTCAAGCGGCTGCGCGTCTACGCTAAAATCGCCGTCCCGCTCATCCTGGGCGCGCTGGTCAAATCGCAGACGCTCGACATTGTCTTGCAGTCCAAAGCGTTCACCGGCAGCCCGCAGCGCACGTACCTGCACGAGACCCAATTACGCGCAGCGGATTACGCCGTGATGGTTGGTTCTGTCCTGTTCGTCATCATCGCCGCCATTGCCTATTTCGGCTGGGGGGTGGGACGGTTTGGCAAGTGGTGATTGTGAACTGGAGTAACTTTTTCTCAACGATTTAACGAAATGTAGCGTATATTTCCCGTTGAATCCGTTCAATCCGTTGAGGTCATTTCTGAGGGAGACAGGTTATGGAACTTGCGTTTACACTTAACGGTGAATGGGTGACGCTCGCCGACGTGGACGATGAGATGCTGTTGGTGGATGTGTTGCGCTCGACGCTCGGGCTGACGGGAACGAAGCGCGGGTGTGAGACGGGCGCGTGTGGCGCGTGCTCGGTGTTGCTGGACGACAAACTGACGAAGTCGTGCCGCACGCCAGTAGCGAAGGTGTCCGGGTGCGTCGTCACCACCATTGAAGGCATTCATGCCCCTGATGGCGGCCTCAGCGACCTGCAACAGGCGTTCCTGGAATGTGGTGCAGTCCAATGTGGCTACTGCACGCCCGGCATGGTCATCGCTACCGAGGCGCTGCTGCGCGCCAACCCCAACCCCACCCGCGACGAAATCCGCCGCGCCATCTCCCCCAATCTCTGCCGCTGCACCGGCTACCAGCAGATTGTGGATGCGGTTGAGCTGGCGGCGAAAAGGCGAATCAGCGAATTGGTGAATGAGCGAATTACGAATTACGAATTACGAATTACGAATGGGGAA
Organism: Chloroflexota bacterium; assembly: GCA_036845725.1. Taxonomy (GTDB): domain Bacteria; phylum Chloroflexota; class Anaerolineae; order B4-G1; family SLSP01; genus DSWT01. Next base: position 2,115 of record DAIUDK010000213.1, read on the forward strand.
GACCAATCTCCAAAATCCAAAATCGGAAATCTAAAATATGTAGGTAATCCCAGACTTCAAAATGTAGATGGACCGGACAAGGTTTCGGGGCGGATCAAGTATGTGGGGGATATGCGCGTGGCGGGGATGCTGTACGCGAAGGTGTTGCGCAGCCCCGTTCCGCACGCGCGCATCGTTAAACTGGATATCGGTCCAGCGCTGGCCGTTCCCGGCGTCAAGGCCGTCATCACTCACGCGGATTTTGTGGAGCACGGCAACTTCGGCTGGCCGGTAAAGGACAACTACATCCTGGCCTGCGGCAAAGTGCGCTACGTAGGCGATGCGATTGCGGCGGTGGCGGCTGAAACCGAAGCGGCGGCGCAGGCCGGGATCGACGCTATCGTGCTCGAACTCGACCCACTGCCGGTAGTCAGCGATATGACCCGCGCGCTCGATCCCGACGCCCCCATCATCCCCGACCGTCCGGCGACGCTGACGGCGGGCGGCCTTGCCGAAGGCAACCTCTGCGATCGCCACATCGTCCGAAACGGCGATCCCGCGCCGATTCTCGCCGAATGTCCCGTCATTTTGGATGAAGTCTACACGTTCCCCCACCAGGAGCACGCCTACATCGAGACCGAGGCCGTGCTGGCGATCCCCGAACCCGACGGCGGTGTGACGCTCTACGCCAACAACCAAAGCCCCTTCATCAACCGCGACACATCCGCGGCGGTGCTGGGTTTGCCTGCGGACCTCGTGCGCGTGATTATTCCGCCGGTCGGCGGGGCGTTCGGCGGCAAAGACGACACGCTCTACCAGACCACAGCGCAGGCGGCCAAGCTGGCGTTGGTCGCCGGAAGGCCCGTGCGCTTGGTGCTCTCTCGCGCCGAATCAATGGCGGCTTCGTACAAGCGCCAAGCGTCGCAGATTCACCTTGTGCTCGGCGCGGAGGACGACGGTGCGTTGCAAGCCGCCAGAGCCGAACTGTTGATGGACAGCGGCGCATATGCGTCGATGACGCCGCTGGCCTCGTGGCGCGCGACGATGCACGCGGCGGGCGCGTATCGCTACCGCGCTTGCCACGTGGATACGACCGCCGTCTACACCAACAATGGCTTCTCCGGCGCGTTCCGAGGCTTCGGCAACGTGCAGGCTGGCGCCGCTGTGGAAATGGCGATTGATGAGCTGGCGCACCGCCTGGGGCGCGACCCGTTGGACTTTCGCCTGCAAAACTGCCTGCGCGAAGGCGACTACACGATGACGGGCGACCTCGTCGAGCACGAGGTGGGGCTGACGGTCTGCCTGGAACGGGTGCGCGAAGCGTCAGACTGGGATCGCAAGCGTGCGGCCTACGCGCAGCAGTCCGCGGACGCCGTCCGCCGCAAAGGACTGGGCGTGGCCTGCTACTTCCACGGCAGCGGCCTGGGCGGCGAAGGCCACGACTTCGCCGTCTCCACGCTGGCGGTCGATCCCGACGACGGCATCACGC
>DAIUDK010000213.1:3682-6053 GCA_036845725.1 Chloroflexota bacterium
GGCCACGACTTCGCCGTCTCCACGCTGGCGGTCGATCCCGACGACGGCATCACGCTCACTTCCGGCCTCACCGACTACGGGCAGGGCAGCCGCACCGTCTTCAGCCTGCTGGCGGCGGAGGTTCTGGGCGTGGAGATGCGGCGGGTGCGGATGTTGCGCCCCGACACGCACACCGCGATCGATTCCGGGCCGACGGTGGCCTCGCGCGCGTCCATTGTGGGGGGCAATGCAGTGCGCGTGGCGGCGGAGAAGCTGCTGCAACAGCTCACCTTCGCAGCGGCAGATGCGCTGCACTGCACGCCGGAGCAGCTCGTGCGCGACGGTGAAAATTTCATCGGCCCCGCCGAAGAGCCGCTGACCTTCGCGGCGGTAACGGCGCACGCCCGCGCGATGGGATTGCCGCTTTCGGTCGAGGGCAAATGGGAGATCCGCCCCATCCACTGGGATTTCGAGAAGGGCACCGGCGAGCCGTACCTGTGCTACGTCTTCGGCGCACTCGTGGCCGAGGTGGAGGTGAACACGCGGACGGGGAAAACGGCGGTCACAGGGCTGTGGGCGGCGCACGACGCGGGGCGGATTCTCTATCCCGCCGGAGCGTTGGGGCAACTGTACGGCGGGGTGGTGCAGGGCCTCGGCTACGCAGTCACCGAACACTTCCACTACAAGGATGCCATCCCCCAGACGCTGGAGCTGAACACCTACCGCATCCCACGCGCTACCGATGTGCCGGACATTGACGCCGCGTACATCCAGACCACCTTGCGCGAAGGCCCGTTCGGCGCGAAGAATTTGGCGGAACCGGTGATGGTCGGCGCGGCTCCCGCCATTGCGAATGCCGTGTTCCAGGCGACGGGGAAGCGCGTGAGGTCGCTGCCGGTTTACGTCAAGACCGACTAGCGACTGGCTATCCAGGCCTCACGCAGCCAGTTCCACACCTCGTCGTCGATGTCGGCGAGGGTATACAGTTCAAGGTGATGGGTGAAGCGTCCCGGCGATGGCTCGACGATTTCCTTCCATCGTGGCGATGAATCGCGACGGCGCAAGGCGAGGGTGAGAACGAGGGGCGCGTACCGGCCGCGGAGATATTTGCCTGGCATCCACACCCACGCAAATGCCTTACGGCGACGGAACGCGATTTGGCTTTTCGTTACCTGAATCTCTACGTTGGCGATGGTGTTGATTGTGTCGCGCACTACCTCAAAGAGGTGCTGAGACAACACCTGTCCTTCGAAAAATTCTTCTGGTGTCATTTTTACTGACTAGTACTATGATCTTATTGACTTACCATTACTTTGATTGTATGGTTGAAGTTGTATTTTAGCAAGACGTGAGCATTCGGCGGTTAGCTGTCAGCTTTTAGCCTTTGTTTCAGAACTGATTGCTGGAAACTGATGGTTGAATGCTTACATCATTTCACCAGGAAAAGGAGGGATCGAATGAAAACGTTGAGATGGATCAATAGTTTCGCTTTGCTGATGCTTGTGCTACTGCCGTTGAGCGCGGGACCTGCCGTCGCTGCCGGAGTCACCGCGCCGGAAGCACCCCAAGCGCGCACGACGCCGCTTATCATCGACCACACTTCTGTGGACATCACCGGCGTTCCGCAGGCATGGATCGAAGAGGCCAAGCGCGTGCTGCACATCGCGTATGGGCACACCTCTCATGGTAGCCAGCTTGTCACCGGGATGACAGGATTGGTTGGCTTTGCCAATGAGGGCGGATTGGATCTCAAGCTTCCCGAAGATATTTTTGCCTGGAACGAGGGCGGCACAGACGGGGCGCTCGATCTGGACGACGGCGCGATGGACCGTGATGTGGGGTATTACCCGGATTGGGTCAACGCCACCCGATCCTATCTGGGTACTCTCGATCCGGATACCGGGCGTGGGCAAAGTCATCCCGACGTCAACGTCATCATGTGGTCGTGGTGCGGGCAGGCATCCGGCCGCACCGAGGAAACGATGATTAGCACCTATCTCGCGCCGATGACGCAACTGGAACTGGATTATCCTGGCGTCACCTTCATCTATATGACCGGTCACGCGGACGGCACTGGCGAAGAAGGCAATCTGCACCTGCGCAACCAACAAATCCGCAATTACTGCATCGCCAACAACAAGGTGTTGTTCGATTTCTATGACATTGAACTGTACGATCCGGATGGGAATTACTACGGCGATAAGGCCGTCAACGATAACTGCGATTACGATTCAGACGGCAACGGCTCGCGCGACAAGAACTGGGCGACCGACTGGCAAGCCGCGCATAGGCCAGATGTCGATTGGTATAGCTGTGGTTGCGCACACAGCCAATCACTCAACTGCAACCAGAAGGCGTATGCTGTGTGGGCGATGTGGGCGCGCCTCGCCGG
>DAIUDK010000214.1:0-6041 GCA_036845725.1 Chloroflexota bacterium
GCAGCAATGGCCCGTCGCCCTGCGTCCCGGCGCGACTGAGGCCGAGATCGCCCATGTAGAGCAAGCCCTGGGCCTGCCCTTCCCCGCCGATTTCCGCGCCTCGTTGCAGATTCACGACGGGGAGGATTGGCAGCAGTGGCGGCAGTGCATCCGCTGGATGATCAGCGAATCTTTGCTTTTGTCCCTGGATGAGATTCTGAAACACTGGAACTTGCAACAGACCTATTACGCGCAATGGGACGAGGAATTTGGCGACGAATACCAGGACGAAGGCCGCATCCGCAACGTCATCTTTCACCCGCGCCGCATCCCTATCGCCAATGGCCTGGCCGAGGAAAGCGGCCTGTGGCTCGATTTCACGCCCGGGCCGGCCGGCGTCGCCGGGCAGGTCATCATGGACATCACTGAATGTGAGTTCATCGTGCTCGCTCCCACCTTCCACGCTTTTCTTTCGCGCTACCTCGACCTGCTGGAAACCGGCATCTTTTTCTACGAGGCCGAGACCTACGAGCAGGTCATCCCGCAAAACCTGGATGCGCTACATAGTGGCGCGATACACTCGGACGAGTTTTACCGGCAGCTGTTCCCGTTGGGAGGACAAAATGGAACCTGTATTTGACTTGTGCCACATGACCGTCGCCGAATTTCTGGCTCGTTTGCCCACAGTGCCCTGGTTTTCGACTGTGGGGCAGCCAGTTGCCGATCCCAATGTCCCGCGCATTGGTGATTGGGACGAGTGGGCCGGGCCGGAGGAGGAGACCGGCCGCATCATGGAACTCTCGCTGCGCCACCAGAGCTGGCGTGACACGCTGCTGGCGGCGCACCCCGAACGCGAAGCCGAGTTAAAAGCGCTGTGGCAGCAGGCAGCCGACGCAGTGACAAGCGCCGCGGCAGACAAACTCCCCTACGCCCCCGACGCCGACGCGTGGCACGCGCCCACGCTGGCCGTGTGGCAGGCGCAGTGGACGGCGGGCCTGATCGCCTGGTATCTCGCCTGCGGCGCGCCCATCCCCGCCGACCTGGCCCGGCAGTGGGCCTGGTACGCGCGCGGGCACTGGCCCTGCGGCTACGCCTGGCTCACCCCGGATGGCGAACCGGGCCCGCTGCAAGTGTATTGAGGTTGCTATGAGCCAGGAGTTTACGATAACGCTGTATACCTTGCATCCGCTGGAGGACGAAAGCGTGATGCAGCGTCTGTGGGCGTTTTTGGATACGCCCCAGGTACAGCCGCTGCGCTACGACTCGATTGAGCGAGTGCGGCGGCCCTTCAGCCCGGAGGCGTATCAGGAGGCCGCCGCGCTGTATCGCCAGGAGTGGGAGCTGTTCGTGCGCGGCAAAAAGGACGGATTTGTGGCCTTCATTTCGCGGGAGCGGGATGGGCTGTCGGTGTGGCGCTTTTACCTCAACGCCGGGGCGCTGGCGGGGAAAAAGCAAGCGCGCTGGATGCAATGGCTTTTCGATCTCTGCGCGGCGTTCCCGGCGCTGTACGGTCTGGCCTGTTCCGCCGTGGAACACGAAATCAAGCATTGGATCGTCGAGGATTTGCCCGGCGGCGGGCGGGTGCGCCGGAGCTGCGGCGCATCCAGCGCCGAGTTTTACCGCTATCTACCAGGCATCTATTGGCTCACCCTTTTGGGCCACGAACTCGCGTCGGCGTTCGCATCGTGCTGGCCGCAGATCGAGGGTCTGGCCCATGTCATACACCTGGCCGGAGGGCACGTCGCCATACAGCTCGATACGTCCGTTTTCAGCGAGGATATGGAACAACGGCTGTTGATCGAACGGAAAATTGCCGATATACTGGGTGCCGAGTTTTTTTCGACCGCTTTCGGGCGGACGAACTGACCTTCAAAAACGTGCCCCAGTTAGCCCAGACATTGAACAGGTCTTTAACTTTCAGCCCGTGACTTGATTTCAGAGGAATTCATCATTAATCGGCGGTTCACCAGCGGTTGGATGAAAATTTCACGCAAAGTCGCCAAGCTCGCCAAGTTTTTCTACTTTGCGTCTTTGCGCCTTTGCGTGAAACAGTCTTATATTTTCAAGGGAGGACACCATGCAAACGATAGAAGCGTTAACCGTATTACAGAGCCACCTGGCGGAAAGCCTGGAATTCGATGTCGCGCGCAACCAGGCGTTGGAGCACATCACCGTCCCGCTGTACGCGCGACGCAAGAAGGGCAGTCAGGAATTCTTGTTCATCTATGACGCCGATACGCTCCCAAGCAACGTAGAGGCGCTCAAGAGCATACACGAACAAGGGCGCAAGTACGCCAACAGTTTTTTCAAACTGCCCAAAGCGTTCCGCCTCAAAATCCCCAACATCCTCTCCATCTTTGTCAAAAGCGGCGGGCTGACCGAAGAAATGAAACAGTGGGCGCAGGAACCCACCCGCACGGCGGTCGGTGGCGAGTTTCACTCGGTCTTTTTCATCGACACCGAGAACCCCTCGGTTTACGGGCAGGGCATCTCGAAAGCCTTTGTCATGACCGGCGTTGCCGGCCTCACGCTCGATCTCGAATTCAAGGAAATCGACCCGCAGAATCGCAGCCATTACCTGGTCGCCACGCTCTGCAAGGCGCTGTTTGGCGGGCAGGAGCACGCCTAACGTGGCGCACACCCTTGCGCTGACCCGCACCGGCGACGAGGCCGGGCCTGTCCAGGATCTCGTCGCCGAACTGTGGTTCCTGCACTTCAATTCCAGACGCTCCTACCCTTCCCACACCTGCCGCAGCTCACCTACCTGGACCTGAGCGGCAACCCGCTGTGCGCAGCGCCAGACCTCTCCAGGTTGACCAACCTGGGCACGCTGCATCTTCAAGCCACCTGAAAAGGGAAACCAATGGAATATCAGAATGAATATCAATTCATTTTTCGAACTGCCATACCGCTGGAATCTGCCAGGTTGGCGCTGAGCCGCCTATTGGGCATAGAGGTATCCCACATTCGCGAATACGCCGCAGCAAGTATGGACGACAGCGAGGCGACGTTATACTATGAGCATGAAGTTCAGGCAGAAGGATGGAAGCTTTTTCTGACCATCCACATGATAACCCGCTACTGGGAAAAATATCTGTACAAGAATTCAATCCTGGACCTGGGTGCGGCCCTTGCCAAAGCCTTGTCATCCGATCTGATAATCGCCGCCTACGATCCCTATCCGCCGGGGTCCAATACGAGCGACTGGCTCCTGGTTACCCCTGATGGCGCGTTTTATCGCGTGCAGGAAAAATACCCGGATGAAGACGTGTTCGACATTGACCCTATTCCACCAGCGCCCTTGTCCGTCCAAGAGGTCATGGCGCTAAAAAGAACTTGCTGATAATAAGGAACACAACGATGAACGAAATCCATCACCTGTGTACTGTCAAGACCCCCTGGGATGAACCGCTCACCCTGGGCTGGCAAGAGATCGCCCGGCTGGCGCTGCCGTCGGGCGTGATTGTGGCCGGCGATCCCTTTTATTTGTTGGACCAAGAGATCGCCCCCTTTGCCCGGCAAGTCGCACCGGGACGCTATCCCGTGCGGCTGGTGCTGGGCCACTATCGCGTCCCCGCCAATCCGGACACCGACCGGCTCGTAGAAGACATCCGCGTGACGCTGGGAGTGCTGTGCCTGGCCGCCGCGGCGTCCCCGTGCGTTGGGAAAACGCCCTGCCACCGGACAGCGCCCTCACTTCGGAAGCCAGAATGTGGCAATACACCGAGGACGAAACGTGGTGCTATGTGGTGGATTCGGGCAGCGGCGCGTTTCTCGATGCGTCTGCGCTCGACACGCTGCACGCGCGCTACCGGCAAGAACTGGACCTCCCGCAGCAGTTGGCCGACGCCATCGGCGCAAACTATCGCTCCACCTACGATTGGGCGGACGTGCTGATCGACCCCGTCAGCGGCGCCAACCTCGTCACTTGCGCTACCTACAGCGGCGACGGCGTGTATGGCTCCTACTGGGGCTACGACGCCGCCGACCGCCCCGTCTGCCTGGTCACGGATTTCGACGCGCTGGACTGGGACGTCTGGCAAACACTGGGCAGCCATTGGGCAGATGTCCTGCAAGATATTTCCTGATCAAAGGAGTTCGCTATGTCCCAAAAACTGACCCCGGACGAACGCCAGGCCTTCGAGACCGCCTGCGAACAGGGCGATCTTGCCGTTGTAAGCGCGTTCCTGGCGCGCCAACTGCCTGACTGGCAGCTCGATTCCTGCCTGGACGCCGCTATCGCGCACAACCGCCCCCAGGTGGTACAGCTTGTTCTCGACTCGCTGCACGTCGATGCCGACGATCTCGGAAGAATGTTGAGCGTCGCTGCCGAGAACGGCCATCACGCCGTTATGCGCCTGTTGATCGACCGCGGCGCAGATTTGACCCACATGCGTGAGCAGCGCGGCACGGCGCTCACCATCGCCGCCACGCGGGGCGACCTGACCGCAGCGACCATGCTGCTGCACGCTGGCACCGATCTCAACCTGCGCAACACCAGCCTCCACGGCGGCGACCTGCTGCCGCTGGGCTATGCCGTGCGCAACGGGCACGTCGAGGTGGTGCGCCTGCTCATCGCTGCCGGGGCGAACGTCAACGCGCTCGACAGCAACCTGCACAAGCCGCTCGACATCGCCGTCGAGATCGGCGACCCGGACCTGATCACGATGCTGGAAGCCGCCGGGGCCACCCGCCGCACCGGCGCCGACCTCACCCTGGAACAAGCCGCCAGCGTCGGCGACACGGCGCGGGTGCAGGAACTACTGCCCGAGGCCACGCCGGAAGAACGCGGCGACGCGCTCGTCGTGGCGACGCTGGCCAAAGCGGAGGCCATTGCTGCCTGCATCCTGACTGCCCCGGTCGCTCAAGTCGACCTCGACCGCAGCCTGTTTTACGCCGCGCAAGCCGGCCAGGCGGCGCTGGTGCAGGCTTTGCTCGCCGCCGGGGCCGATCTGACCAGCCGCGAATCCTACACCGGCTATACGCCGTGGCACAGCGCGGCCTACCACGGCCACCTCGACGCGGTACAGCACCTGCGCGCGGCCAGCGCCGACCTCGACCTGCGCAGCCGCGACCGCGACACCGCGCTCACCCTGGCCGCCGGGGCCGGGCGGCTGGACGTGGTGCGCTATCTCATCGAGCAGGGCGCCGACCTGAACCTGATCGACGGGGAGGGCAAGAGCGCGCTCGACCAGGCCCGCTCGTGGGATCGCCCTGAAATCGTCGCGCTGCTGCAAGCGCACGGCGCGCGTTCCGGGCAGGTAGCCCAGGCGCTGCGCAAGGCGCTGCAAACCTTCAAGCGCACGGCTTTTCTGCCCCGCACCAGGCGCGGCGACCCGGCGCTCAGCGCGTCCAAGTTCGGCGGGACGCCCTACCTGCCGCCGGACGCAGGCTGGCCGCACTGCCCCACCTGCGGGCAAGCGCTCACCTTTTTCTTCCAGCTCGATCTCAACGCCCTGCCCGCCCCGCTCGCCGGGACATTCGGCAGCGGGCTGCTGCAACTGTTCTACTGCCTGGACTGCGCCCCCTGGCGGCCCTTTGCCGCCGAGCAAGCGGTGCGCGTCGTGCCCGTGGAGGGAGCACCCAACCCGCCCGCCGCACTCGCCACGTTCCCCGCCAAAACGATCACCGGCTGGAGCAAGCGCAGCGACCTCCCCTACCGCGAGGTCGGGCCGGAATCCTGGCGCATCGTGCAAATCGATCTGCCGCTCACGAGCGACGCGCTGGATCAGATGCTCTGGGAGGACAACCTCGCCGACGACAAGCTCGGCGGCTGGCCCAACTGGGTGCAGGATGCCGGCTACCCACCCTGCCCGGAGTGCGGGCAGCCAATGGATCGCCTGGTTTTTCAGGTGGATTCGCAGTGCAACCTGCCGCACAGGTGGGGCGACAACGGCGTGGGCTTTGTCGTCCAATGCCCCCACCATCCGCACGCCGTCACCTTTTTCTGGCAGTGCGCCTGAAACACACCCGGCATTATTCCCGGCGCTCTGATACCTGCCTTTTTTGGTATCTTATCAAAAAAACGGGGGAATCACGGCGCAGCCCAGGAATCCTCCAGA
>DAIUDK010000215.1:0-5709 GCA_036845725.1 Chloroflexota bacterium
TGGAGATGGCGGGAATCGAACCCGCGTCCGAAGAATTCGACGATGAGCTTCTACGAGCGTAGTCGGCCCTTTTGTTTTACCCGGAGGGTCGCTGCCGACCGCGCCGCATCCAGGTTAGCCGAGATAGCTTAGCACTTTCTTATCGGCGTCTGAAAGTGAGCGCGCAGACGGTATGTCACCGGACTCCAGCATGCCTGCGAGACACTGGAGGGGCGTGACCGGATATCCCGATCAGGTTTTGGGTAGCCCGTTCTGCTTACGCAGCGACGGCGACCGGGGCCGAAGCCCAGGTGTTCGCCATAGCGGGAACCCAGTTGTTTGCCTTAGTGTTGGCATTTTGGGTTTGCCCCTGGGTTTACGGAGACGGAGCCTCCCCGGCCCGCAGCCCACCTTCAGCCTTCCCCGTCGAAACCTATCATCCCCGCTGTTTATTATACCATAGGTCGTTCAGACTACAACGCATCGCCAAGCAGGATACCGAACAGTCCGACGATGGCCCCCAGGTGCAGGAAAAGCTCCGTGTCCGCCAGCCAGGTGATGACGGGCCAATGCGGGAGCAGATTGAAGATCAGGTTCAAGATCACCATGGCAATGCCGATGAGTACCGGCAGCCCTTTATTGTGGGCCAGAAATTCACTGACTTTTTTCAGCAGTTCGTTCATCACCAATCCTCCGCGGCAACCCTTGCGAGGGTGTGCGAACGAGATGTTCGCTTGAACCTTTACAAGGGTGGCTGAATCATTACCTCGATTGTATCACAACGGGCACAGACTACAAAACCCCCAGAAGTAACAGGCTCTTGATTTTGGAAGCGTTTTATAGTAAAATATATAAAGTTGTTTGTTTTCATAATTAAGAATTCGACATTAGTGCTGAACTGACTTCAAGACGAACGACTATCTGACTATTCCAAGGAGGTGAAATTATGGTCGCATCAGGTGAAATGGCTCCAAACTTTACACTGCGGTCTGATACGGGTGAAATGGTATCTTTATCCGACTTTCGCGAGCGCAAGGTCGTGCTCTACTTCTATCCCAAGGCGGATACACCGGGATGCACACAACAGGCCTGCGCATTGCGCGACGTTTACCCGAACATCGAAGCTGAGAATGCCGTCGTCATCGGCATCAGCCCTGACAAACCAGAAGCATTGGTGAAATTCCGCGAAAAGCACGCTTTGCCCTTTGTTCTGCTCTCCGATCCCGATCACCAGGCTGCTGAGGCGTATGGGGCGTGGGGGGAGAAGAAGATGTATGGGAAAACATACGCCGGGCTCATTCGCAGTCACTTCGGCGTGGACGAGGAAGGGCGTCTGGCCGAGGTCGCGCACAAAGTGAAACCACTCACCACCGCGGATTTGGCGATAAAGCTGGTCAAACTATGAGGGCCTCTGGGATGCAAAGTCGCTCCACGAGCTTACTTTGAGATCCATACAAAACTCAGCGCCCAACACGGTATCGTGTTGGGCGCTGTGCGTTTATGTTATTGGGGGATGGAGATATTGAACAAGTCGAAGACTTGTTCCCAGAATGTCACCGGAGCAAACCACAGATATACGGCGATGGCCAGACAGATACAGATCAGGACGAGCAAGATGGCAATGATGAGGTTGACCCATTTCGAGCGTTTGGCCGGCGGCGCAGCGGGCGATGAGGGTACTGGGACCCACGCTGGTTGCTGTAAGGACCCAGGTTGTGCTGCAGGCTTTGTCTGTGGTGTAGAACCAAGCTGGATAAACGGCTGTTGTGGTGGCGGGGGGGACTCTGTATATAGACGATATGGTTCCTCATGGCCAGGTAGAGGAGGGGGCGGTGGCATGTAGGTTGGGCTGTCGTCCATTACCTGGGTGGCACTGCCCGGCATCGTTGGCACGAGCTTATCCGTGTGTAGCGTGTCTTCGACCTCATAACGGAAGGAGACGTAGTCAGCCAATGTAATGATGTCGCCGGGCACCAGCCGCTGCGGGCCGGTAAGCTGACGCTGATTGACCCATGTTCCGTTGGTGCTGCCCATATCCTCGACAATGGCGGCAGTCCCCGGCCTCTCCGGCAGCAGCCGGATCTGCGTATGGTGACGCGAAATGCGCGTGCTATCGATAACAATGGTGTTATCGGTTGTGCGGCCGATTGTGCAGATCATATCTTGTAGCGGGTAAGCCTGTCCCTCGTTTGGACCTTCGATCACAATCAGAAACTGCCGGCTGTAATTTTCCATAGTTATAACCTCCCCTTTTGCTGAAAACGAGTATACTCCTGTAGGACAGACAGGCAAGTGAATTGCTGAAACCGACGACTTGACTGACGATGGACAGACAATTTCCAGGAGTACCCATGAAACCTATTCTTGTCGACGCACACCTTGATCTGGCCTACAATGCTGTGGTGCTGGGGCGCGATTTGCTGCGCCCCGTGAAAGAGATCCGCGATCTCGAAATCGAAACCCCGCCCCCCGGCTTTCCGGCGGGTATATGTATGACTACATTTCCTGCGCTTCTTGAGGGGCGTGTGGCGATTGTCGGCGGCAGCCTTTTCGTCCCGCCGGCCCTCCAAGGGATACAGGAGCCGCAGGCCTACCGCACGCCGCAGGAAGCGTATCATTACGCCATCCGACAACTCGACTATTACCGCTATCTCGCTGACGAAAACAACCATATTGTCATCCTGAACACCGTTGCAGATATGGATGCGGTATTGGCCTCCTGGAAGACTGGGCAGCCGCGACTGGGCATTTTCGTTGTGATGGAGGGCGCGGATCCGATCCAGGAGCCGGGGGAGGTGGGGTGGTGGGTGGAACGCGGCCTGCGTGGCGTCGGCCTGACCTGGTCGATGGGAACACGCTATGCCGGTGGAAACGCGGATCCAGGCCCGCTGACCGACGATGGCCGGCGGTTGCTCGCGGCTATGGCCGACTACAATCTGCTGCTCGATCTCAGTCATTTGTGGGAGGATGCCGCCTATGAAGCTTTGGATCGTTACCCCGGCCCGGTTGCAGCGACGCACGCCAACCCGCGCGCTTTCGTGGATCGTCCGCGCATGTTGCCCGATGCACTGATTCGCCGGATCGCGGATCGCGATGGCGTGATGGGCGTCATTCCCTACAATCGCATGCTGGACGAAGACTGGCGTCCCGGCGATGTGCGACTGCCCCTTATACGCCTTGTCGAGGTCATCGACCACATTTGTCAGGTGACAGGTGCTGCGCGCTTTGCAGGTCTCGGCACCGACTTCGACGGTGGATTCGGGCGTGAGGCGGTGCCGGCGAGTCTGGAATCCAGTGCCGATTTGGGCAAGCTTGGCGCGCTGTTGGCCGAGCGTGGTTACGCAGATGCGGACGTTACCGCGATTCTGAGCGGCAACTGGCTGCGCTTGCTGCGGCGTGTGTTGTCAAGTTTTTGAGACCCTACCGTATCATTGCAGATGGCGTCCAAACCGTGCCGTATAGCTCCAACTACTGGACTAAAGACTTTTGACTATGTTCAGGGGGTTGCCATCTTGTTGATTTGTGGTATTATACCGCTACACCTGCCGTGTGCGTGAAACCGATACGGGGTTTTGAGCCAACATTTTGATAAAAAGGGATCTTTTGTCCAGGAGCGACGACGCGGTAGCCTTCGGGCAAGGCTGAATCGCGCGGCAGGATCCCACCTGCGTCAGCAGGGTCAAAGCCAGCGGTACACGGCACGGCGGGGCTGAACTTATCAGCAACAAAAAACCACGCGCAAAGCGTGGTTTTTTGTTGCTGATAAGTCGTTTGTTATGTAAAGTAACCTTGACTTTCCGCCTTGCTTGTGTTATTCTGCGCGCGGAAACACACGAATCAAGTCGTGTTGTCCCACTATCTGTTATTTTGGAATTGAGGATTTTATGTATTGGGAACGAGTCTCTGAGGAAATCTATCTCTTCACTAGTGATCGTTATGCTCTGGTCAACTCTGTGGCGGTGGTGACGCAGGAAGGGATTGTCGTTATCGACGCGCTGCCTTTCCCGGAGGAAGCCAAGCAAATCGTGCGTTTCCTCGAAGTGCGGGTGGGAGCAGATTATCATTCCGCGATTTTGACCCACCATCATATGGACCATGTCTATGGGTTATTTGCCTTTCCGGAGACAATTGACCTCGTGGCGCATGAATTGTGCCGAAAGAAACTGTTGGAAATCGGTCAATCGTCGCTCGATGAGGCGCAGCAGAGCGATCCCACCTTCGCCGAAGTTACCCTGCGCATCCCCAATATCACCTTCGACACGGGTGATCTGTTATTGCGTGCGGGGAACAAGCGTTTCCGGATGCTCTCACTGCCGGGCCATACCGACGATAACATCGGCGTCCTTATGGAAGAGGAGGAAATCCTCATCACCGGGGATGCGGTCATGGCGATTCCCATCATCGCGGATGGTGACTGGGTGCGCGAGATCGAGACGTTGCAGTACATCAAGAAGCTGGCCCCCGAAACTATCGTGCAGGGTCACGGTGAAGTCATCCTGCGCGGTGAAATCAAGATTGTGATAGATCGCTACATTCGTTATCTGGAGTGCGTCTACAAGAAGGCCCAGAATGCTCTACGGCAGGGGCGAGATCGCAAAGAGATTTGGAACATCCCCCTGGAAGACTGTGGCCTGGAGCGAGTGCCGCTCGGCATTGCCAGCCACCGCCTGCACATCGCCAACATCCTCAGCATCTACGACAAACTCAAGGCGGGCTAATGAGAGAATCAACGAACGGATGAATACATGGCAGATTATTCACCGATTCGCCGACTCGCTGATTCTTAAGGTCAGAAATGGATACAATCCGCGCGTGGTTGGAGCGTTACCTTGAGGTGTTGGACCGCGACAATGCCTCTCCTTACACCGTCAAAAACTACCGTACCGACATCGGGCAGTTCCTTGACTACAGTGCTGAGCGCAGCGTCAACACCCTGACCGGGTTGCACCGCGATCTGGTGCGTGATTATCTCGAAGAGCTGGCCGAGGCTGAGTACGCGCGATCCAGCATCGCGCGGCGCGTCTTCGAGTTGCGCGCCTTCGGCGACTATCTGCTGCGCCAACATGCCTGGGAACAAAATCTCTTCCGCCGCATCTATGCTCCGCGCGTCCCGCGCCGTTTGCCGCGCTATCTCACCATCGAAGAGGTGCAGAAATTGTTATCTGTCCCAGATAGCGCGACACCACAAGGTGTACGCGACCGGGCGATCCTCGAAACGCTCTATGCCTCCGGCGTGCGGGTCGCCGAATTGGCGGCGTTGGATGTGCGCGATGTGGATTTGGGCAGCGGTGAGATGCGCGTCATTGGCAAAGGCGACAAGGAGCGGATGGTCTTGTTGGGCCGTCCGGCAGTGGCGACGTTGCGGACGTATATCGACGTGGGGCGTCCGGCGCAGTTGGAAGATCGAAAGCCGACAAATGCCTTGTTCCTCAACCGCTTTGGAGGGCGGCTCTCTGTGCGCTCGGTGGACGAGATCGTGCGGCAGGCCGGTGTCCTCGCCGGCATCGACCAGACGGTGACGCCACATCTCTTGCGGCATACCTTCGCCACGCACTTGCTCGATGGGGGCGCCGACCTGCGGGTCGTGCAGGAGCTACTCGGTCACGAAAACCTGGCGACGACACAGATTTACGCCAACGTGACCCAAAAGCGTGCCCGTGAGATTTACTTGCGCGCACACCCCCGCGCCGCCGAGGCCGGTACCTGATAACAGACTTGGGCACAGTCTAG
>DAIUDK010000216.1:0-5688 GCA_036845725.1 Chloroflexota bacterium
GCTTCGCGGCGGCCAGCAAGCGGCTGTCGTTGGCGTCGGCGCGATAGTGGCAGTAGTTCCACAGCAGGACGACCAACGTGCCATCAGGCCGCCGGGTGACGGCATACCCATCGCCTTCGGCCAGCACTTCCTCGCCCAGACGGGAAAGGAACCAGTACCCGTGATACGATGCCTTTTTCAATCCCTGGACGTTGACCAATCCAAAACCACCGTGGAAGGGCGTATCGCCCACACGACATTCCTCGAAGATGTCGCTGACCACCCAAAACGACAGCGAATCCATCAGACCGCGCGCCCGCCAGTTGTTGTCCACGATGAAAGCGGCTTCGAAGGCCGTGTCGTGTACGGGATCGCGCGGGCTGGGGCTGGAACTCCACTCGGTGTAGTGCCGTTCGACGTCGGGGAAGGCCGAGGCGCGCAGAAGCTGATCGCAGCCGCGCGCATCCACCAGCAGACGGTCGGGGCCGTCCCACGTCATGTAGCCGCGCCCTTCCGGGTCAAACGGGTAGAAGGTGGGATACGGATGCGTGGAGAAGAAATCGAGCGGCAGTTGGCGTTCGGCGCACACATCCAGGAATTCCTTGCCCCACGGCGGCTTACCCACCGCGTCGCCAAAGCCGTGGCTGGCTGGCCCGCCGACCCGCAGTTGGGAATCGACGCGCTTGAGCACGCGCACGGTGCGCGCGTAGAGTTCCATATAGGCGTCGAAATCGGCGTCTTTCCAGAAAACGTGCAGGCTCGGTTCGTTCCACACCTCGAAGTACCATTGACGCACCTCATCCAGCCCGTAACGCTCGATGACGTGACGAATGTACTGCTCGATGAACCACTCCCAGCGTTCCCCGTCCTTCGGCGGGGTGATGTTGCCCTTCCACCAGAAGACAGTATCCTCACCGCTGGCGAGATCGTAGGGCATGAAGCCCAATTCCACAAAGGGCCGAATGCCGATAGCAAGCCAGTGGTCGTACACCAGATCGACGTACTGCCAGTTGACGATCGGCTGGCCGTTCTCTTCACGGTAGACCATCATGTCTTCGTGAAACAGGCCGTGCATACGGATGTATTGAAAGGGCATCTCGCGCTGCACCAGTTCCAGGTGTTTTTGGAAATCGGCGCGCAAGGCCTCCCCCACCCGCCCCCCGCCAACGCACACGCGCCAATAGGGGGTAATGAGTTGTCCAGATTGTTTCGGATCGATATGGATTTTCATAGTATTGACCTCCAGAATTCAAGTACACGGATAAACACGGATTTCACGGATTCTTTCAAAAATCCATAGAATCCGTGAAATCCGTGTGCTATTTTACTACACGAAATAACTCGCCGCCAGCGCAATCAAGAATTGCCCGGCATAGTAAAAGGCCAGGCTGATGCGATTGTACTGGAACGGTTTCCAGAAGCGGTTCGCCGCCAGAATCACATCAGAAATGTAAAACAGCACTGCGCCAATCGTAATCTTCCACGCCTGCGCGACACTGAACGCGCTACTGTTGAACGCCGCCGCCGCCTGATTCACCATCACCGAGATGACGACGATATAGACGATGACCGGAACCTTCATCGTCCCCAGCCCACTGCGGAACAAGGCATAGATCCCCACCCCGAGCGCCGCCAACGCCAGCGCCGCGAGCCACAGAATCGCCTGCAGGCTGCTTAACAGTGTGAACGTGACCGCGTAAGCGACGTGCGCCAGCAAAAAGAGCACCAGGCCGATCATAAACGCTTTGCGATTCGCCTGGAACATCAAAGCGATGTCGCCGCCAAACGACAACGCCAGGCCGATCAGCACGCCGACCGTATACGTCAGGTTCACCCGCGCCTCGCGGAACGACAGCAACGCCACCGCAATCACCAACAGCGTCGCCAACGGCTTGATCACGTAAATCTGGCGCTGCGTCTTGCGAAATTCCGCGCGAATGAGAAAGAAAACCGTCACCACCAATACCGGTAGCACATACAAAGCTGTTTTCATAACACCTCCTTGAGAAAAGTTGAGAGTTGCAGGTTCAGAAGTCCTCCAAAAGCCACGTTTCAGCGCCGTCGAAGTATTTGACAAGCGTATGCGGTGCATCTATCGTATACCACGCGGTCTTTACGTCGCCAGCTTGCACTTTCCATGCCCGAAATGTCCCGGCCGGTGTGGTCACCGTTTCGGGGCTGCTTACGGTCACCAGTACGAGTTCCATCTGCGGCCCGCTGTCGCTCGTCACCTGGCGCCAGGTATAGGCAGTGAAAAGATGCGCGGCGGCAGCATAATCGTCGGCAAACGGCAATGCCAGCAGTGTCCAGGGCCACAGACGCTCGGCTAGAACAAAAGAGGGCTTTGCACTGTCACTCTCAAGTGCCAAAGCGAAAGATTTCTCCGGTTGATCGTTATCCTGCCGGGTGACGGCAAATTGAACGCCATCGAACACCCATGCCGTGCGGCTTTGCCATTGGTAGGCATGCACAGTTTCCGCTTGCAGGGGCGTGCCATCGGCCCGCCGCCAGCGCCCGCGCGCCACAATCTCTCCGTCGCTGCCGACGTAGCGCCCGTGGCCCGTATCCACATCGTAGGCGCGATGCTGCGAGTGGCAGAGCAATTCGATTTCGTCCGTCTCTGGCGTCAAGTTGCACTGCGCCTGTCCTACCGGATCATCCACGATGTTGCGAATCTCGTAGCGCCATTCGACGGGCGCATCCCACGGCGCGGCGTCCACTTCTACCGGTGGAAGAAAACGCTCCGGCGAACGCCCGCCGACAAATTCCACACCGATCACGCCGGCGTACAACAAACCGGATAGCAGCAAAGGCCACGCGCGCCACAAGCGGGGTCGTTCAGTGGACTGCCGCTCCGGCACAGCCGGACTTGTGGCGCGCGTCAACCACCACAAAGCCGCTGCCGTCAGAATGATACCAACTACGAGCGCGGGCATCGAGAGCAAGACATCAAGCGCATTGTTCCAGAAGACGCTGCGCGTGACCACGAACGCCGCCAACACATTCGCGCCAAAGTGCGTGAGGATGCTGGCGACGAGGGACTCACTGCGCCAATAAACGTAGCCCAACACCAACGCCAGCGGGATGATCACGAGACCTTGCAGCAGCGACAGGTGAAAAACGATGAACAATCCGCCCGCAAACAGAATGGCGCGCCAGCGGCCGAGACGTTCGTAAGCGCGTTGAATAACGCCACGTGCAAATATCTCCTCGCACAGCGGAGGCATCACCGCATAAGCGATGATCCCCAGCACACCTTCGAAGGCGGTGCGCGGCAGAGGCTGTTCACCGCCGAAAATCCGATAACCGAGTAGCGTCTGATAAATATCCATACTGATCATCGCCAGCGGATACAACCCTGCGCCAACGAGCAGACTCGCTACAGCAACTGACCAGCCGGGCCAACGCCAGCGCACCGTTTCACGAAACGGCAAACGCATCAACCTGAGGAAGATCAACGTGGGCAGAAGCACGAACAACGCTTCGTTGAGGATCATCCGCACAAACTGCGGCATCTCCAAGAACAAAAAGTTTACCACCTGCAGACAGAGTACGATCAAGAACAGAATGTTCACAGCGTAAACCGAAGGGCGTTTATGCATAATGGTTACCTCTTCTGCTAATTGCTGGTTGCTACGTTGTGTTGGGATCAACACTGAGGAAGGCCGCGCGAGTCCTCCCCCACCGGCACGACGTCTGCCGTGCGGATAGTCCAATCCAGCAAACCCGCTTCCATCTGCGCACGGACATCGGCGTAGGCCAGGTCGGCATAGACGTTGCGCAGCTCGCGCGCATCGACGCGCAGATCGTACAATTCGCTCACGCCAAGCGGGCGGCGCACGAGTTTGTAATCGAGTGTGCGCATCATCACCGCGCGGCAGACGCTCAGGGGGTGCTCCTGCTGCTGGAGGCCCTTGGGATAGTAGATGCTCGTCGCGTCTCGGAAGATGCCGGCGTTGGCGCGGCCCTCGAAAGCGTGCGGCTCGTGCGGATCATAGCCGCCCTCGGCGAACACGGCGCGATCTGGATCGCCTGGTGCACCACGGAGCTGCGGGACGAGCGACTGCGCAAAATGGGTGTGCTGCGCTTCCACACCCGCCAGATCAAGCGTCGTCGCCATTATATCAAAGAACTCAATTGGCTCAGGGACAACGTGCCCCGCTGCCCCACCTGGCGCGCGGATGATGAGCGGCACGCGGGTCAGCGTGTCGTCGAGTGCGCTGGGCCACTTCTCCACCAGCCCGTAGTCGCCGGCCCAGTCGCCGTGCTCGGCGGTGACGACGAGGCACGTGTTCTCCGCCAACCCGGTATCGTCGAGTGCGTCGAGCAGTTGGCCGAGCATCCAATCCACATAGCTGTTGGAGCCGAGATAGACAGCCTGAATCTTGGCGAAAACCTCGTCAGGGACTTCGTCCAGGCGGCGGTAACGACGGATCAAATCGAAATAGTCCGGTTTGTCCGGCAGATTCGCGGGACGCAGCGGCGGAATATCCGTCGGATCGACCATATCGTGGAACGGCTGCGGGCAGCCGTAGGGCGGATGCGGCAGCGAAAGCGGCAGGTACAGCACAAACGGTTCGGACTTCCGGGCCTGATCGCGCAGAAAGTCAATGCCGGCCCGCACACAGCGCATGTCACCGGTCTCCTCCGGCTTACCGGGAAACGGCTCGTGGAGAAAGCTGAAATAGCCCGACTCGCCCGGCCGGAAGACGTTCGGCCCGGCGTGCCCGCCGCCGAAGTCCGCAAAGTGATCCACCGCGTCGGCGAACGACTCGGCGGCGTACAGATCGTTCTTGCCGTACCACTCGATATGGTAACCCGCCTCTTTGAGGTAGCGGAACAAGCTCGGCTCGTGCGGACGCAGCAAATGCCACAGCGTCCGGTGACCGGAGACGTGTGGATACCAGCCCGTCATCAAGCTGCACCGCGACGGCGAGCAGACGGTATGTTGCACGTGACATTGATCGAAGCGTGTCCCTTCGGCGGCGAGACGGTCATAATTGGGCATCGAAACCAGCGGGTGCCCGTAACCCGACACGCTCTCCGCCCGCATCTCGTCGGGGATGAAGAAGACAAAGTTCACAACAGTTCCTCCACGCTCAATGGATTTGCCGATAAGACTTTATCATGACTACGAAAGAAGCGCAAATGAAGCAACAAAAAACGTGAGACACTCTTGATAAGCGTCTCACGTTTTGCTTGATCCGCAACAAATCTATGGCGCAGCTTGCCGTGCAGGACGGTGCGCAAAAAATGCTGCTACCAGCGTTAGCGCCACCAACCCGAAGGCGATCCAGGTGGGGATAGTGACCGCGGTAACCGCAGCCTGTTTCACCGCAATCCCAATCAACGCCCACAACAACACCAGCGTGTAAGCCACATCACGACGGGTGAACGCCATCAGCGCCGCGATCACCACCACTGCCGCCAGCATAATCCCCATCCAGACCTCGGGAGCAAGCCCGAATCCGTTCCAGTTCCAGTAATCCAACAGATCGGTAATGTTGGCGATCGTCGCCACCGTAATCCATCCCAGGTAGATGCTGAACGGCACGCGCACCGCCCAGGTCTCCGCCGTGGAAACCTTTGTCCGGCCAATCCCGAGACGCACATAAGTGATGATGAGCGTGACCAGCAATACCAACATAGCGACAACCGTCAAGGGGAATTGCAGATAGTGCCACAGCAAGATCCACACACTGTTGGCCA
>DAIUDK010000217.1:0-5415 GCA_036845725.1 Chloroflexota bacterium
GATGTGGATGGCTACGAGATCGCCTATCGCGAAGGTTACCTCGTCCCCACCAACAAATACACCCCCGCCGAAGACGACCTTCAAGACTTCCTCGACCCATACCTGGCGCAAATCGCGGTTTACAACGCCACCCCCGTCGGCCAGACTGAGGTTCCATTGGACGCAAGGACGGCCTACACCGAGGAAACCAATGCGGCTAACTTGCAGGTAGACGCAGCGGTCTGGGCATTGGCAGAAGAAGGGATTGACGTGGACTTCCACCTCTCCGGCGCGATGGCAAACCGCTCGGTTGCTCCGGCTGCTACAGCGACCAACCCTGTCACCCTCACTAACGGCGATCTGTTTACCCTGATGCCTTACGAGAACTCGCTTGTGGCCCTGAAGTTGAACGGCGCACAACTCAAGAACATCTTGGAACGCGGCTACCGCAACTACTGGTACTACAAGTACAGAGCAGACCATGGCGACCTCTCCTTCTACACCACCTGTATGCTCGATATCAGCGCGGGTGGCATCATCACCTACACCGATCCAGGTCCGAACATCCCGCCGACCGGCAACAATGTGGTGGCGTTGTCCTACAACGGCACACCTGTAGTCTTCACCAAGGACTACACCTACACCGTCTCCACCGTCAACTACATCGCCGCCGGGTCCTGTAACTTCAACGACGAAGGTGAAACCATCTGGCCGCTGGAGCAAATCGTGGCCGACACGCAGTACTACGTGCGCGATTCCGTGGCGGATTACGTGAAGGAGGTTGCCCCGATTGCTCCAGCCATCGAAGGGCGTCTGCAGTTCCTCCCCAGCTCCGATCTCTCGACGTCCAAGAAGGAAGTCATTGACGCCGACGGGGATGGCAAAGCCAGTGCGGGTGAAATTCTGACCTACACGATCACTCTAGAGAACACTGGTGGTGCTGGCGCGGCCATTTGGCTCACCGACACGCTGCCTGCGGAAGTCACCTACGTCGCCGATAGCCTGTCGTACAACGGATTCCCGGTTGGAACTGAAATCACCATCACCAATGGCGTCCTGACGGCCAAGACGGCGAACTTCCCCGATCGACCCGATGGAGGATCGTTCACGATCAATGCCCCCGGCAAAATCTGGTTCAGGGTAACGGTGAATGATCCACTACCGGCTGGCAACGAGATCGTCAACGAAATCGAACTGCGAGACCAGCTAACGTGGTATGTCAACATTCCGCCCGCTGTCATCCCGCTCGCCCGGACCCACATCTACCTACCGCTGGTGATGCGCGCTTACGCGGCACCCTAACGTGAGTTCATGACGACAAAGACGGTAGACAGGACTCAGTCTTGTCTACCGTCTTTTCGTCTGGATAGGGGTATTTAGAGCGTCCCCGGCAAGAGCGTCACCAGCCACGCAAAAGCCAACGCGCAAACCAATATCACCAGAACGAACCACACCGGACGGCGGCGCAACGTCCATGCCCACCCTACCCCTACACCAGCCGCCAGCGCGAGCAGCGTGAACCACAATTGCCCCGTCTGCATCACCGGACGGTTGAGGACGGTCTCCACACAACGTTGCTGCCACGTGTTGACGAACACCAGCAGCGGAATCGGCAGTACCTCCGGCGACATCCAGAAGATAGCAAAGCCAAGCGCCAGCACACCGCCGACGAATGCGCCATCCCGGCCGGTTTCCAGGCGCGCCAAGCGCCGTCCGGCGAGCGCCAGCACAGCCAGCCACAACAGCGGCGCCAGCGCCAGATGCAGACCCGCATACGGATCAATCCCCAGGATGATAACCGCGCTCAGACATCCCAGGCCGAATAACAACGCCAACCGCCCGCCCGATACCGGCGCAGCGTCGGCATCGGGGAAGATCAATGCCCGCAACGCCATCGGCAGCCCTAGGTAGAGCAAGCCCAAAAAGGAGTAAAGCGTGTATTCGAGGATCACCATCGGGGAACCGACGCCAACCAGCACGGTGGAGACACTCACCAACAACAGCATCACCCCCACCAGCCCGTACAGTCTTGCCCACGACGCGCGAGACCATTCCGCCCCAGCCGTCACCATCTGCCAGACCAGGCCACCGAGCAGCACCAGCGCCGGCCAGAACGTCAACGGGGCGACAGCTTCGGCTTCCACCGTGCCGAAGGCGGCCATCGTCTGGTGATAGCCCAACTGCCCAATGAAAGCTGCAATCCACACACCGTTGATCCAGGCAGGGGTCAATACCGTCGCAGGCCGTCCACGTTTGCGTAAAAACGTCCCGACCAGCGCCGCAGCCAGCGCCGCGAGGCTCACCCACACCTGTCCCTGCACCGCAAAGTAGATGGCGTAAGGCCAAGCATCCACCCAGGCATAGACACCCAGACGATACAACAGCAACATCAGCGCAGGCGGCACATTTGGTGACAAGAGCAGCCACCCGCCTAGCGCAACCACGCCCCAACACAACGGCCACAGCCATCGGGTGAGTTTCTCCGACAGCCACCCACCGACTTTGTCCGTTCCCCACTCGCCGACTTCCAACGCGCCGACGAACAGACTGCCGCCAAGCCACATCCAGGCCAGGTCCACCAGCCCCAGGATGCCCTGGAACGAGAGCACGGTGTTCTCAGCAAGCGCGTCATAGTCGCGCCGGCCGGCCAAAACAAAGAACAGCACGACCACGCCCAACGTCCCCCAGAACGTGCGACCGAGCGCGGGCGGCTTGCGCAGGTAATTGGTCACAGCCAGCACAGCCAGATAGACCAGGCTCAGAACAATCTGTCCGGGCCAGTACCACGACTGTGGCAGCGTGCGGTACAGTCCCCAGGCCCCATAGGTGAGATACGCCACGCCGAAGCTCAACACCCACAGCCAGAGCCAACGCCACCAGCGGGGCAGCGCGTGGCCGACCGCGCCGCCCACCCACAACATCCACACCGTGGGCATCGCAAACGCGGGTGTTCCGGCGAGTATCCCACCCGCCAGAATGCCGTACCAGGCCAGATACGCGCTCACAATCACGTAGCCGGGCAAGGAGAGACGCGTGGCAGCGGCAAGCGCAAAAGCCCAGGCCGCGGCGAACAGCACCAGACCAAACGGCAACATCAATGGGCCGCCGGAGGCCAGCACACCGCTCAGCAACGCTGCCGCCAGCGGCAGCGCGCCTCCGAGCAAGAGCAATCCCACCCGCCCCACCGGTCCCGCGCTCCACAATCCACGGATCAGCCAGACGCCAGAGGCGGCCTGATCGCCGTACATCGCACTAACGTAATCCCATGCGGCGCGCAGCAAACCGCGCTTCCACCAGGGAGAAGGGGATTCCACCATCACACCCTCTTTCTAGGCCGGTGCCTCGCGCAAGTGAAATGGTACATTGACGACGATTACTTCCCTGCGGAAGAGGAAAGCCATCTGAATGAGGAGCGCCGTCTGGTTGTGCAGCAACTGTTGCCAGGGCCTGGCGGTGACGAACTGCGGCAAAACGATGGTGACGACTTCATCGCGGCGGGCGGGATCGCTGATTTGATCCACATAGTGGACCAAAGGTCGAAGGATGGAACGATAGGGAGAGGGGAGCACTTCCAAGGGGATGCCCTTGCCCCAAGTTTGCCATTTCTCCAGAATACGAGCCGTGCGGGTCGGATCGGTCTCGACGTAGACGGCGGTCACATCATCGGAAAGCGATTGTGCGTAATGCAACGCGGTCAGTACGGCGCGATGCACGTCGCCAATAGGGACGATGACGCGGTTCCGGCGGATCGGCGGCGGGTCACCGTGGGTCTCCAAAGACAACTGTTTGGCCACCGATGCGTAATGACGATGGACAGTCAAGAAGAACGAGATGAAGATTGGAATCCAGACAATGACAATCCACGCGCCATCGACGAACTTGGTGACGGCAAAAATGATCAGTACGATGCCGGTCGCCAGGGCGCCGACCGCGTTCACCAGTGCTTTAAGCTGCCAGCGCGGCCCTTTGACGCGACGCCAGCGCACGACCATCCCCAGTTGCGAGAGCGTGAAGGAGAGAAAGACACCCAACGCATACAACGGAATCAGCCGCGTTGTCGCACCTCCAAAGAGAACAATCAGCGCCGAGGAGACCGCCGCCAGGACAATGATCCCGTTCGAAAAAGCGAGCCGGTCGCCCAGATGCGAGAACTGGTGCGGCAGATACCGGTCACGCGCCAAAAGTGAAGCTAGACGCGGGAAATCGGCAAAGCTGGTGTTAGCCGCCAACACCAAGATCAGCGTCGTCGCCGCCTGGAGGGCATAATAGGGAAGCGTATCGCCGCCAAAAATGGCTCGACCGAGTTGCGACACCAGCGTCTCATGCGTAACCTCATTCGGTACCACCCCAAACTGCCGGACCAGAAATGTAACGCCCAGGAACAGGGTGATGAGGAGTCCCGCCATCGCCGTCAGCGTCTTCGCCGCGTTCCTGGCCTCCGGCGGTTTGAAAGCCGGCACCCCGTTGCTGATGGCTTCCACGCCGGTCAATGCGGCGCAGCCGCTCGAAAACGCACGCAAGACCAGGAAAATCGTCAGCGAATGGACAGCCGGATAGGTGAACTGCGGCGGTGCAGGCGCAGGCATCCCTGCCGCGATCCACTTAACCATGCCGGTGGCGATCAACGCCAGGACGATGAATAGGAAAATGTACGTAGGGATAGCGAAGACAGTGCCAGATTCACGGACACCGCGCAAATTAAGAACCATCATCACAGCGACAAACACAAGGCCGATTTCCACCCGATAAGGAAAGAGCGCCGGCGTCATCGAAATCAACGCCGCGACGCCCGCCGAGATGCTCACCGAAACCGTCAATACGTAGTCGGTCAGCAGCGAGGCTGCCGCCACCAAACCGGGGAGTTGTCCCAAATTGTCGTGGCTGACGATGTAGGAGCCGCCGCCGTTCGGGTAAGCATGGATGGTCTGGTTATACGAGGATGCCACGATTACCAGCAGGCCGGCGATGGCGACCGCCAAAGGCCAGGCCAGGTGCGCCGCAGCACTGCCGGCCAGGATGAGGATCAGCATCATCTCCTCGGTAGCATACGCTGTCGAGGAGAGGGCGTCTGAAGCAAAAACGGCCAACGCTTTGGTCTTCGTTAGCCGCTCGTGAATCAATTGTGACGTTGAGAGAGGGTCGCCAAACAGCAACCGCCGCAGACTCAAGCCCTTTCGTTTATAGAGTTCCGCCATCGCATCAGAGACCTTTCATGGATTTGCGCCGTCCATACCAGGCGCAACTCGACAGTTTACTACGCATCGGCGGCCTGTCAATGGGCAGGGTCCGATCTCTGGTCAGCAGACTAAGTAGATGAAGCAGATTCAACGACTGTTATACAACCAAAAAGACGGGAGACAAGAGCCATCTTCAACGTCGCCCTCATCCCCCGTCTACCGTTTACCGATTCCCCCGCGCCAATCCGTTTCCCACAAG
>DAIUDK010000218.1:0-5057 GCA_036845725.1 Chloroflexota bacterium
CGGAAAGAAATCCGTTAAAATCCGTTCAATCCGTTGAGGAAATTCTGAGATAACGCCACAACGTCTTGCGGGCGGCGGATTTTTCGACGGGGGTGAGGGGGGCGGGATGGTTATAGCGCGCGCCGCCGGGCCGCTCGTTGTACATCGGACGGTTGCAGTTGGGACAGCCGCTCGTGCGGAAGGGTGTTCCGGACTCTATCACGCGATCCAGCACAGTCGGAGCCACGTTGATCGACGCGAGTCTGCCGCCGTCGAAGGTCATATCCTCCCCCCGCGCCTGGTTATGAGCGATCAGGTAGCGGGCGAGTTGTAAAGCACGGTAGCGTTCCAGCGACGGCGGGGCGAAATCCAGCGCCGTTCCCCGCACCGGCGTGAAGGCGAACAAAGCGATGGTGCAGCCCTTGTCGTGGAACATCTGGAACGCCCGCACCAACTCCTCGTCGGTCTCGCCTAGCCCGGCGATGAGATGCACCGAACCGGCGCCGAAGACTTCAATCGTGTCATCGATAAACTGCATGTAGCGATGCCAGCTAAAGCCGGGCTTCATTGCGTTGAACAGCGCCTCGGTCGCGCAATCCAGACCCACGCCCACGCGCTCCACTCCGGCGTCTTTGAGCGTGACCAGCCACTCCTTGTCCACCGGGTTCATGCAGATTGAGACGGGCGCGCCGGAAGCAGCCTTGAGCTGTTCCACAGTCGCCAGAAGGTCAGTCAGCAGGTCGGGGTACAGCAACGTCTGGATACACACCCGCCGGAAGCCGTCATCGGCCTGGAGGCCTTCGAGCACGGCGGGCAGCTCGAATTCGGGCCAGATGACACGCGACAGCAATTGGCGGTCCGCGTCGCTGCGGCGGGCTTGCGTGCAGAAGCGACACGCACCCAGGCATGTCTCGCCGAGCAGAGCGTAGAGCGTCGTGGGCGCAGCCTCCATCTTCGCCGTGCGCAGTCCCAGGCTCACCGCGGAACCGATGCTGAGTCGAATGTACGGCATGTCATCGCGTCCTTCACGTCAAGTTATTGTGTATATTAGCTGAATGTGGACAGGATGCAAACTGTTTAATCCAGAACAAAAACGCCCCTGGAACTGGCAGAGGCGTTTACAGAAATTGACTGAACTGCGTGTTACTTCTTCTGCTTGCGCAGATAAATGAACCAATAGACCGCACCGACCATCACTGCACCACCAATAATATTGCCGATGGTCACAGGGAGCAGGTTCTTAATAAGGAAATTGCCCCAGGTCAGCGCGCCAAAATCGCTGGCGGTCTTGCCGATCTTCGACCAGAAATCGGCATTGGCGCCGACCTTCACAAACAAGCCAATGGGGATGAAGTACATGTTGGCGATGCTGTGCTCAAATCCCGCCGCCACAAAACCGGCGATGGGGAAAATGACAGCGAGGATCTTATCGGAAACCGTGCGCCCCGAAAAGGTCAGCCAGACTGCCATACACACCATTGCGTTGCACATCATACCGAGCGCAATTGCAGGGATGAATTCCAGATTGCACTTGGAATTGGCTATATTAAGCATCGTCTGCCCCACAGCGCCGCCGCCGAATTCCCACTGCTTGCTGAAGAATACAACGGCTGCGGTTGCAACGGATCCAACAAAGTTACCAGCATAAACAATGCCCCAGTTACGCAGCAGTTGTACTGTCGTGATCTTCTTATTAGCCCAGGCCATAATGATGAGGTTATTGCCGGTGAACAATTCCGCGCCACCAACGATAACCAGAATAAGGCCAAGACAGAAGACCAGCCCACCCAACAAGCGTTGAATCCCATAAGGGACGGGGTTCGCGCCGCCGCCCAGGCCAGCCAGCACGGTGGTACAGAAAATCGCCCCAAGACCGATAAAAGCTCCGGCCAGAATCGCCAGTGCGAACAACTGTAGCGCATCACCGGTGGCTTTCTTCACACCGACTGTTTCCGCTTTGGCAGCCATTTCCGCCGGGATTAGAGCATCCAACTTGACTTCGGGTACGGGTACTGATGAATTCGCCATGTAAATCTCCTCCTTGATAAGGTAAAATTTAGGGACACAACGTTAATTGTATTGAATCACATAAAAAAGCCAAATCACTTTTGGAACAGATTCTACGGCAAAACCGCGCATGAATTGACTTCACCCAAGGCACATTGTACAATGAAGACCGTCGGAAAAACGGTGACGTGTGGACTATTCAGGAGTTATCCAATGAAACTGGTCCTTTTGGGAACGGGTGGTTTTCTGCCAACCGAGACGGCTCAAACTGCCTGTTATTGGCTCCCCGAAGCCGGCCTGCTGCTCGACGCGGGCAGTGGCCTGTACCGTCTGGCCGGCTACCTGCAAGGATCGGAACTGGACATTTATCTGAGCCACGCCCATGCCGATCATACCAGTGGACTGGATTATGTACTTGCCTCTTTTTTCGTCTGGAATGTAAGCAGGGCCGCGCAACCGCTGAGTGAAGAGACCGTTGCTGGCTTAATGGAACACGCCAATGCGGCTCGCGTACAAACGCGCATCCACGCCGACGAAGCGACGTTGCAATTCGTGCAGTCCAAATACACCTATCTGGCCTTTCAGTGGTGTCCATTGCAATTTCAAGAGTCGCTGCGGGGTGGCGGCCGGCTGACCAGCTTTCTACTGGAAGGCGGGACACAGGGTTTCCGGCTGGATTGGCCCGACCATGCGATGGCATACATCACCGACACGGTTGCAGCCCCCAACGCCGCTTACGTGGAGAAAATCGCCGGAGTGGATATATTGCTGCACGACTGCCAGGGGCCGGAAAAACAGTCCGGACTGCTGACGAAAATCGGACACAGTCATTTGACGGCAGCGGCGCACGTCGCGGCCAAAGCGCGGGTGAAACGTCTCGTTTTGATCCACCACGCCCCGCTGAAAGAACTGGATTACCAGGACGAGTTAGCGCAAGCGCGCCGGATATTTCCCGCGTTGGACATGGGATACGACGGGATGGAGATCGATTTCTAGGGGACGGAATGGAAACAAACTGTAGTGGGATCATTCTGGCCGGCGGCGCGAGCAACCGGATGGGGGTCGATAAGCGGTTTCTACACATTAGGGATAAACCGCTCATCCTTTGGGTATTGGAACACCTGCGGCCTTTGGTAGACGAGGTGATCATCGCAGCGCTAGAACCGACGCGCTTCGATGGCCTCGGCGCGCGAATCGTCACGGATGTTTACCCAGGCCAGGGCGTGCTGGCGGGCGTCCACGCGGGGTTAGCAGCAGCGCGTGGAGAATGGGCCTTCGTCGTCGCCGGAGATATGCCACTCCTCAACCCGGCTCTACTGCGGGCGATGGCGCACCTGGCTCAAGAAAGTGAAGCCGACATCATCGTCCCACAGTGGCAGGGCGGACTGGAACCGCTACACGCGCTCTACCGCCCGTCGGTCTGCGCCCCTGCCGCCGAAGCCGCACTTCAGGCGGGGAAACGGCGCATCATCGCCTTCTACCCCGATGTGCGTGTCCACATCATGCCCCGGGCCAATGTGGCACAATGGGACCCGGAAGGCCACTCGTTTTTCAATGTGAACACGCCGGAAGACTGGGAACAGGCAAGGCGATTATTGGAGGGATAAAGCAAAACATTGGGATACGGATTGTGGATTTTTCGCAATTACCCGATCTTTAATCCCTAAGTCACAATCCCCAATCGCTCTGGACACGAGTGAATGACCATCTGCTGACCGCGCAGGTAGCCCACGGTAGTGATCCCCCACGCTTCGGCCAACTCAACCGCTGTGGAGGTAACTGCTCTAAGGCTCGCCACAATCGGAACGCGCATCCGCGCCGCCTTGCTGATCATCTCAGAGGAAAGCCGCCCGGTCGTGAGCAGGATATGGCCTTCAGTGGAACGTCCCCCTAGCAGGCACGCGCCCAGGAGTTTGTCGAGCGTATTGTGACGCCCCACGTCAGTCATCGTCGCCACCACTTCTCCGGTTGGCGTAAAGAGCACGCTGGTATGGACGCCGTGACTGTGCGGATTGTTCGCCGTAGCATCCTGCAGCAGGCGCGCCATATCGAACAACTGGGCCGGCGTCAGCGGTGTCAGCGCTACCGGCAGTGGTTCAGATGGAGCATACAGATCACCCAGGATCACGCCGCGCCCGCAGCCGGACGTATGCAAAATATTCGGGTTGGCCAAGCGCGCTTCCGCAAACGGTGTTCTGTCGGCAGTAAGCCACACATCCGCACAACTTCCCCCCTCAGAGAAATACAGCGTCACCATATCCGTGGGCGTTTCAATAAGGCCGGAATAATGAAGGAATCCCACCACCAGTGCCTCACGCGCCGTCGGCGAAGCCATCAGCCGCGTCAGCACTTTACTGTTAACATAGATGCACAACTCTTCCTCGGCAGGCAGTGTATAGGTTTCAATATCAACTTCACCGCGCCGCCAGACATATACCGGATATTCTGAATGGATATTCATAGCAAAACCATTATACTCACACTCACCGACAAAACAACTCTGACCAGCCCGCACTTGCCCAAACACGAGAATCAAGTAATATTACAGACGATTTTTTGAGATATAAGGATCGACCATGCATGAATTGCCCGTCACCGAAGACATCCTGCGCATCGTCGCTGCGCACGCGCAAAAGGCCGGCGCGGCGCGCGTCACGCGCATCAACCTGGTCATCGGCGAATTGACGAGCTTCATCGATGACTCGATCCAATTCTATTTCGAGATGCTCGCCCCCGGCACACCCGCCGAGGGCGCGACGTTGCACTTTACGCGCGTCAAAACCCGCTTTCGCTGCCGCAAGTGCGCCCACGAGTTCGAACCGGAGGGCCGCAACTGGACGTGCCCGGCCTGTGGCACACTCGGCGGCGACGTAATCGCAGGGAAAGAGTTCTACGTCGAAAGCATTGAGGTGACGTAATCGATAATTCGTGGCTGGTCATTGGTCATCAGGAATTCGGGTCAGGGCCAATTCTCCGTCCCAATGACCGATTACCAATCACTCATTACCATTTTTAGGAGTATCTTATCAATAATCCGGGGGAGACAAACTCCCGCCGAAGGCACTTGCCGA
>DAIUDK010000219.1:0-5033 GCA_036845725.1 Chloroflexota bacterium
AGGCCGTGTACGCCATCGGGATGTTCGCCGGACCGTGGCTCAGCGGCATTCTGGCGAATGGCATCGGCATCCAGCCAATGTTCGGCGTGGTGGGCGTTGCCTGTTTGGTTGTGGGATTGGCTGGCGTGCAACAACTCGCCAAAGATTGAAAGTGCCTTATAAAATTCGTGTACCGGTGTATACTTATATGTAGGTGGAAGTCCATATAGAAAAGTAGACGCGCAACACGAAGAGGAGGTGCTAACGTGGATCGAAGCTTGTTTTCCCGGCGGAACTGGAAGCGCGACGGCTTGATGGTGTTGGGATGGCTGGTCGTGGTGGGATTGGCGGTCGGTCTGGTCTGGTACGCCTTTCGGAATCGACCGGCGGCGTCCCCATCTGCAGATGAGCCCAGGAACGACGTGACAGCCCAACCACAGCTGACAGCTTCCCCCACGTATGTCCTCCTGCCCACCGCGACCCTCACCCCAACGCCGCAACAAACACAGTCCTCCCCCACGTCCGAGCCGATGCCCATCCCGCCACCCCCGACGCCGACGCCGTACATCGTCGCCGGCGTTGATGGCGTCAACGTGCGTACCGGGCCGGGCACAAATCATGAGCAAGTCGGCTACATCGATCCCGATGGACAGGCAGAATACGTCGGCACCGAAGGCGATTGGCTGCAAATTCGCTACAACGGTGAGATCGCCTGGATCTATGGGCCGCTGGTCACCATCGTTCAAGCCCAGGAGGCCGCAGCGATCACGCCCCCTGTGACACAATCGCCAACCGGTGAGATCGTTGCGTGGTCGGAAGAACTGGCGCAACTGATCAACCAACAGCGAGCCGCGCAAGGACTCCCGGCCTACACGTACAACGAACCGCTGAAGCAAGCGGCGCTGCTTCACGCCGTCGATTCCGTCGAACGCGGCGAACTGACGCACATCGGTTCCGATGGTTCGACCTTGTCGATGCGTGTAAGCCGCGCCGGATATAGTTCCGCAAACGTTTCAGAGATCACCGTCACCGGCCCATCGCCACAATCTGCGATAGAGTGGTGGATGGGTGAGATGCCGCCGAACGATCCACATCGCAGCCAGGTGCTGAGCGCCTCGATGACGGAGATGGGCGTTGCGGCTCTCGCTGCCGGTGACACTTACTACTTCGTGGCCGTTTTTGGGCGGCCATAACACGAAGATTCACAGATCAAGACCAAGACTACAAAAGTCTCACGAGGCGTCTGATTGAACACGACCTGCGCCGCACACCCAGTCTACAAGATGGAATACGTGCTGAGACTTTTGTAGTCTTTGCCGTATAAACTTTGATCAATAGGAGCACTTTATGACCGATAAAACACTCGCATACAGCACGCCGGAAGCACAAGGGATCGCCTCATCGGCCATCCTCACCTTTGTCGAGGCAGCAGATAGAGATATCGACAGCCTGCACAGCTTGATGCTGCTGCGCCACGGTGCGGTCGTCGCGCAAGGGTGGTGGTCACCCTACGCGCCGGAAATCCCGCACGTGCTCTTCTCGCTGAGCAAGAGCTTTACCTCCACCGCCGTTGGATTGGCCGTGACAGACGGCCTCCTTTCGGTGGATGATCCGGTGCTGTTGTTCTTCCCTGAAGATGCACCGAAGAAGGTCAGCCGCAATCTGGCGGCGATGCGCGTCCGCCATCTGCTGGCGATGTGTACCGGGCACGCGCAGGACACAACGGAGTACTTGTTCCGGCGGCGGGACGGCAACTGGGTCAAAGCGTTCCTGGCGCGCCCCGTGACGTACAAGCCGGGCACGCACTTCCTCTACAACACCGGCGCGACCTACATCCTCTCCGCCATCGTGCAAAAGCTGACCGGCAGGACAATACTGGATTATCTCGGCGAGCGCATCCTAACGCCGTTGGGCATCGAAGGCGCGACGTGGGAGACGTGTCCGCGGGGCATCAACACCGGCGGCTTCGGGCTAAACGTCAAGACGGAAGACATCGCCAAATTCGGGCAGTTGTACCTGCAAAAAGGCCGCTGGGACGGGAAGCAGCTCCTCCCCGAAGCGTGGGTCGAAGAGGCCACCCGGTTCCAGATCGACAACGCGCCCAACCCCAGCCCCGACTGGGTGCAGGGTTACGGCTATCAATTCTGGCGCTGCCAGCCCCAGAATGTCTATCGCGGCGACGGGGCGTTCGGCCAATTCTGCATCGTTATGCCGGACCAGGACGCGGTGGTCGCCATCACGTCCGGCACAAACGACATGCAGGGCGTGATGAATCTGCTCTGGACGCAGTTGCTGCCGGCGATGCGGCCCAATCCACTGCCGGCCGATGCCACTGCGCATGCGGCTCTGGAGCGAAAGCTCACATCTCTGACAATAAAGCCACAACAGGGGCAGCCTTCTTCGCCAGTTGCGGCACAGGTTTCAGGAAAACGCTTCGTCTTCGAGAAGAACGATCAACGGATCAAGAGCATCAAACTTGATTTCGCGGGAGACACAGACGTCATCACCATCCGCGACGCGCGCGGAACGCACACCATCGCGTGCGGTCACGGCGTGTGGATCACAGGGACGACGGCGTTCGACGACAGATTCCCACGACGGGTCGCTGCCACCGCGGCGTGGACGGACGAGAAGACGTACACGATCAAATTCTGCTTCTACGAGACGCCGTTCTGCCCCACCATCGCCTGCACGTTTCACGGGGATCAACTGACTTACCAGTTCACGACTAATGTCAACTTCGGGCCGCTGGAGCGTCCACAACTGATCGGCAAGCAGGCATAAGCAACTTCTCACCACGAATCTTCACCCATGATTTGCATGCGTGAAGATTCGTGGTTCATTTAGGGATAACGATGACACCATCCATCCGCGACAGATTTAAAGCAGCAACCTCGATGTGGAGTGCGCATGTACTCGTTCTGGCATTCACCGTGTTCTCGATCAGCCTGGGCCAGGGATTGCTGAACGCGGCGAGCACCAACTTCTTCGTCAATGACCTCGGGCTGAGCGGCAAGCAGGTCTTGTGGATGGCTGGCATCCGCGAGATTCCAGGATTGATCCTGGTCTTCATCGCCGCGTTGATCGCGCGGCTTCCCCTCTCCCACCGTGGCGCTTACTCACTGCTGTTGATGGGCGTGGGCTATTGTCTGCACGCGGCAGCGCACTCGTATGTGACGCTGTTGGTGATGGCTGTGCTCGCGAGTCTCGGCTTCCACAACTGGCTGCCGCTGCAAAGCACGCTCGGCTTCGCGCTGACCGAGAAAACCCATTCCGGGCGTGTGATGGGCTTCCTGGCCTCGATAGGCGCGTTGGCCTCCATCGTGGGAATGGGGCTGACGGCGCTGCTGGCGAAGGCGCTGCCGCTGCGCGCCTTCTTCATCGTGGGCGGAATCCTGATCGTGGTGGGCGGGCTGCTCGTGGCGCGGATTCCCACCGACATCGGCGAACAGAAGCAGACCCAGCCGCGCATCCTCCTGAAAAAGCGGTACTGGCTCTACTACGTGCTGACGTTCTTCGAGGGATCGCGCACGCAGGTCTTCGGCGCGTTTGGCACGCTGGTGCTGGTGCAAAGCTACGGCCTGGACGCGCGCCAGATCAGCCTCCTGTTGGTGACAAGCGGCATCGTTAATTTCGTCCTGGCGCCGACGATCGGACGGCTGCTGGATCTCGTCGGCGAGCGGCTCACGCTGACGATCAGCTATGTCCTGCTGGCGCTGTGCTTCGTCGGCTACGCCACCGTGCACAACGTCTGGTTCCTGTGCGGGATGCTGATTGGGATCAACCTGTTGGTCACGCTGAGCATTGGGCTTTCGACCTACGTCAACCGCATCGCGCCAGCCGATGAGCTGGGACCGACGCTGTCTGCGGGGGTAAGCATCAACCACATCACCTCGGTGACGATGTCGATGCTGGCGGGGACGCTGCTGGGCCTGATCGGCTACGAGAAGCTCTGCTGGGGCGCGGCGGGGGTGATCATGCTGTCCGTGCCGTTCGCGCTGGCGATCAAGGTGGTGACGCCACCAGTTATAGAGATACAGGCTATTTGATGAACGTCTACTATATCGCCTTGGTGGTCATAGTTGTTTTTGTTTCCGGCATGTTCATTAGGGCACGTTGCACAAGGTATTCGCCTCGTTTGCCAGTTGGACTTGAGGAACCTACTACTCCAATGAGAGTTCCTACACATCCCAAATTGACAAAATGGATGGCGTTACTAGCAACCGTTGCCTTCATAGCAATTTTGGTCTGTGGAGTTACTTACTTTCACCAAATCTATGTTCTGCGTTGGCGATCACTTGGCAAGCCATCTGTCCCAGTTGAGAGGATTATGTCTGCTTCAGTAACAGATATATCTGTCCAACTGACAAATGGAAAAATCCAAACCTTCACACATAGTCCTTTACTTCAACACCTTCCGTTAGCTCCATGCCATCTTAATGCCGGAAACATTGGTAGTCCGCCAGGGGAGATTGTTTATATAACACGAGTATCTCGTTGCTTAAAAACACAGCTCGGCAACGGGACTGGAGAACTTAAAATAAACGTCAGGTATGTGGTATTGGAAGATAATAGTATCTGGTATTACAATAACGTAGACGCTACCTTAACAAACATGATCATCATATTCCTGTTCGGTGTAGTGACCCCATTGGCAGGAGTGTCTATCGCTATTCTTTTTGGTACTTTTTTAATATGGCAAAACCTGTCCAGAAAGCAGATTAGAGAAGATGCAAATTAGAACAGCATTCAATAGCAACAATAGGACAAACGAATATGACAACCATCCACAGACTACAGCCGGAATCCGATGTGGACGCACTGATCACGCTGTCCCGCGCCTTCTTCGCAGAGTATGAAGCCCACCACGCGGATTTCTTCGAGATCGACACGCTGCACGACGCCGACATTATCAGTTACTTTTCGCGGACGTTGGACAACGACAATGCAGCAACCTTCGTCGCCGTCCAGGATGCGCGCGTCGTGGGTTATATCACCGTCTTCATCAAGTCGCAGGCCGGTTACTGGAAAATCAAGCGCGTGGGCGATATTTC
>DAIUDK010000220.1:0-4907 GCA_036845725.1 Chloroflexota bacterium
CGTTTCAACTTATTCTAACCCATTTGTGGTCTAACAAATGGGGGTAAGCTCAGTCATCACCAATGCGGGTGGCGGTATTTACAACTATGGCAGGGCGATGATCGACAACTGCACTTTCTCCGCCAACTCGGCCACGCACGGTGGGGGAATCTGGAGTAAAGATCTCATCACAGTACAGAATAGCACCGTTTACAGCAACACAGCGCCCTATGGCGCGGGTATTCGGATTTTTACTGATGGTATTTTGAATTACCGGAACACTCTTATCGCCAACAACATTGGTGGGGATTGTTATATGACTGATACCGCCACGATCGGCGTCAACCTTCATAATTTTGTCGGTGATGGCACATGCGACGCGGACCTTTCCGGTGATCCGCGACTCGGCCCGCTTGACGACTATGGTGGGAATACGCTGACGCACGTTCTGCTCCCGGATTCGCCGGCGATTGACGCGGGCGACAATGTTACCTGCCCGGCAACCGATCAACGCGGCGTCCCACGCGACGACCTGCGTTGCGACATCGGCGCGTTTGAGTTGCGTTATGCTGATAGTGACACGGTTGTCAAGACGGACTTCGACGGTGGCACGCCTTACAGTTTCGGCCCGACGTGGATTAGCATGACACTCTCGGCAGCGGACGGCGGCGCTGTTACTGTAACCAAGCATATGACCTGTCCTGGCGGGGTATATAACCTGGGTGAGGTAGCGGCGACGTGGTGGATTACCGGCGACCTGAGCACCGTATGGCCGGTTTCACTCGGTTTGTGCTATACCGACGCTGAAATCGCCGGTCTGAATGAGGCTGGTTTGCGCGCGTTCCGCTGGGATGGTGTGAAATGGACGGTGCCTATCAGCGCTGGTCTGAGGGTGGATGCAAACGCTAACTGTGTCGTTTTGAGCGGAGTGACGGAATTCAGTGCGTGGACACTCAAGGACCTCAGCGTGGGTGCGACCACACCGACGACACTTCAGTTAACGACTCTAAAGGCCCTCGGGAGTTTCAGCATCTTAGGCATAGTGTTCGTCGCGAGCTTGGTCGGCCTGGTAAAGCTTATGCGCAAGCAGCGATGGTAGCGGGTACTTCTAGAGTCTAAACGCAATTCATCTTGTCTGTCTTAGTTTGCAAATTTTCCTTATTGCACTAAAGTAGGAAGAATGAGGACCAAAATTTTAACCGCGAATCACGCGAATTTTCGCTGATTTTAATAAAGATTCGTTAGATTCGCGAGATTAGCGGTTTATTTTATACGAGGAGCTGCGATGAAAACTAAAACCACATCACAAAAGGCGATTTATGCTGATCCCGCTCAACCTACCTCGGTGCGGGTGGCCGATTTGATCTCGCGGATGACCTTACCGGAGAAGGTCTCGCAGATGTTGCATAGCGCCCCGGCGATTGAGCGTCTGGGCATACCGGCATACAACTGGTGGAACGAGTGTCTTCACGGGGTGGGCCGGGCCGGCATCGCGACGGTCTTCCCGCAGGCGATCGGTATGGCGGCGACGTGGAACGTCGATCTGCTGCACCAGGTCGCTGTGGCGATCTCCGACGAGGCACGCGCCAAACACCACGATGCGCTTGGCGAAGATGGCAGTTCTGCGCAGTATTATGGCCTCACCTACTGGACGCCGAACATCAACATCTTCCGCGATCCGCGCTGGGGCCGGGGGCAGGAAACTTACGGTGAAGATCCCTACCTGACCTCGCGGATGGGCGTGGTCTTCATCAAAGGACTGCAGGGCGATGATCCGAAATATCTCAAACTTTCGGCGACGGCCAAGCACTACGCTGTTCACAGCGGACCGGAGAGCGAGCGTCACTATTTCGACGCGGTTGTGGATGCGCGTGATTTGCGCGAAACGTATCTCCCCGCGTTCGACGCGGCGGTGCGCGAAGCCAAAGTCGTCTCAGTGATGGGCGCGTACAACCGCACCAACGGTGAACCGTGCTGTGCCAGTCCCACGCTGCTGCAGAAGATCCTCCGCGAGGAGTGGGAGTTTGGCGGTCCCGATGGGGTGGAGGGGCACATCGTTTCCGATTGTTGGGCAATCCGTGATATCTATGCGTATCATCAGGTGGTCAAAACGCCTGCTGAAGCGGCGGCGTTGGCCGTGAAAAACGGCTGCGACTTGAACTGCGGGCACACTTACGGCGCGCTGTTGATCGCGTTGGAGCAGGGCATTATCGATGAAGCCGCCATTGACGTAGCTTTGACGCGACTGTTCACCCTGCGCTTCAAGTTGGGGATGTTCGATCCGCCCGAGATGGTGCC
The DNA here is from genome assembly GCA_036845725.1 of Chloroflexota bacterium. Taxonomy (GTDB): domain Bacteria; phylum Chloroflexota; class Anaerolineae; order B4-G1; family SLSP01; genus DSWT01. Next base: position 2,278 of record DAIUDK010000220.1, read on the forward strand.
CTACGCGCAGATTCCCATCGAGGTGAACGATTCCGCGGCACATCGCGCGCTGGCGCTACAAACTGCGCGCGAATCGATCGTGCTGCTCAAAAATGACGGTGTCCTGCCATTGAACAAGGCCAGCCTCAAAACCATCGCCGTCATCGGCCCTAATGCCGATGATGATCTGGTGCTGCTGGGCAACTACTTCGGTATGCCCTCGCGCTCGGTGACGCCGCTGCAGGGCATCCGTGACAAGGTGGGGGCGGGCGTGGAAGTGCTCTCTCTGCCTGGCTGTGGCATCCGCGACTATGATAAATCGGGGTTTGCAGCGGCCGTCGCGGCGGCCAAACAGGCCGACGTGGTGATCGCGGTCATGGGGCTTTCCCAGCTCGTGGAGGGCGAGGAAGGCCAGGAAGAGGGCATCAAGAACGGGGAGCACAGCACCGGCGACCGCACGGACCTGGATCTGCCGGGCGTGCAGGAGGCTCTACTGCAGGCTGTAGCGGCGACCGGCAAGCCGGTGGTGGTCGTGTTGCTCAACGGCAGCGCGGTCTCGGTCAACTGGGCTGAGCAAAACGCGGCGGCGATTGTCGAGCTGTGGTATCCCGGCGAAGAGGGTGGTACAGCCCTGGCGGACGTGCTCTTCGGCGACTACAATCCCGCCGGACGGCTGCCGGTGACGTTCTACAAATCGGTGGACGACCTGCCGCCGTTCCGTGATTACGCCATGGCGGGGCACACTTATCGTTACTTTGGCGGCGAAGCGCTCTATCCCTTCGGCTACGGATTGAGCTATACAACCTTCGTCTATAGCGATTTGACCCTCAGTGCCCACAAAATCAAGGTGGGCGACAACCTTAAGGTCAGTGTGAAGGTTAAGAATACGGGTGATAGCCCTGGCGATGAGGTGGTGCAACTGTACGTGCGCGACGTAGAAGCTTCGGTGCCCGTTCCCATCCGGCAACTACAAGGGTTCGCGCGCGTTCACCTTGAACCCGGTGCGCAGCAGACTGTCACATTCATCCTCACACCCCGGCAGATGGCGTGCTTTACCGACGACGGGCAGCCAATGGTTGAGCCTGGTCTTTTCGAGGTGTCGGTGGGCGGCGGTCAGCCTGGTACATCCGCGCCGGTGGTGCTGAGCAGTTTTCAGGCCGTGGGTTGAGGGTTCTGCGGTATGGTTTGTGAGTTGTGGGTTAATGAGACGCCTCATCTCTCATTTCTCGCCTCTAATTTCTCATTTGCCTGGGGGTTTTGATGAGGCGTTTTTGTTCTTTTACTGTTAAAGCATTATGGCGATTTGCTGTGTTGGCTTTGGTGTTGGTGGCGCTCGCCGCTTGTGGGACGCCGTTGGCTGAAAAAGTGATTGAAACCGTGTTGGTGACGCGTGAAGTTGAAAAAGAGGTTATCGTCACTCAGGAAGTCACAGTCGAAGTTCCGGTTGAGAAAATCGTCGAGGTGACGCCGACACCACTGGTTCCGGTGGTGGTGAGCGTCACCGACGCCGCGCTTGAGGATGATGCGTTGGGAATTCTACGACAGCGTTGGCTGCTGGAGCAGTTCCACGCTATGCGCCCTGAAGTGGTCATCGATCCTAACCCCTACCGCTACGATTTCCAGACCTTCATCGCGCGGGCTAACAGTCCTTTGGAAGATACCTATGCCGTGCGGTTGACCGATGCTCGCGCGCTTATCGAGAGCGGTTATGCGGCAGACATCACGGACTACGTCAAAGATACACTTTATCCCGCAGCCTATCATCCAGCGATCCTGACGTTAGCGCAGGATGCTTATGGGAAAATCTATGGTCTGCCGCACGCTGCCAACGGTATGGGGCTGATGTACAACCGGCGTCTGTTTGCAGAAGCCGGCCTTGACCCCGACAAGCCGCCGCAAACCTGGGGTGAGGTGCGCGAGGCCGCGCGCCGGATTCACGCCAGACTTGAAGGCGTGGATGGGTTCAACATCCGCAACGAGGGCGCGCTCGGCGGCTGGATGAGTGTGGCGCTGATGATGACGTTCGGCGGCGACACGGTGCAATCGGTGGATGGGCGATGGGGCGCGGCCTACAACAACAACGCTATGGTCGCCGCGATGCAGTTGATGCACGACCTGCGTTGGCAGGACAACGCGACCACGCCCGATATTGCCACCTGGGGCAACTATGCGCTGGTGCTCGACTTCGGTGCCGGAAAAACGGCGATGACGATTGCCAGCGCCGACACACTCGGCTGGATGATCCGCAACCTCGACGATCTGCCCATTGAAGAGATTGGCTTCGGTCGTATGCCCAACGGCGGCGCGAATGCAACACTCGGTTCGGGCAGCGTGTGGCTGTACAATCCTGCCTCGTCACCGGGTACACTGGAAGCGGCACTGGCTTTCAACACCTGGCGCGAATTCGATCTGGCGGCCTTCGAGCACACTGTCCAGCTTCAAGCCGGGCATGGCGAACTGGTGGGGCTACCCTACATCAACATCTTCACCGGCGGATACGGCCAACAACGGGCGGCCATCATCGAGAAATATGCGAATGTACCGGTGGCGAATTACGCGAACTACATCCATGCCGGCGTCGCCGTGCGTGGTGAACCGCCCGTCGCGGCGCAGGAACTCTACGAGGAACTAGGGCAGGTCTTGCGCCAGGT
>DAIUDK010000221.1:0-4846 GCA_036845725.1 Chloroflexota bacterium
GATGCAGGATGCAAGATGCAGGACGCAAGACGCAGGATGCGAGGTTCAGGATTTGGGTTTGGAGAAGTCCCGTTGTTGACTGGAAGAAAGCACGAGAGCAGCGATGATTTCGTCAAGCAGGTTGATGCGATGCTGAAGTGCTTGTTCATCCAGCAGATGCCGTCCACGATAGTACCATCCACGAGATTCACGGGCAGAGCCTAAAGCAATACGCTGAAAGTAGGCATTGTCTTTACCAAAGCCACGCCCATGTCCTTCCTCGAGGTTCGCGCAGATAGACCCAGCGCTCCTGATTAACTGTCTAGCTATTTCTTTTCCACGTGGATTTTCCATCCACCGATTTGTATCTTCCCATGCCAGATCGGCAAGAAAGAGCGTTTTCGGATAAACCTTGAAATTCCACAGCGGATCTCGTTTTATGCTTTCTGGTACCTGCGCCATCCACTCCTCAAAGCCCTTCCACCTTTGCTCCATCTTCACCTCCTGCCTCTTGCTTCCTGCCCCTTGCTTCTTGCCTCTTTACCCGATTCCCACAAGCACAAGCCCGGCGAACATGATGAGGACGCCGGCGAATTTGGGCCGGTAACGCGGCTCTTTGAGGGCAAAGACGCCCGCGAGCGCGCCCAACGGGATGCTGATCTGGCGGAAGGCGACGACGTAGCTGACGTTCGCCGCGAAGCCCATCGCCACCAAAACGAGCGTGTACCCCAGATAGATGAAGAAACCTGCCAGCCACGCCCGGCCCAAGTGAAAGCGCGCCACGTCCCACACCTCCGCGCGGCGGGCGCTGCGCCACGCGATCCACAGCGTCAACCACAGCGCCGAACTCAAGCCCTCGAAGAACGCATACAGCAGCGTCACCGCCACGGGACTGACGGGCAGGCCGGGCACGGCTCGCAGCAACCGCAGTGCATGATCGTCCACCATCGAGTAGCCCGCCGTCCCCACCGCCGCAAGCAACGCGAACGCCGTCGCGCGCTGCCGGTAGTCGCTCCACTGCACGGAAAAGCGACGCAGCGGCAGCACGAACCCACCCACAATGATCAGCCCGATCCCGGCCAAAGCCACGAAACTCAACTGCGCGCGCTGCCCCAACAACACACTGACGCCGGCCACAAGCGCCACCGGCACCGAGCGCGCCAGCGGGTAGACGACCGACATATCACCCATGCGGTACGCGCCCGCCAACGCCACGTAATAGAACGCCTGAAAGATGCCTGTGACGCCCAGCCATACCCACACCGCCGCCGGGAACACCGCCAGCGCCCGCCCGAAAAAGAGCAGCGACGGCGACAGACACAGACAGCCAAACAGCGTCGCCACCAGCAGGAACGCCGCCGTGGGATGGTCACGCTTGCCGAGCACGTTCCATCCCACGTGGGTGAACGCCGAAATCAGCACCAGGACAAGAGCGGTGAGTGTCAAAGCCGTCGATTAGTTGAAAGTTCGAAGTTGAAAGTTGCCAACTCGCGCTACGGTTTTAGTTCGACGATGTAGATTTCGAAGGGCGCGAGCGTCAATGCGGACAGGTTGCCTGCGTCTGAACGGGCGGTGGTCGAGAAAATCAGGCGTGGCGGCGAGCCGTCCAGGTCGAAGGCCAGCGTGTGCGCCTCGTCCGAATAGTTAAGAACCACCAGGCACGTCTGCCCCTCGGTGTGGCGCAGGAAGCACAGGCAATCCGCGTGATCTTCGAGCAGCGGCGTGTAATCCCCGGTGATGAGGGCCGGCGTCTGTTTGCGAATCGCCAGCATCCGCTTGTAGAAGGCGAGCAACGAGCGCGGATCGTCCACCTGCTCGGTGACGTTCACACCTTCGGTGTAGTTCGGGTTAACCGGCAGCCACGGCGTCACATCCGCCGGACAGAAACCGGCGTTGGGCGCGTTGGCCCACTGCACCGGCGTGCGGCACCTGTCCCGGGTTTCACCACACACCATCGCGGCAGCGGCTTGGGGTTCCATGCCGCCCACGTTCACTGCCAGGTCGTACTGACGCAAAGCGACCGTATCCCGCAGCACGGCGATATCATCAAAGCCCATGTTCGTCATGCCAATCTCTTCGCCGTTATAGAGGAACGGCGTGCCGCGCAGCGTCAACATCAACGCGAGCGAGAGTTGCGCCCGTTCGCGTTCGAATATCTTCATTTGCTGCGTACCGTCATTGAAACTGCTCCATACGCGTCCGGTATCGTGGTTGCCCAACGTGTTGCAAGGCCACGCGCCCGGCGGCAAGGCGGCCAACCGTTCGGCCTGGTTTTTACGGATGTGCTCCGGCGTCATACGGTCGGTGCGCATCAGCGGGAAGTTGAAGACCATGTGCAATTCGTCGTCGCCGCCGCCGTAGTAGGCGATGTTGTCGTCCTCGCCGACCAGCATCCGCCCCTCGTACTCGTCCACGACAGTGCGCAGTTCCTTCATCAGCGGGTGCATCTCGTCGTCGCGATCCACCTGATGCTTGAACATTTCCTTCCACACCGCTTCCGCCGCTTCTGCCTCTTCCGGCGATTGCGCCACCATCCCCATGCGATAGAGGTCGATCAGGGTCAGGCCGGTCGTCTGATCGGGCATATTGGGATTCTCGAAGATCGTGCCGATCGCGTCCAGCCGGTAGCCATCCACACCCAGGTCGAGCCAGAAGCGCACGGCGTCCCACATCGCGGCCTTCACCTCCGGATTGCGCCAGTTGAGGTCGGGCTGCTCTTTGAGGAAGAAGTGATAGTAGTACTGCCCGGTCGTTGCGTCGTACTCCCACGCCGAGCCGGTGAAGGTGGATTCCCAGTTGTTGGGCGGGCCTCCCCCCTCCCTACCTCCCCCCAATGGGGGGAGGGGTTCGCCGTTCTGCTCCTCCCCCCTCGGGGGGGAGGCCGGGAGGGGGGCCGGGTCACGCCAGACGTACCAATCGCGCTTGGGATTGTCGCGGCTGCTGCGGCTTTCGATAAACCACGGGTGTTGATCTGACGTGTGATTGAAGACCATGTCCAGAATCACGCGAAGGCTGCGCCGGTGCGCTTCGGCCAAAAAGGTCTTGAAATCGTCCAGCGTGCCGTATTCCGGCGCGACGCACGTGTAATCCGCCACGTCGTAGCCGCAATCGGCCTGCGGGGAAGGGAAGTGCGGCGAGAGCCACAGCGCGTCGATGCCCAGGGCCTTGAGGTAATCGAGTTTTTCGGTCATGCCGATGAAATCGCCGATGCCGTCGCCGTTCCCATCCGCGAAACTGCGCGGGTAGATTTGGTAGAAGACGGCCGTTTGCCACCATTTCAGATTGTTCACATCATCCTCCAATGATTAACCACGAATGTCTGCATTCGCCGAATCTTCACGAATTTACACCAATTTTGATTGTAGTTTCTCGGAAATCCGGGGCTGGGGTTTGGGGGCGGGCTGTGCCCGCCCCCAAACCCCCACTTTTACAACGCGATAATCACACCTTCGTTGGCACGCAAGGTCAGGGCGTCCAGGGAGACGGCTTCTTCGCGGTCAAGGTGGGTGGAGAGGATGACGCGGCCTGCCGTTTCGCCCGGAATCGCCAACGTGCGCGGCTCGGCGGCGAAGTTGAGCGCGACGAGGTAGCGTTGCGCATCGTCTTCGCGCACGTAGACGTAGACGTCGTCGTAGCCCACGTCCAGCGGGCAATAGCTGCCGCCGTACAACGCGGGCGTCACGCGGCGCAGGTGCAGCAGGCGCGTGTAGAGCGTGCAAATCGAGGTTGGATCGGCGGCAAGCGCGGCGACATTGCGGGTGGCGTAATCGGCGGCAAGGGGTAGCCACGTCTCAACGCCCGGTGGGCTGAAGCCGGCGTTGAGGCCGGCGTCCCACTGCATCGGCGTGCGGCAGACGTCGCGCGTGCGCTCCGGGCCGAGGTTGATGCCCTGCGGATCCTGGATTTTCTCCGGCGGAATGGGCACGTCTTCCATGCCAATTTCCTCGCCGTAGTAGATCGTCGGCGTGCCGCGCAGGGTGAGGAGCAGCATCGCGGCGACACGGGCTTGCGCCTCCCCGCCGAAGCGCGTCGCCAGGCGCGTGCGGTCGTGATTTCCCAGAACGTAGTTGGGCCACGCGAAATCGGGCAACGCGGCCTCCATTGCATCCACGACGGCGCGCATCTGTTGCGCATCCCACGCCATGCCGTCCATCAGGCGGAAGTTGAAGGGCAGGTGCAGTTCGTCGCCATCCGTGCCATAGTACTTCACCCAGCGATCCAGCGGCCCCCACAGCTCGCCGATGCCGCAGCGGTCATCGTACTCGTCCAGCACGCCGCGAATCTCGCGGAGAACCGGGTGCACGTCGTCCTGATCCATGTTGTAGACCTGCAACAGGCGGCTGAAGAGGTCGTTGGCGGGCAGATTTGCGGGCGCATTGGGATTGGGCGGGTTGTCGCGCAGGGCTTCATCCTTGATAATCAGGCCAATGACGTCCATGCGGAAGCCATCCACGCCGCGCTTCATCCAGAAGCGCAGCGTGTCGAACATCGCGGCTTTGACCTCCGGGTTGCGCCAGTTGAGTTCGGGTTGCTCCTTGCAGAACTGGTGCATGTAGTATTGGCCGGTCTGCGTGTCGTAGGTCCACGCGGGACCGCCGAAGAAGCTGCCCCAGTTGTTGGGTCGCCCGCCGCCGGGCGCCGGCTCGCGCCAGATGTACCAATCGCGCTTGGGATTGTCGCGGCTGCTGCGGCTCTCGGTGAACCAGCGATGCTGGTCGGACGTGTGGTTGGGCACCCAGTCGATGATGATTTTGAGGCCGCGTGTGTGCGCCCCCGCCACCAGCCGGTCGAACGTCGCCAGGTCGCCGAAGAGCGGATCGACGTCGCAGTAGTCGGCCACGTCATAGCCGAAGTCGGCCATCGGTGA
>DAIUDK010000222.1:0-4762 GCA_036845725.1 Chloroflexota bacterium
TTTCCCCTATACTATCCCCGTTTGCCCTCCTGTCTAGCCAGTTTTGCTACCATAGGTTTTTTGCAACTATATTGCTTTTTCTGTTGCTGGTGGGGTGTACTCAGGCCACTCTGCCTCCACCTACTGTGGCAACGGATATCTTGCCTGTGGAAATTCCTACACATACACCAACAGTAACAATACCCTCTACAGCTACACCCGTTCCCACAAAAATGCCAACTGCCAGACCGTCGGGCACACCAACGAGAGAGATGCCGACAGCAATACCAAGCGTCGAAAATTTCGAGCTACGGACCTGGGTTTCCTCGTCCCCAGATGGACAATGGATCGCGCAGACAACCGCAAAATTCCCAACTAGCAGCGACGCAGAAAACTATTACACACAATTGAAAGTATCCCAAACGAAAGGTAACGTTGAATGGATCGTTGTGGACGCATGGGAAGAATGGTTGATAGGCCACACAATTCCACAAGTCTTGCAATGGTCTCGTGATGGACAGCACTTGTATTTCACCAACCAGGTGGTTCCAGGCGGTTGCGCGGTGTTCGTCAATGGGTCGGATTTGCACAGATTGGATCTGGGCAGCGGGGATGTCGAGGCGCTGGTATCAGATGTGGGTTTTTGGTTATCGCTCTCGCCAGATGAAGCCACACTTGCCTATATTGGTTATGGAGAGCGCGGGCTGGTCATACGCGACCTGGCGACCGGGAACGAGCGGGAGATGAAACTCGAACCAGACCAGGATTATCAGGCCGGACACATCGTATGGTCACCGGACGGGGCTGCCCTGGCGTTGACGTTGGCCCTCCGACCTTGCACGACAAATTGGGTGGACGCTACCTCTATTGTGCATGTAGAAACCGCCACACTGACGCACACCACACTGCTCTCCGAAGATCAGCGGTTGTTCATTACGGTGGAATGGATCACCGAAAACCAGCTATTGTTACGCGACAAAGATGGTCTTGAATGGCTGATGGATGTTGCTACGGGGGCTATAACAGAAAAATGACATCCTGACTGTGACTTACACCATTTTAGGAGGTAACCAGTGCTAACACGACGGAATTTTCTCAAGTTTCTGATTGGGATTGGAAGTGCTATTCTTTTGCCGCCGCGTATAGGCATAAGAAGGGCTGAATCTTCTAACAGACATCCCTTTGGAGATGGGCCAGACACACTGTTATCTACGACATCGTCGCTTGGTGAGAGTTATGCGGGCTTTTTGCTACTGCCTGAAAGCCTCTCAATGCGGGAGTGGAAGTGGGATGTTTGAACTACAACACTATTGTTGTCAATTTGGCACATTACCTCCATCCTGTTCAATGTATCGTGAGGTCTTTCAGCATTGTAACTGCTATTATTGAGTACATTAGTTTCCAATGTACTCAGTTCGGAGATGTAAGTTTTCCTACTACTCTATGGTGATACTTATGCACAATAAAAGTACGTTTTTGCTCATTATCACACTCTTGGCAGTGCTTCTGACGTGCCTGCCGGCCTGCGCGCCATCCACAGCGACGCCGCTGCCCGCCCCAGACCCCGTCACCCGCATCACCTTTCTCGCGGACGTGCATACCTGGGTCTACTATCGCCAGCTCGCCGAAACCTTCAACGCGCGCCAATCCGCCATCCACGTCACGGTGCTGAACCCCGACGAGGCCGCGCCGAAACGATTTCTCCAATCTCCAGAGGAACGACTGGCGAAGTTGGCCGCCGTTGCCGACGTTTTCTTGAGCGACGCGCTCGACCCGGCGACCCTGGCTGCCGGCCGCGCCGTGCAAGACCTGCGGCCTTTCCGGCAGGTCGATGCAGATTTCGCCCCCACCGATGTCTACACCGGGTTGTTGCCGCTGCTGGAATCCGCAGAAGGGGTGTGGGGCGTCCCGGTCGCCGTGCGTCCCTGGCTCATCTTCTACAAAACCCAGCTATTCGACGCCGCCGGCATCCCCTATCCCCAACCCGGTTGGAGCGTGGACGAGTTCTTGACGGCGGCCCAGGCTCTTACCCGCGCCGACGCGGGCGTGTGGGGCTTCGCCGAGGCCGAAGCGTACCAGAGCGTCGAGGCTTTCGCGTTGCAACACAGCGGCGCGTGGGTGAACGAGCAAGGGTTGCCGATGTATACGGACGCCGGACTCAGCGCCGCCGTCCAGTGGTACGCCGAACTGGCGACCGTCTACGGCGTGATGCCCGGCCCAGATTCTGACGACGCGCCGGGCCAGGGCGGGCAGCGCTTGGCGCAGTTGGATCGCGCGGCGATGTGGGCCGGCGTGCCCGCCACGCTGCGCGATGCGGATACCGGCATTGCCCCCTTCCCGCGCGGATTGCGCGAGCTGGCCCTGGTCGAAGTCGAAGCCGCCTACATCAGCGCGGGCAGCCCGAATCCGGCGGCGGCCTGGGCATGGATTGCCTTTCTCACGCGCCAGCCGCCCTCCGGGGGACGTCTGCCGGTGCGCCCTTCCGTCTATATGGCGGACTCCTATCGCAGCGCCCTGCCGCCGGAAACCGAGGCCGTCTACCGCTACATCCTCGAGCACTTGGCGCCAACGGCGCGCCGCTATCCCTGGTTCCGCGCGTCGTGGGCCGGATTCGTGGCTGAAGGGCTGCCGGCGTTTATGCGCGGGGAGACCGGGCTGTCTATCGCCTTGGAAATTGCGTTGAACGCCGCCTTGACCGCGCAGGGACTTCCCCCTGTTACGGTCAGCACGCCCGTCCCCCTGACGCCTCCGCCGCCGACCCAACCTGGCGTCATTGCGCTAAAAAGCCGTCTCACCGATGTATTATGGCTACAAGACGATCCCCAGGCGCAGCGTTTACTCCAGCAATATTATGCTGAACATCCCAATGTCGAGGTCAATTTCGTTACTGTTGCCTTCGAGGGCGTTGAGACGTGGGACGAGATCGCCGCCAGCGCGGATGTGGTCCATGTCCATCCTGGTATTGCGCCTCACTCGGATACGTATTTCGTGGACCTGACCGCGCTGATGGCCACCGATGACACGCTCGACGTGGACGATTTCTATCCCGTGGCGTTGGAGGCCTATCGCCGTCAAGGGAAACAATGGGCCTTGCCGAGCACGGTGGATGCCACGCTGCTCTTCTACAACCGGGACTTGTTCAATGCCGCCGGCGTGCCTTATCCGCAGGCCGGCTGGACGTGGGAAGACCTGCTGGAGGCGGCGCACGCGCTGAGTCGCGGCGAGCCTCCGCGGCGGCAGTGGGGGCTACTGACGTTGAGCGTGGAGTGGTTCACCCTGCCGCTCCTGATCGCCGTGCAGCGCGGCGGAGCCTTGGTGGACAATCCTGCCGCGCCCACTGCCCCCACGCTGGACGATCCGCGCCTGGTGGAAGCCGCACGTTGGGTCCAGGCCCTTGCCTACCGGGATGAAGTCCTGGCCCCGCCGGCGCTCGATATGAGCGGTTTTGCCGGCAGGGATGCGCTGTACTGCAACCACCAGGCCGCGATGTGGATCGCCAACGACAAAGCTGTCCAAATCCACTCTAACTGCAACATCAACCTGGGAATCGCGCCGGTTCCGGTGGAGGGAAGACCGGCGACCTTCTACACCTTCTACGGCCATGCCATCCCCAAAAGTTCCGCGCATCCTGAAGCGGCCTGGGACTGGCTCACTTTTGCGACGCGGCAACCCTATTTCTGGACCGGGATGCCGGCGCGGAATTCCTTGCTCCAGCAGGTCACTTTGAACAAGTATAGCCAATATCCCGAGGCGCAGACCGCGCTGCGGCAAGCCTACGCCGAGACCATGAGCGCCTACGCCTCTGCCGACGACTTGCTGTCGGGGGAAGCGCCCTGGGGCGATGTCCTGCAACGCCTGTACGCATACGCCCTGCGCCAAAGTTGGACGACGCGCGAAGACCCGGCCGGCCCGTTGGCGCAAGCGCAGGCCGGCGCGCAGGCCTACCTCGCCTGTCTGGGCGAGGCCGCTCCCGATTCTGCCCAGGGCGCCGCCTGCGAGACGCAAGCCGGCGTCCCCTCGTGGTTTACCATTATGGGCATTCGGGAATAATCGTCACCCTCACCGCAAAAAAGCTGTGGCCGGTCTTCGACCGGCCACAGCAGGTTTGGACGCGGGCGGGCGCGGTCGGAGGCCGGCCCGAGCGGGAGATTGTTTTTACAGACCTTAACCGGCAGCGTTATAACCCGCTGTGCCACCCGCGACGTTGTAGACCTCGACGAATCCGCGCTGTTTGAGGATGCTCGCTACCATACTGCCGCGTGGACCGGCGCTACAGAGCACGACCGTGGGTTTGGCGGGGTCCAGTTCCGTGTAGCGCGTGCGCAGGTCGGGTGCGGGGATATTGCGCGCGCCGTCAATGTGCCCGGCGGCGAACTCGCCCGGCGCGCGCACGTCCACCAGGACGAGATTGGGATCGGCGGCGAGCCTGGCGCGCGCTTCATTGGCGGAGATGAGCACGGCTGTGCGGGTGCGGTATCCTGCCGTCACCCAGGCGGACATCACACCGGCCAGATACCCCGCGACGCGATCCAGTCCCACCCGGCGTGCCCAGACCGTGGCTTGTTCGACGTCGGCTTCGCTGTCGGCGACCGGCAACAAATCTTGATCGGTGGGCAAGGCCCATCCAGCAGTCAGTTATGGTAAAGGATTGTTGGTCTTGGTCGTTGTGTTGTTGCTGGCGATACCTAGAATCAGCTCTGCGTGAGCTTATCCCATGCGTTTATCGGCCCAAATTCGTGGTCGGCAAACGCCCGGATTCCTGCAACATTTGTAATTTACTTAC
>DAIUDK010000223.1:0-4715 GCA_036845725.1 Chloroflexota bacterium
GAAAAAAACAGTACCGACATTCATCTCGGTATGCACATCGACAAATCCATCGTGGCTGGAGACGATACCATACAACTGTGATAATCCCAGGCCCGTCCCTTTGCCCTCCAATTTGGTGGTGAAGAAGGGGTCGTAAATGTAGGGTAAGACTTCCTCGGGAATTCCCGATCCGGTATCCGCGATCGTGACCCGCACCCAGTCCCCTACAGGCATGTCGGGCAGTGGGGCATATTTCGGCTTGGTGACGCGCAAGTGTGTAAGTTCGATGCTCAGTGTGCCCCCCTCCGGCATGGCGTCACGCGCATTGACCACCAGATTCATGAACACCTGCTGCATCCGTGTGGGATCGGCGTCAATCGTGTAGTTATCCGCACCATAGGCAAAATTGACGCTAATGTTCTCCGGCAGGGTGCGCTCCCACAGTTTAACCTGCTCTTTGAGCAAAGGGACCAGGTCCAACGGGAGGCGATCCAACACTGTACTGCGGCTGAAATCCAGGATCTGGTTGATAAGGTCGGCGGCCCGGTGCGCCTGATTGGCGATGATAGCGAGACGTTCGTGTAAGTGCGGTGGTAGGTCTGGCGTCCGCAGGGACATCTGGCTGTAGAGGACGATGCCCGCCAGGATATTGTTGAAGTCGTGGGCGATGTCGGCAGCAAGTTGCCCCACCGTCGCCAGGCGATCCTGGCGCTGCGCCGTTTCGCGGATCGCGCGTTCTTCGGTTACATCACGAATAACCAACACCCAACCGCCCATCATCGGTCCGGTTTCGATGGCGCGAGCCGTAATCTGGAAATGGCGGCGTTTTTCTGTCACCTCGTGCCACAGTCCACGGGGTGGCGGACTGAGCAATTCGGCGATGGGCTGCCCGCCAAGCGCCATCAACGTTTGACCGGCTTCCCATACTGCGGTTTCCGTCAATACCGGCAGATACGCCAGGGCGGAAGGGTTACACAGCAGCACACAAAGTTCAGCATCGAGCAACAGGACGCCCTCGGGAACCGTATCCATAATCTGCTGCATCTGACGGGTCTGTTCCTGCACCTGCCGGAGCAAACGCTCACGCTCTTCCTCCGCTCTTTTACGCTCGGTGATATCCAGAGCGGTAAACGTTACCCCGGCAGCAAGATCTGTGGGGTCGAGGGGGGCCGAACTGAGCCACACGTCAAGGATTTGCCCATCTTTACGTTGCCAGTGTGTTTCCACTGTGCCGGCTCCACGCTCATCAATTTGACCGTACTTCTCCCGGCCCACGTACTCAAATTCCTCGTCGGTTGGGTACAACACGCGGGCATTTTTGCCGATCAATTCTTCAGACGTGTAGCCTGTCAATTCACAAATACGCTCGTTTACCTGTGAAAGTACACGATCGCCCACTATCAGACCAATGCCAATCGAAGCCGCGCTGAAAATACTGCGCAACGTTGCAGCACTGCGTTTAAGCGCAGCATCCGCCTGCCGGCGCTCCTCTTCAACGCGCAGCCGTTCAGTGATATCGCGCACTGTAGAGAAGATCGCTTGCCTGCCCTGGTAAACAGACAGGCGTGCATGGACTTCAACCGGGATGCGCCGCCCATCACGGGTCATGTGAGTTTGTGAAAACAACACGTCCTTGCCCTCAGTTAACTCACGCATGACCGCCGGAATACCCGCATCGGAGTCGGAAGCATCAATATCATGAAACATCATCATGTGCAACAACTCTTCGCGCGTGTAACCCAACATGCGACAGGCCACGTCATTCACCTCGAAGATCTCACCAGGCCTGCCGTCTGCATCGACATAATGGCCATAAATCGCGTCAGTCGTTGCATCGACCAGGCCACGGTAACGAGCTTCGCTCTCACGTAAGGCTGTTTCAGCACGTCGATGCGCCAGGGCCGTGGCCAGGCTATCGGCCAGGTATTCCAGGAACGCAATCGTCTGTGAATCAAAGCACCCTACTCTGTGATCGTTGAATTGCAGCAGGCCAATCGTCTCCGCGGCTGCACGCAAAGGAATCAGCGCCACCGATTCGTAGCCCTCACCGTTGCAGCGATTGCGCGTGCGCGCCTGCCGGTCGGCTTCGCTGGTGGAAGCCAATAGCGCGGTGGTGCTATTGGTCCAAAAACTGCCGTGCTCGGTGAAAAATGGCAAGGCCGGATCGAAGCGCCCGCAGAGGACGTTGCCGCACATGCACTCCAAAACGGGATTACCCGCACTGTCGCGCACCAGTTCGCCGTACTGATCGAGCGCGCACAATGAGCTTTCGGCCTGCACAAACTCGGGTGGGAAGCCACGGGTCTCAAAGTAGGGGAAGTCGTACCCCTGTTTAAGACGCAGACCCACCGCATCATAGCCCAACTCGTGCTGCAACAAATCCAGAACCGATTGCACGAGATCGCGCAGATCATCCTTGGCATTGATGAGATGCAGCAGCGCAATGGTCTGCTCGCGCTCCAATTCCAAACGTCTGCGCTCGGTGACGTTACGGGCAATGCCAAGTAACCCAACTACCTGGCCCGAGGCATTTTTGAGCGGCAGTTTGGAACTGAGCAACCAGACACATCGCCCATAGCGATTGCACAAATACTCCTCATGATCGAGATGTGCCTGTCCTGTGTCGAATACCTGCTGATCGAGAGTATCGAAGTGCGTCGCTACGTCATGCGGGAAAATCTCGAAATCGGTTTTGCCCAGGGCCTCGTCTTCTGAGGTCAGGCCCATATTCTCCACGTCGGCGCGATTTGCCAGCGTCTTGCGTCCCTGCAAATCCTTCGTGTAAATCGCATCGGGGAGATTATCGATTACAGCGCGTAGCAACTGCCGTTCCTGCACCAACTCCGCTTCGGCGCGCTTGCGCGCGGTGATATCGGTGGCCGTAATGAACACCTTGCCCCACGTCTCCTCATAGCCAGAGACGAGTGTGGCCTGGAACAGTGTCACCATCAATTCACCGTTCACCCTGCGCCCAATGATCTCACTTTCCAGGCGTTTTTGCCAACGGGAAAAAGCCACCAATTCTTCGGCAAAGGACGCCAGAGATTGTTCGACAAACAGTGTCCCCAGGTCATGTCGCAATGAGGCTTTATCCGCAACCCCAAACAACTCTACTGCAGCCTGGTTGACGTTGACAATCTTGACGAGGGAGGCGCAATGTCGCACCACATCGGGATGATCGTGCAGGTAACGTTCGAGGTCCTCAAGACCTGTCGCGCGCAGCTCATCCAGATAAGCTTTGACTGCGCTGAAGTCTTCCTCCCACACCGAGAAAGGCGCATCCTCAAAGAGACCACGATAACTCGCTTCGCGCTCAGCCAGCCGCCGTTCCATATCACGCCGGTATAACGCCACCTGAATCGCGCCATCCAACTCCAGAGCACGAACGGGTTTGAGCAGATAACCATCAGGGGCAGTGATACCCGCACGCTGCAAAGGGAGGGCATCCTCGGGGCCAACCAGATAGATCACCGGATCATTCGAACCCGCACGTAGTTTCTCTGCGACTTGCAGACTTTCCATCCCACTGCCGGGCGCAACGTCCACGACAATCAATTCCGGCGCGACTTCCCGAACAGCCTGGAGAGCATCCCCAACTGCAACCACGTTAACTGCCAGATCGCCGGCAGTGCCGATCATCTCGGCAACATTGCGGGATACCTGATCTGCATCGCCTATAACCAGAATGCGCGGCTTCTCCATAATCAGCATCCTTTCGCACATCCAAACAGTAAAATTTTCTGCTAAAAACTATACACGGTGTGATACCTTCATGCTACTCCGAACTTGACACTTCGGCAAGTGGGGTGCTTCGCCCTAACTTGCTCCTACGCCAGGATAGCGTACACTGAGAAAGTGTACACGATATCACAGCGAGGTGTAATGATGACCAACGACAAAAGTATGGAAACGTTAGTGCAGCAACGCGTTGCCACGTACTTTGTGACGGGCGATAACAACTGCGCAATGACCGTCCTGCGGGTACTCTCCGAAGTATTCGAGACGCCTCTAGCTCAACCGGTTATCGACGCGGCACAATGTATGCCAGGCGCGGGCGGTGTGGATCACTTGTGCGGACTAGTCGCGGGCGCGCTGATGTTCGTCGGTGTGTGGGGCGGACAGCAAGGACTGCATCGCTCAGTGCTACGACCGGTCACCAGCGGCTTAAGCCAGGCGGTGGCGGAACGCTTCGGCAGCCTGATGTGTGGCGATCTGCGCCCTGCCGATGGTTGCGGGCCGCTGGCGGTCACGTTCCTCACCTTCGCCATCCCGTATTTGGAGAGCCGTTTGAACGTCGAGGCGTTTGGAACGTTCAAACGCTGAAACGTGACAACGTTCAAGCGCTCGTGTACTGCTGAAGAATCGCCTCGGCGGCGGTGCGCACGCGCTCGACCAGCTCCGGTGGTTCGAGCACCCGCACGGATTCACCGTAACTGAGCACCCAACCCGTCGCCCACTCCAGCGTGGACGCGCCGAACCGCGCCGTGACCGAGCCATCCTCATGCTCCGTCAGCTCCATCCAATGGCTGTGCCGCTCACGGATGTGCGGAGCGACGTTGGCAGCAAGGTGCACGACGACGGTATAGTTCTGCTCAAAACTCAGCGTTTGGGTGATGTAGTCCCGCGCCGAAAAATCGCGCGGAATCGTGAAGGGGATTTTCAGCGGCGTCACGCGCTGGATGGTAGCACCACATTTAACCGTGATGGGCTAGAAAACTTGAAAAAAGCGGGGACAT
>DAIUDK010000224.1:0-4708 GCA_036845725.1 Chloroflexota bacterium
TTTTTTATCTACTTCTCCGGTTATATCATCGCACGCAAAGTAAACAATGGCTAGAGCATTGTATAATCCGCAATATGGTGTTATTCGATCCATATACTTCAGCACTGTTCCCATGGGCAAATCAGTTTGATCTATGATTGCTTTGCCTGCCTCAACTACTATTAGGCTGATGGGATGTGAATACTGGGTTGCCCAAAACTCGAGCATTTTGTGTCGAAGGGCAGCAGATGCTTTACCTACGGGAGCACGACAGATTTCATAAAGCACCATAAAAGCAGCATTGTCAGAGATTGTAGCCCCTTGAATTACGATTGACTGCCAAGCTTGCTCATCATCATAAGGAAATTTGCAGTCGATGGTGGTTATAAAAGTAACTTCATCCATTTGAGGTGTCCTGACTAATTGAATAATCCCCCGTTTACCATTGATCAACCAATCCGGCTCATCCGCCGATAAGGCTTCCGCTTGCCCCGGTTTCAGACTCACGGCAATCTCGCCTTTGAGGGTACGGAGGACGAGGTAGGGGCGGGGGAAGTTGGCGTCGGCGTGCTTGACGGGTGTGTGATGGGGCCAGTGCCGATCATCGAGCAGGCGGCGGTAGTTGACATCGCCCTTGAGGATGATCAGGCTGGCGCGGGACAGGCCGGCGTGCAGCTCGGGCGGCAGGTCCCAGAAGCTCAGGCAGCTTGTCCAGAAGGGATCGGTAGTAAGGAGTAAGGAGTAAGAAGTAGGGAGTAAGGCGTTATGCAAGCGATGTCCCAGAGCTGCGACGGTGGGTTCTGGCGCGGCTTGGAGTTGCTGGATGACAAGCCGGATGTCTTCCGGCATGGCGTCGGAGACGAAGAAGGGCTGGTTTTTGAGGTAGAAGACGACGCGCTGCGCCCAGCCTTGCGTGAGCAGAAAATCGGCCAGCGCCAGGTCGAAGAGGCTGTCCGAGCCGACGTTGTCGTTGATGAAGGCAACTTCCTCAACGGATTCAACGGACAGAACGGATTTCTCTTCATCCGTTAAAATCCGTTCAATCCGTTGAGAAAAGAACGCCAACACTGTCTCAGTGTCGTCAATCAGCAGATTATCGCGCTCGGTGTGGGCCTCCAGACCACGATGCGCGCTCTCTTTGACGGTGAAGTTGCTCAGGTCGGCGCGGTTGCCCCACAGGGCGGAGTGCAGGAGCAGCACAAAACGTTCGTCGGGCGGTAGTTGTTCGATGGCGGCCCACACCGTCGCCAGTTGCACGATGGCGGCGGCCTCCTGTGCGCGTTTCTGCGGCGCGAAGGGGGCTACACCTTGCCACGGGCCGGGTTGGAAGTAACGGGCGGCCTCCAACAATCGGCGATAGAAATACGTCTCGGCGAAGTACCACGGAACTTCCAGCCACGTTTTGTTCGCGTACTGCGCCTGGCGCTCATTCCAGAACGCTACATCCGGCGCGCCCTCGCTCAGTGGCGCAATCAGGCCGGACGCGATTTCATCGCGAAACGCTTCCAGCGCCGCCACAATCTCCGGCGGATAAGCATTATCCGCAATGACGCGGCGGATAATTTCCGGCTTGCGCTCCACAATCGTTGCCCGCGCAAATGATCCCAGCTCGGACGTCATCAGGGGCGGCGGGACATGAGTCATGAGTTGTGGGTTATGCGCCGCCATGCACCAATCCCCAATCCCCAGTTTCCAATTACCAGTTACCAGTTCCCAATCCTCATTACGGCAACATCACCCGCAGCAGTTCCGCCTCGGCCTCCGTCGTCCATTCGCGCCCATCCTTGAGCTTGGCGTAGACGGTGGGCAGCACGTCCTTCAGATCGGTCAGCGAAGTGAGGGGCAGCGGTTTGATGTGCGGGTAGATGACGATCTTGCCGGGGAAGCGCGTCTCGTCCACGGCTTTGAGGCCGTCGTAAGAGGCTTCGAGTGAGCCGATAGCAGCGACGGAGCGATTGGGCGACAGTTGCCCGGTTTCAGCCTGATCCAGCATAAAGCGCATGTTCTCGATGGTGGAGGCGGAGTGCCCGATGACGCGCGCTTGCTTGAGGTAGGCGTTGCTCAGGTCGATGTCCGCGAACTTGCCGCGCGGCACACCCGCGAAGATGTTCATCACGCCTTGCTGGGTCAGGTACGTCGCGGCGTCGGCGATGACGGGCGTGACCGGCGCAAGCACGATGATGTCGTCGAAGCCGCTCGCTTTGAACCGTGCCATGCCTTCGGCGTAGGCTTCCTTGTTCATCGGGTTGAGGCAGACGAATTCGATGCCCTTGCTTTTGGCTTCCAGGCTGAAGCTGGTGCAGAGATCGTCCAGCCGCACGTCGCTGACGTCGGTGCAGACGATGACTGTTGGGCTGGCCTCGGATTGAATCGCCGCCTGGACGTGCATCCGTCCCATAGGCCCGCCCGCGCCGACGAACCAGGCTTTCCCACCGGGCTTGAGTGTGGAGCGCGCGGGCGTATCGCTGTACGCGGCGGCGATGTCCGCGCCGCTGCTGCCGACGTAGAGCCAGCGGTTGTAGTGAATGCGCCCCACGTCCAGCTTGATTTTGCGCGGCATGGGCGCATCGTCCATCAGCGCCATAATGCCGTAACTCGCCAGGTTGGGGCTGGCGCGCTCGATGAGATCGGGGTCCGCGCCGAGGAGGATGATGTCGTCCACGCCTTTGCCGCTGCCGCCGGTTGTCTCTGCCGGAGAGACGGGTGCGTCGTCGGTTTCGACAGTTGCCGGATCGGGCAGTTCGGGGACGTCTTCCACGGCAATGCCAAGCTGCGCGGCGCGCTCGCGGAGCCACGCCGCGAAGGGCGCGGGCACGTTCGTCAGCCGCAGTTTGGCGGGGTGGGCGGCCTCATCGAAGCCCTGGCTGAAGGTGTACATTGGTTTGGCGCGGTCGGTGCCGATGATCCACATCGTGCCGCCATTGCGAGGCGTGGTGCGGTAGCGCAGTTGATACGCCGCGATGACGCACGCCCATGGCTCGGTGAGCGCGGCCTCGGCGTAGCCGGTCGCAGCCTCGTGGATGGGGATGAGGTAGTTGCCGTGGTCGCCGTTAAGCACGCGCTGGTCGATGACGGTGTACTCAGAAAGCCCGCCGTCGATCTCGTAGCCGTAGGAGCAGTTCTCCCCGTGATAGAAGATGTCCGCCTGGACGATGAAGCGGTCGCCGACCTTGTACTGGTCGCGTAAGTTGTCGCCAACAGCGACAACCGTGATGCTCACCTCGTGGCCGAGCACGACCGGGCGCTCGCGCATATTGCGATGGATGCGCGGGTGATTTTGCCCGGCGTTGATCACTTTGATGTCGGAGAAGCAGTGCCCGCAGGCGTCGTGGCGTACGAGCAGCTCGTCCGGGCCGTATTCGGGCATCGGGACGGTGATGGGTTTGCCGTCCACGCCGAAGTTTTCGAACCCCGCGCCGTAGAGGGGCCAGAGGCGGTTCGTCGCCGGTAGGGGGGCATCGGCGCGACGGTATTGTGCAAGTTTGTCAGTCATATTGTTAACTCCTCCAAATATAAACCGCTAATCTCGCTAATCTACGCGAATCTTTCCTAAAAATTAGCGAAGATTCGCGTGATTCGCGGTTTAAATCCACGGATTTCATCCTTTGAAAATCCGTGGAATCCATCAAATCCGTGTACAATTCTCCACTCATTTCTTATGCAATTCTTCCAAAAACGCTTCGCCTTCTTCCGGCGTTAGCATCTCGACGATGTGCATCAGGAAGCCCTTGCCACCGAGTTCTCTCTGGATGGTGAATGCGCCTTGGCGGTCCACGTAGACCTGGCAGAGTTTGCCGCCGTCGCGGATGCGTTGGAGGAGCGGGAGCCAGCCGTCGGCGAGCGGTTGGCCGTCGCCGGGCTGCCATTGGATGCCGCGCAGCCGCTCGATGCTGAGCAGGTGATCGAGGTGCCGGATTTGGCCTTTCCCGTCCAGGTGGTAGAAGCCGTAGTCCAGGTGCGCGCAGCACGCCGTCAGGTCGGGCAGGACGAAGCGTTCGAACATGCGCGGCGAGATCATGTACGCGAAGTCGGACTGCAGCATGTAGCCCTTGCCCGACGACCAGCACGGCCCCCAGCAGGCGTTGCCGCGCCCGACTGAACTGGTGATGGCGTACAGTTCGTCGTAGTAGCGCAGCCACAGTGGGGTGATTTCGCTCGCCAGCCGCTCAACTTCCTCCGGCGCGTCGGTCAGGTCGAACAGCAGCTTCTCCGAGGTGCGCAGGCTGGCGAGGATGTCCATGTTGCCGCCGATGTCGGTAATGCCGACGAGCACCTGGTCGCCCCAACGCTCGACGGCGCGCTGTGTCACCTCCAACACGCGCCGCCACCAGGGATTGTCGGGATCGTAGCTCAGGTGGATGTCATGCAGACTGCTCACGCCTTCCAGCGGCCAGAACCAGGTCGTGTCGGGTGTCCACGAGACGCGCGATCCCAGGAACGCGGCCATGGTGCCGGGGCCATAGTTCACCCACCACTTGGGAAAGGCGTCACCGAGCCAGTAGGCGGCTTCGAGGATACGCTCCCAGTTGTCGAGGATGTCGTCCACGGGCGTATCCAGGCCGTACTTCGTCAGTTGCGACCAGTCAGCTTCGATTGGATCGACAGTCTCCAGCACCACCAGCGGGCGCTCCAGTTCCCCCGCCCACCACGCATTCCAATCCCGCGCAATGCGCTCCCAATCGGATTCCGTGAAGCGAATATTGACGGTCATATAGCTTCCTCCAAAAAA
>DAIUDK010000225.1:0-4562 GCA_036845725.1 Chloroflexota bacterium
TCCACGCTCGAAGCCTGCCGGCGCGCCGACGCGGTGCTGCTCGGCGCGGTCGGCGGCCCCAAGTGGGCCGATCCCGCCGCCAAAGTGCGCCCGGAGCAAGGGTTGCTCGGCCTGCGCAAGGGGCTGGCGCTCTATGCCAACCTGCGTCCGGTGCAGATCTTCGCCGAATTGCGCGACGCCTCACCGCTGCGCCCGGAGCGGTTGGAGGGTGTGGATCTGGTCGTTGTGCGCGAGCTGACCGGCGGCGTGTACTACGGCCCGCGCAAGGAGGCCTCGCCCGACGATGGCGGAGCAGACTCCGCTACGGCTTTCGATACGATGCTCTACGCGGATTACGAGGTCGAGCGCATCGCACGCAAGGCGTTCGAGCTGGCGCGACTGCGTCGCAAGAAGGTCACGTCGGTGGACAAGGCCAACGTGCTGTCGTCGTCGCGGCTGTGGCGGAGAGTGGTGGTGAGCGTTTCCGCCGACTATCCCGACGTGACGCTGGATCACATGCTGGTGGACGCCGCGGCGATGCACCTGATGCGCCGTCCGGCGGACTTCGACGTCATCGTGACCGAGAATCTGTTTGGCGACATCCTCACAGACGAAGCCTCGATGCTCTCCGGCTCGATGGGGATGCTGGCGTCGGCGTCGCTCGGCGAGGGCACGAATGGCCTGTACGAGCCGATTCATGGCAGCGCGCCCGACATCGCCGGGAAGGGCATCGCCAACCCGCTGGCGACGATCCTGAGCGTGGCGATGCTGCTGCGTTACTCCTTCGGCCTGGGCGCGGAAGCTGACGCTGTGGAGAAGGCTGTCGCGAACGTGATTGCGGCGGGGTATCGCACACGCGATATTTACACCGAAGGGACGAAATTGGTCAATACGCAAGAGATGGGGGATGTGGTTATTGAGTGCTTGAATAAAGCGTGATACGTGATACGTGATTTAGACTTCACGTATTATGCATCACGAATCACGTATCAGGAGGATTTTTATGCGCAGTGATAGTGCCAAGAAAGGATTCGAGCGCGCCCCGCATCGCAGTTTGTTCTACGCGACGGGGTTGACGCCGGAGGAATTGGAACGCCCGATTATCGGGGTCGTCAACTCGTTCAATGAGATCGTGCCGGGGCACGTGCATTTGAACAAGATCGCCGAAGCGGTGAAAGCCGGCGTGCGGATGGCGGGGGGAACGCCGCTGGAGTTCAACGTCATCGGTGTGTGCGATGGCATTGCGATGGGCCACAGCGGGATGAATTATTCGCTGCCCACCCGCGAGCTGATCGCCGATTCGGTGGAGTCGATGGTGGATGGGCACGCTTTCGATGCCCTGGTCTTCATCCCCAACTGCGACAAGATCGTGCCGGGGATGCTGATGGCCGCCGGGCGGCTGAACATCCCTGCGATCTTCGTCAGCGGGGGGCCGATGATGGCCGGGCGTCACGCTGGGGCAGATATCGACCTGAATACGTTGTTCGAGGCGGTAGGGAAACTCAAGGCCGGTACATTGACCGAGGTTGAGCTGTGTGCCCTTGAGCTGGAAGCCTGTCCCGGCTGCGGTTCGTGTTCTGGGATGTTCACCGCGAACACGATGAATTGTCTCACCGAGGCGCTCGGCATGGGCTTGCCCGGCAACGGGACGATCCCCGCGATCACCGGGGCGCGCTTGCGTCTGGCAAAGCGCGCCGGGATGCAAGTGATGGAGCTACTGGAAGCCAACCTCCGTCCGCGTGACATTATGACCGCGGCGGCCTTCGAGAATGCGATTGCCGTGGATATGGCGCTCGGCGGCTCGACGAACACGGTGCTGCACCTGCCCGCGATCGCCAACGATGCGGGTGTGAAGCTGTCGTTGGACACATTCGACGCAATCAGCAAGCGCACGCCGTACCTCATCAAGCTCAGCCCGGCGGGGCCGCATCATATCCAGGACTTGGATGAGGCCGGCGGTGTTCCCGCGGTGATGGCGGAATTGCGCAGCAAGAATCTCTTGCACACAGACCTGCCGACCGCGACCGGCAAAACCGTCGGTGAAAACCTCGCTACCGCGCGGCGGCGCACGGACGTGTTGCGTCCGGTGGACAATCCGTACAGCGCGGAGGGCGGCATCGCTATCCTGCGCGGCAACCTCGCGCCCGACGGCGCGGTCGTCAAGGCGGCGGCGGTCGGCCCGGAGATGTTGCATCATCGCGGCCCGGCGCGCGTTTTCGACGGCGAGGAGGCGGCGATGCGGGCGATCCTCGATGCGCTGATCAAGCCCGGTGACGTGGTGGTGATTCGTTACGAAGGGCCGCGCGGCGGTCCAGGGATGCGCGAGATGCTGATGCCCACCTCATCGCTTTCCGGGATGGGGCTGGATGCCAGCGTGGCGCTCATCACCGATGGGCGGTTTTCCGGCGCGACGCGCGGCGCGGCGCTGGGCCACGTCTCGCCGGAGGCGGCGAGCGGCGGCATCATCGGATTGGTGCAGGAGGGTGACGAAATCGAGATCGACATCCCCAACCGCACACTGACGCTACACGTCTCGGACGCCGAAATCGCCCGGCGGCGCGAAGGCTGGACGCCCAATCCGCCCAAAATCCAGCACGGTTGGCTGGCCCGCTACGCGCGGATGGTCACGTCGGCCAGTGAAGGGGCAATCTTGAAGTAGACAGTAAACGGTAGACGGGGGGAGCGATCCCGTCTACTGTATACTGTCTGCCGTCTACTTAAGCATCAAACAATGGAGGAAAAGCATTATGGCACAGAATAAATCGGAGTTTATTTGGTTCAATGGTGAGCTGATTCCATGGGATCAGGCGACGGTTCACGTGACGACGCACGCGCTGCACTATGGCTCGAGCGTCTTCGAGGGGATTCGCGCTTATGAGGTCAACGGCGCGGCGGCGATTTTCCGCCTGGGGCCGCACGTAGACCGGCTTTTCAATTCGTGCAAAATCTACCGGATGGACGTCGGTTACAGCAAAAAGGCCATCAGTCAGGCCATTATTGAGACCGTCAAGGTCAACAAGCTGAAGGGGTGCTACATCCGCCCGCTTGTTTTTCGTGGTACAGGCGCGATTGGCGTGAATCCACTGCCTTGCTCGGTGGAGACAGTTATCTTTGCCTTTGAGTGGGCGCACTATCTGGGGGCGGAGGCCATCGAGCAGGGTGTGGATGTCGGCGTGAGTTCATGGCGGCGGATGGCACCCGATACGTTTCCCTCGATGGCGAAAGTTGGTGGGCAATATGTCAATTCGCAGTTGATGAAGATGGAGGCGCTCTCGCACAACTACGTCGAGGCGATTGCTCTGAACTATGATGGCTTTGTGAGCGAAGGCAGCGGTGAAAACATTTTCCTTGTCCGCGATGGTGTTATCTACACGCCGCCGATCGGCGCTTCGATTCTCGAAGGCATCACACGGCATAGCATCGTCACGTTGGCGGCGGATTTGGGTTATACAGTGCGTGAGGCGATAATTCCACGCGAACTGCTTTATCTGGCCGATGAAATGTTCTTTACCGGCACGGCCGCGGAAGTGACACCTATCCGCTCGGTGGATGGCATCACGATTGGCAGTGGTAAGCGCGGGCCAATTACGGAGCGGTTGCAGTCGGAGTTCTTCGGCATTCTCGCCGGCGAAGTGCAAGATCGCCACGGTTGGTTGACGCCGGTCGCGTGATAGTATAATTGTGGGTTACAAACCGCGGGTGGGTGTAGGGCTTTCCTGAAAATCAACCGCGAATCTCGCTGATCTACGCGGATTTCAAAAAGGGCGTTGCGTGCAACGTCCCTTTTTCTGCGCCTGGTGCAGGTGTTTTCGCGGGAGGAGACGTAACCGATGAACGACGAAATCCAGCGTGCCTTGCGTAAGGACCGCCTCATTGATATCATCACGACAGGGGCGAAGTCGGGACTGCCGTGCAAGACTGAAATCTGGTTCACCAACGTTGGCGGGCGCATCATCATCTGCGGGACGCCCGACGCGGAGGGCAAAGGTGGCCCCCGCGCGCGCCGCGATTGGCTGGCGAACCTGAGAGCGCACCCGGAGTTTTTGTTTTGTTTCAAGGAATCGCTTGTGGTACAATTGCCCGCACGGGCGGTGATCATCGTTGACCCGGACGACCGCCGGCGATTGATGACCGCGCCCGAGACCCAGTGGTATCGTGAGCAGGTTGCCAGCGTTGAAGAGCTAGTCGAAGGCAGCCCAATCGTCGAAGTTATCTTTGTGGAGGATGAATTGTCGTGAGCGAGTATATCGAAGCGAATAAAAAGAGTTGGGGCATCATCGCGCAGGATCACTACAAGACGTTCAAAGCCAGGCTTCTGGCGAACGAAACGACGTTGAGCCAGACGCAAATCGAGGAACTGGGCGACATCGCGGGCAAACGGCTGATTCACTTGCAGTGCAACACCGGAGCTGACACGCTTTCCCTGGCGCGGATGGGCGCAACCGTCACTGGCGTGGATTTAGTGCCGGAAAATATTCACTACGCCCGGCAATTAGCCACCGATCTCGAGATTCACGATGCGCGATTCATTGAATCTAACGTGCTAGAGATCATGGATAAGCACCACGAAAAGTACGACATCG
>DAIUDK010000226.1:0-4522 GCA_036845725.1 Chloroflexota bacterium
TGGTGGACGCGGGGCACACGGTGCTGGTGATCGAGCATCACCTGGACGTGATCAAAACCGCCGATTGGATCATAGACCTGGGGCCGGACGGCGGCGACGCGGGCGGGCGGTTGGTCGCGCAGGGGACGCCGGAGGCCGTGGCGAGCGTGGAAGATTCGTATACGGGGAAATACCTATGCAGCGTTCTGTGAGTTTTGGGTTGTAGGTTGTGAGTTATGGATTGTGGGCAAGTCTGTCCCACAACCTTTATTCCCCTACCTTGTTGCCGTACAAAATTGGTGTAAAATGTACGGCAACGAGGAGGTACAATATGGAAAATGTCAGCAAACTCACAGTACGGTTGAACCGGCGTTTGATTGAGGACACCAAACAATACGCAGCGCAGCATCAAACCACGGTCACACAGTTGATCGCAGCCTATCTGCGTTACGTGACCGGCCAAAAGCAAACATCAGATGATTTGCCAATCTTGCGGCGGCTGAGCGGCATCCTTCCGGCAGATGTGTCTACGAACACTTACCACGACTATCTGGTGGAAAAGTATGACTGCTGAACCCGAACCCAAACTGCGGGTGCTATTCGATTTGAACGTGGTGCTGGATGTGTTAGCGCGCCGCCAACCCCACTACCCCGACGCCGCGCGGGTGTGGGCCTACGTTGAATCCGGGCAAATGGAAGGACTGCTGGCCGCGCACAGCGTCACCACCCTGTTCTACTTGCTGCGCCGTCACCTGGGACTGCCACAGGCGAAAACAGCGCTGCACGACGTCTTGCGGGTTTTTCACGTGGCGGCGGTGGATCAGGCCGTGATCCAAGGCGCACTGATCCTGGACTGGAACGATTTTGAGGATGCCGTGCAGGCGACTGCGGCAGCGGCGTC
Organism: Chloroflexota bacterium; assembly: GCA_036845725.1. Classification (GTDB taxonomy): domain Bacteria; phylum Chloroflexota; class Anaerolineae; order B4-G1; family SLSP01; genus DSWT01. The sequence continues at coordinate 881 of DAIUDK010000226.1, forward strand.
GGGCGCCGCCTATCTCATTACCCGCAATGAGACGGATTTTGCCGGCGGCCCGGTGCCGGTTGTCCATCCAGCGAATTTTCCGGTGTTGCCGTAGAGGCGAGACATTCCTATCAGGTGTCTTCTCGTGCAGACATCTGCGAATTCCAAGTGACTTGGTCGAGAATGGCTCTGCGGGGAATGCCTTGCCCCTACATCATCTACGCGAGCTACGATCATTGCTGACATTCAAACGTGTATTCCACCTGCCAGCTTTTGAGCACGGGCGACACTTGCGGGTTGCGGGTGGTGAGGGTGGCTTGCAGGCGGAGGCTGGGATGGGCCAGCGGGTCAATGCCCGCCAGCGAGCCGCCGTTGCGGATGTTCCGCACGAGGATAGCGCCTTTCTCATCAATCACGTCTACACTGATGTCCGTGGCGCGTGGCGTGTCGGCTTCCCATGTCACACGCTCCCACGCGCCGATGCGCCCGGCGGCGCAGTCCGTGCGGAAGGCGATCAATTCCGGGGAACTGGAATCGAAAGAGTCATACGAGCCAATAGCGCCATAAATGACACCATCCGGGCCGGCAAGTAGTTGTGTAAAGCCAGCTTTGTTGAGTCTGCCGATGATGACGGGAGACCGTCGGGGATGGTTCGGGTCGTAGGTGAATACATACATCGCAGTACTGCCGTAGACAAGGCCATCAGTGCCCCAAGTCAGGGCAATGACATCGGCACTGCTCTCTCCGCCAATCTCCCAGTACATCCATTGACCTGTGGCAGGGTCGTAGACATGGAACCCTCTTTCCTTTCCTACTTCCATCCCAATGTATACTTTGCCATCCGGCCCGGCCATCAACGCACTTATCCTGTTGATGGAGACTTCATCCGGGCCTGGGTAACTAAAGGTTTGCATAGTCGGGTCGCAGACGAACAATCGCGAACCCGGACAATTCAGCCCGTGGTAATAACGGTTACCTAATACAACCGTCCCCGACCCACCACCACCATAGACTTTGCCGTTTGGAGCGACGGTCAACGCCTGAACAATCCATTGAGTGTTGGTAAAAGGCATTCCCAAGTCTATGACTACACCGAGGCTGGGATCGTATCTGAATAAACGATTTTTCCATATTCCATACAAGCTTCCGTCCGGTGCGCCGACCAGGGTTCTCATTACGTTGGTCTCTGAAACCGGGATTGTAGTCGTGACGACAGTATTCTGTTCAGGGTCATAAATCATCAACATAGCAAAGGGATCACGCGTTCCAGAAGCACCTCCAATTCCAGCAACCACTCGTCCCACTGAATCAGCAGCGATGACCTGCGATTCGCAATGCAAACATGGACTTGCTAGAGGGAGGCTGATGAATGTCGTAGATTCCAGGGTTTGTGGATCATAGCGTATGATGCCAAGCGATCTGGTACTCACCCCGTAGAGCGCGCCATCGTTGCCCCATGCCAGTGCCGGCAACCCGCTGAAAACGGTGTGCGTCACCATCAGTGCGTGAGGTTGAATGAGGGTTGAAGTCAGAACGCCCCTTGAGATAAACGCATCTGGCAAATCGTGGATGCGCGAGAGTTGAATGCCATCAGGATTAAACGGCGCACCCGCAAAGTCTGCAATCCGATCGCCCTTGTTGAAGTTGTCCCACCAACTCGCGTGCAGCGGGCCTCTGGCCATCCGTGGAGTCTTAGTTGGGCGGGCAAGGAAGTAAAGCAACAGCCCCACGCCCAGCGTCAACACCAGCGCGAGCAGAATGTCTCGTTGTTTGTGGTTTTTCATTGAACCTCTCTCAAAATAGACCTTGTAGGCGCGGAATCCTTTCCGCGTGTCCGCCATCCCGCGACAGGGATGTCGCGCCTACTTTACGCCATCTTGTCGTGAATTCGCAAAAACCAATCCCCCAAGCCCCACGCGCACGTGAGCAACACGAGCACGAGGCAGAGGGCGAAAAGCCAGGGTGCGTCGCGGCGAAGCCGTTGCAACCCGGCAATGACCAGCAAATAGAATCCGGGCAGCGCCACGCTGAGGTATTTGGGCGAAAAGTACACCGCCGTGCGCGGCAACAGCAGCAGCACCGCCACGGGCAGCGCCAATGTGCAAGATAGAAACCGCCTCGCCTGGGGCGTCGCATCTGCCGGACGCAGCCCCAAAATGACCAGGAACAGGAAAAGCAGCGCGCCGCCGACGGCTGCCGGGCCGCTCACCGTGCGCCCCACGCTGAACTCCACCAGCGTCGTCCACAGAACGTGCGCGGCGCGTTGGAGCGGCGGCATCGGTGTGTAGATGAGCATATCCGTAGCGGGTTGGGCCAGTTCCGCCATGTGCGTCCAGACGTGCAGCGGCCAGGGCGCAAACGCCGCGCCGATCGCGGCCAGCGCCGCCAGCCATTGAAGATGGCGTCGCTTGCCGGGGCGACTCAGCCAGACGAAGAGGCCTTGCGCCGCCGGGAGCAACAGCGCGACGTAGTGCGTGTACAGGCACGCCAGCGTCACCGCCGCATACAGCGCCAGCGCGCGCTTCCGGCCTTTGTCCAGCCATTGGAGCAGCGCCCAATTCGAGGCCAGGATCAGGGTCAGCGTCAGCGCGTAGGTGCGGGCTTCCTGCGCATAGTAGACGCAAAACGGGGAAAGCGCCGCCAGTGCCATAGCCCACACACCCGCCTGCTGCCCCAGCGTTTTCCGCCCAAGTTGGTAAAACAACGGCACAGCCAGCGCGCCGCAGCAGGCCGAAAAGAAGCGAAACGTGAAGGGATAGACGCCGGCGGCCCTGATCCAGAGGTGTAGCAGCACATAATATAGCGGTGGGCGATCAATCGTCGCCGGGGCATAGAACAGTGGCGCGCGGGCCAGATCGAAGCTCAACCACTCGTCGAACCAAAAAGACTGCGCGTCCAGATGGTAGACGCGCAGTGCAAATCCGCACCAGCACAACGCAAACAGAGGAAGAAACATGCGACCTCTTTGCCGTTTCAGGCAAGTCCTGGCGTTGGCGAAGAGATCAAAGTATAGGCGAGGCATTCCTATTGCGCCCTTTTCATAATAGACGGTTCTGATAAGAACAGCTCGCCCTCCAGGTGTAGCAACAGAACTTTGTGAACGCACGCGGTGTCGGCGCGGGCGTAGGCGACCAGGACATCGTAGGTGAAATCGGGCATCAGGTCACCTCGTGGCAGGTGAATGGCTTATGGACACTCTCCAGTATAGTGCACTTTCGCGTTGCAGACAACCGGAGACCCGGCCCTAAAGGGGCCGGGCTAAAAAACGAAGCTCCTGCGGGGATGAATTGTTGCCCGAAGGGCTTTGCCTTTTTAGCGCGAGGGCTTCAGCCTCGCGCATCAAAGCGTCAGATTGTGATCCGGCGCAAACACGTAATCAGAGGTTTCCGTTAAATTCGCTCAATCCGTTGAGGCATCACGATTGGAAAATAATCACCAGATTCGCCACCCAGGAGTAGACGATCCACCCGAAACCGAAAACCACAGCCAGCAGCGCGGCAAATCCCAGGGCCACGGGATGTCCGATGACCGCGGCGACGCACGCGAGCAGCACAAGGAGCGCCATCCCGGCAGTGTAGACGCTCAACACGACGCGTCCCTTCCCCTTGCGCGCGTGGAAGACGCCCGCGACCGGCGCGAGGAGCGCGAGCGCGCCCACGGTGA
>DAIUDK010000227.1:0-1167 GCA_036845725.1 Chloroflexota bacterium
AAAATCGGCGCGGGCGCGCAGCCGATCAAGACGGAGAAAGGTTGGCTGCTGATCTATCACGGCGTGGACGAGAAACTGTGGTATCGCCTTGGCGCGGCGCTGCTCGACCTGGACGATCCAACGCGTGTCATCGCCCGCCAGCCCGAATGGATTTTGCAGCCGGAGGCCGAGTGGGAGATCGTCGGCGATGTGAACAACGTCGTTTTCACCTGCGGGGCTGTCCTGTTGGACCGCGAACTGTGGGTTTACTACGGCGCGGCGGATACCGTCATCGGCCTGGCGAAGGGGAATATCGACGATTTCTAACTTATTGCATACACAACGATAAAGTGGTAGAATGTATGTAATTGAGCAAAACCCATGCCCGTATGAGAGGAGCGTAACATGGAAAAGCAAGTGTATGAGACCCCAAGTATCGTTTACGAAGGCGACCTGGAAATTCAGGCCGGCAGTCCATTGAGCGTGATTGAGGATCTCGACGAATTCGAGTTCTAGTCCGCGTCAACTGGCTTATCATCAACGCAACAGGCCCCGACAATGTCGGGGCCTGTTTTTGTTACGCTTGTGGTTTTGTACTCCGTCTGCTGCATTTATTTCGAGCAGGTTCCCAGGCCAATCTCGAAAATTCTATCGGGCGTGACGGTTATAAATTCCAGATTCGAAGACTGAGGCTTTTAAGTGATTTCCACCGGATTCCGGTTCAACTTGAGGAATTTCCCATTCCGGTTTTGGCATCGACCGAAACTTTGAAAGGCTGGCCTCTTTCCGCTAACAGTCTTGAAAATTCCGGAAGCCTTTATTGACTTAATCCGGGAAATTTGACTGGAATTTTAGAAGTTGAATCCGCTTCAGGCTTTTAAATCCGTTGGCAGATTCTTCAAGCGGGAATTTCTCGAATTGATGACTTTGCTGCCTTTAACCGAATCTTGAAAATTCCGAAATCTTAAATCCCCAAACTTTCAATCTCTCAATCTTCAGATCTCTTCGCTGGACCGCGTCTGTTAAAAAATGACTGGTGACAAGGCATTAAGGATCAGAGTGGCGCGGTCGGAGACCGGCCACAGCACATTGCATCCTGATCCCTAATCCCCGATCACTAATCACCGTAAGGAAGTCTGGGTGAGCGGGAACCTGTGTGCCCACCCAGATCTCCCTACGTTCGATCTC
>DAIUDK010000227.1:1267-4405 GCA_036845725.1 Chloroflexota bacterium
GTCAGGCCGTCGCACAGCGCCGCGATCTGCTCCTGGCGTTCGATGAGGCTCTCCAGACCGGGCCGGTCGCTCTCGAACAGCGCGGGCGGCGCATCGTCGAGCGCCACATAGCGCCACGACCGCCGGCGCGCCTCGCGGATCTTGTTGCGCGCGATGCCCTTGATGTAAGCCGTGAAGGGGATGTCCAGCCGGGGTTCGTAGCGCCCGCCCTCGACTTGCTCGTAGGCCGTCGCAATCGCGTCGTGGACGATGTCATCGTCAGGCGTCGCCGTGTCGTTCGTCACGCGCACAAACGCCAGCACCGCGGACACTCCCGCGCTCGCGTACCATTCCTCCCACGCCATCGCCCGATCCTGCGGGTTACAGTTGAGCGCCGGCAAGAGCCGTTCTACCAAGACTTCGTTAGACTTATGTCGCGTTTCCACAAGCGTTCTCCTTATTTATGTGAATGTGGCGACGGATCCAACGAAAGGATCTATTCAACTGTTAAGGAACAGGGCAGTCGGATAGTCAAATAGTCAGGTAATGGGTGGGGTATGAGCTATCGTCTGACATAGTACTGCCATGAACTTTATGCAGTTTACCACACTTTTGTGACAATGCACGTCAGGATTATGTAGACGGAAACTCCGGGTCACGAATGACGGCGATTTCGCCGATGGGGGTGGCACGCATCGCGGCGATGGCGTAGTCGGGGAGCTGCATGAGGCGCACAACGGCGCGGCGCGCCGCATCGGCGTCTCGGCCCGCCAGCGCATCGACCAGAGTATGCAGATACGCGCTCTCCAGCGCGATGACATCTCCAGTGTGCGCGGCGTCTTCCCAACGCCGGAGGCTGCGCAGGTGCAACAAGGGCGGGGCCAACTGTTGCAGCACGCGATTATGCGTCGCGTCGAATATCGCCCGGATGGCTCGCCGGAAAGCGTGACGCAGGTCGTCTTGCACGGCAACCGGCGGGGTTTGTTCCGCCCATTGCGCCTGGCATGCCCCGAACCGCGCGAGATAGGCTTCGGCCAATGCGCGCACCTCTGCGATCTCCGCATCGGTGGCGGTGGTCGCCGCCAACGCGACGACTTCGGGGAAGAGAAGCTGCTCGAATTGTTCCACGTCCCACACGGTCGCTTCTGCCCGCCGCAGCGCCATCAGCAACGCATCGCCGAACGCTTCGTTCTGCGCCTGGGTGACGGTCATGCCGCGTCCCTGTTCCACTGCGACCAACCCCTGTGCCATCAGGATACGCGTGGCGTCGCGCACCACCGCCCGGCTGACGCCGAACTGCTCGCAAAGCTGCGGCTCGGTGGGCAAATCCGCGCCCGGCGCAAGTTCGCCGGAGAGGATCGCCTCGCGGATGGTCTCCGCCATCTGTTCGGCCATGGTCTGTTTTCTCACCGGCCGCGAAAAGGTCATTGTGTCTGGCATAGAGCTTCTCCTAATTCAACACGCCATCTGGAACAGGTTGTCCGATGAGATAGCGTTGTTTTGCGTCGATCTGCGCGTACAATCCCAATGATACCACCAAAACGATCCCGCCGATAGTCCAGGCCGCCGGGATGGACAGCCGTTCGGCAACGTAACCGAGAACGGTGCTGCCGATGATGCTGCCCAGGTAGGCGACAAGCGATTCGATGGAGAGCATGGCCGAGCGTTGTTGCGCCGGGATTTCGCGGTTGAGCAGCGTCGCGTGCGGTGAGTTGACCACGGCCATGGTCATATATACCAACCAGAAGGCCACTGTCGCCGGAAGAGCGCGCACCTGAGATGCCAGCGCGATGAGCAGCATCCCACGCACCCCCTGGAAGATGGCGCAGACCAGACCATAACGTTCGCGCAGCCAGCGGCTTAACGGCGTGGCAAGTTGGTTCCCCACCATGCCGGCGAGGAAATTTCCACCCATCACCAGACCCAGGAGCAGGCTGTTCTGCGCGCCACCGAGTAGAGCAGCGAAGTGCGGCTGCCAGAGCGCCTCCAGGCTGATGAGCGCCAGACCACTGACGAACGACGCGCCCAGCAGACGCAGCAGAACCGGATTGCGACGGCTCAGCGTCACGCCGGTGCGGATGATGTCCGGCACTTGACGGACACCCGCTTTCCAACCGGCGGCATCACCGGTAGGGCACGCCTCTTTGACCAACAACAAGGTCACCAGGAGCAGCGCAGCCTGAACGCAAATCGCCAACGTCAACGGCGTGGACAATGGCGTTAGGACCGCCGTCCCGTCTGGCGGTAGGGCTGAAAAGAGACGCGGCATGGCGCTGCCCAGGAGCGCCCCGGTTCCGAGTGCCAGCAGCGTAAACGTCCCGGCTTTCGCCAGCGCGGGTTGCAATTCCACCTGTGGATCGATGGCGTGCAGACTGTCCACGAACCATGCATCCAGCGCCCCCGACGAGAGCGCGCGGGCAATCCCATTGAGGATAAACGCGGCCAGCGCGACAGGGAAGGAAAACGTGTGCAAGAAAACGATAGAGCCAAGCAACGAGCACGCGTAGGCCATCAGCGTAACCTTCTTGCGCCCGATGGCGTCGGCCAATCCCCCCGTCGGCACCTCCAGCAGCACGATGGTCAGCGAATAGACGCCCAGCAGCAGGCTGACCTCGAACAGGTTCAGCCCGCGCGCCTGCGCCAGCAGCACGGAAAGGGACATCGGCAGCCCCACCGCAAACCAGAACAAAGACACGATCAAGTAATACACCCGTTGAACCTGCCGTATCGACTTCATTTCGATCTCCTTATTGCAAAGTCATATTATGATAATACATAAAAGCTGTTTTGTCAAGAGGTTTTTCTCATCTGTCACACTCTCGTCCCCACCAGCATATAGCCATGCAGTCCCACATACCCCCTACCCCACCAGACTAACGACTACACGACTGACGACTCAAGACTCCGTGAGGTAAACGTAAACGATGGAAACCAGAGAACAGACGATACAGCGGTATTGGGCCGCCCTGGACAAGGTCACGGCGCAGTTGGAGGCCGACTACTACGTCCTGGCGGCGGTGCTCTACGGCAGCCTGGCACGCGGCGAGCCGTGGGAGAAGTCGGACATTGACCTGATGATCGTGCTGCGCGACGATCCACAGAACCGTGCACCGGAGCTTGTGTGGATGAGCGCGGACGGCATCAACGTCTACGCCGAGT
>DAIUDK010000228.1:0-4392 GCA_036845725.1 Chloroflexota bacterium
CATACTCCGTACTCCATACTTCTCATCAACACTTTGAGGAGACAGTATGACAAACGTATTCGATGAATTTCAATGGCGTGGTTTGGTTCACAGCTTTACGGAGGGAACGCCAGAAGTGTTGGCGACGGAGAAGGTGACGGTCTACATCGGCTTTGATCCCTCGGCGGACAGCCTGCAAATCGGGAACCTGCTGACGTTGATGGGCCTGGCACGGATGCAGCGTTTCGGCCATTCACCGATCGCGCTGGCGGGCGGCGGCACGGGTCTGATCGGTGATCCGAGCGGCAAGGCCAGCGAGCGACCATTGTTGAGCCGTGAGCAGGTGGAGGCCAACGTCGAAGCCCTCAAACCGCAGTTGGCGCGCTTTCTTGACTTCGAGGTCAAAAGCAACCCGGCGCGTCTCGTCAACAATGCCGACTGGCTGTGCACGATTCCGATGATGGATTTTCTGCGCGACGTGGGCAAGTACTTCACCGTCAACTACATGATTGCGAAGGACTCGGTCAAGTCGCGGCTGGACCGCGAGGAGGGCATCTCGTACACCGAATTCAGCTACATGCTGCTGCAAGCCTACGACTTTGTACAGCTCTACGACCGCTTTGGCTGCACGATGCAATCCGGCGGCAGCGATCAGTGGGGCAACATCGTCGCGGGCGTGGAACTGCTGCGCCGCGTGCGCACCGCTCGTGCCTGTGGTCTGGTCTACCCGCTGTTGACGAACGCCGACGGCTCGAAACTTGGCAAGTCGGTCCATGGGACGATCTTCCTGGACGCCAAGCACACGTCGCCGTATCGCTTCTACCAGTACTGGCTCAACCGCGACGACGCCGATGTGATCGACGACCTCAAGCACTTCACCTGGATGACGCAGGATGACATCGCGCCGCTGGCGCACAAAGTCGCCACGCAGCCGGAGCAGCGTGAGGCGCAGCGCACGCTCGCGCAGACGATGACGGCGATGGTCCACGGCGAGACGGCGCTGGCGAAGGCGGTGCAGGCGTCGCAGGCGCTCTTCGGCGGCGACATCGCCGGACTGAGCGCCGGGGAAATCGGCGACATTTTCAGCGATGTGCCCTCCAGCCAGGTCGCCAAGATGGCATTAGAAGGCGCGGGTACACCGTTGGTGGACGTGCTCGTGGATACAGGCCTGACCAAGTCCAAGGGTGAGGCGCGCCGTCTAATCGACAATGGCGGGGTCTACGTCAACAACGTGCAAGCCGCCGGTGTGGAACAGGCTGTCACGTTGGCGGATACGATTGAGGGGCAGTTCGTCGTCCTGCGCAAAGGGAAGAAGAGCTATCACCTGATGCAGGTGGTGGGTTAACCAAGACTACAAAAGTCTACGCGCGTTTTATGGCTTGCAGATTTCGTGTTCAGCGAAGAGATTTGCTCAACCCGGCGTCTCGTGAGACTTTTGTAGTCTGGTTTACGGCTCGATGAACCCGCCGCCCAGAACAACGTCAGCTTGATAGAACACCAACGACTGCCCAGGCGTGACGCCACCCTGTGGTGCGCCGAACGCGACCTGCGCCCGGCCATTGTCCAGCAGCGTGACCTCGACCGGGACCGGGGGGGCGTGATAGCGCATCTGCGCAGCGGCGTCGAAGGTGGCGGATGGGGCTGCTCCGGCGGTGAAGATAACGTCACGCAGCGTGCAGCTCTCGCGGAGCAGGCGCTCCTTCGGCCCGACGACGAGGGTGTTGCGCTCCGGCTCCAGTCGCAACACATACAGCGGTTGGTTGGCGGCGATCCGCAATCCCTCGCGCTGCCCGACGGTGTAGAAGGGCAGGCCGCGATGCTCTCCGAGGCGCTGACCGGCTTCGTCGTAGATGGGGCCGGGTTGCAACGCCTCCGGGCGGAGCGATTGCAGCAGGGTGCGGTAGTCGCCGCCGCCCATGAAGCACAAGTCCTGGCTGTCGGCGCGTGTCCGTACCGGCAAGTCCCAGGCATGCGCCAGATCGCGGACTGCGTCTTTGTCGGCGAATTCGCCAAGTGGTAGCTTCAACCGTGTCAGCACCGGTTGACCCAGGCGATACAGCGCGTAGGATTGATCGCGTGCCCGGCAGCGCGCGCGAGAGAGGGTTGCGGGGCCTTCAGGCGGCTGGCGAACGATGGCGTAGTGCCCAGTGGCGATCCATTGCGCGCCGACCCGGTCGGCTTCTTCCAGCAGCGCGGCAAACTTGAGCGTGGGATTGCAGGTCACGCACGGGTTCGGCGTCTCGCCGCGCTCGTAGGCGTCAGCGAAGGCGACTACCACCTGTTTGTAGAAACGGTCTCGCAGATCGATGACGTGCAGGGGTATGTGCAGCGCAGCCGCAACCGCGGCTGCGCTATCGACAACATCATCCGGCGGCAATGCCGTGTCGCGCCACAGCCGTAGTGTCACGCCGTAGACATCGAAGCCTTCGCGTAGCAACAGTCCGGCGGCGACCGCGCTATCCACGCCGCCGCTCAACGCCACGACGACGCGCGTTTGTATATGATCTGTTCTTGTGGCCTCATCCGATCGCGCATCGGTGAGGGAATGTGTTTCTTTCATAGGTTGTGTCGCTCCTTTATCAGAGACTGATTATACAGTCTTTGCAGGTCGGGAGCAAACAAAGTTAGTGACATAGCCGTTTTGTCTGGCTTCAGGTATAATGACGTTATGCAATGTCGCGCAGGTTGTGGGGCGTGTTGCATCGCCCTCTCGATTTCTTCCGCCATTCCGGGGATGCCCAACGGCAAGCCCGCCGGTGTGCGCTGCGTGCAACTCACCGATGACAATCTGTGCGCCCTCTACGATTCGCCGGAGCGCCCATTGGTGTGTACCTGGTTGCGTCCCAACGAGGAAATGTGCGGGCAGACCCGTGAGGAGGCGCTGGCCTATCTCACGGCGCTGGAAATCGCTACGCGGCCCGATCCGGTGCAAGGATAGGTGAACTATGTCGGTTTTTCCTGATCATCCTCATTTGCTGGGTCTAGAAGCGCTTATCAACGCGCATCTGGAGATGGCGATCCCCGGTTGGGCGTTGCCTGCTGAGTACATCGCCGAGCGACTAACGCGTCACCCAGAACAATACACTCTCGATCCGTGGGTCATCGAGCGGCAAACGTTTTTTAGTATGGAAGCCGAACAGGTTCTCGCGGCGGTTCACCTTCTGCGCTATGGTGACGGTGACGATGTCGCGCCTGATTTCCGCAATGCGGGCGATATCGCCTGGCTTTTGTTCGCGCCGGGCGCGGAGGCCGCCGGGCGAGAGTTGCTGGCAGCGGCCCGCCGACAGATGCGGCAGTGGGGCGTCCGCGTGACCTACGCCTGGGATACGGGCTTGCCGATCCCCCTGTGCAGCGGTATCCCGGATGCGTGGCCGCACATTCGCAATTTGTTTGCCGATGCCGGTTTTGTGGCGGACGGTGGGGTAGAGTACATTTTCGGCGGTGAATTGGGCGCTGTCCCATTCCCTGGCGTTGCTCCGGTGGATGGTGCGTGTGTGCACCCTGCAGTTTCAGGGACTGAGACCACGTTCGTCCTGCGCGACCACGATGGGCACATCGGGCGCTGCGAATGTGTCGCCGATCTCACACGGGATGGACGATTGCCGGCTTTCGCGGGATGGGGCAAGTTGGAGATGCTCGAAGTGGAGGCGCCCTGGCGTAATCGTGGCCTGGGACGCTGGCTGGTACAGCATGCCGTCGCCTGGATGCGGGAGATGGGCTGCACGCGCATCGCGTTCTCCGTTACGCCGGACGACGACGCGCGTGGCGCAGGGCGCTTCTACCGGCGATTCGGGTGGGAGCGGTGGCTGACGCTGGAGAAAGGGTGGAGGGCATAGTATGGAACTCCTCGGCGGCCCTCTCTTTGCAGTCGCCGGCGCGGGAGAATCCCACGGGCCGGGTTACACCACGATTGTTTTCGGTTGCCCACCGGGTCTGTGGCTGACACGGGCCGACATCCAACGCCATTTGGACCGCCGCCGTCCCGGCAGCAGCGTCCACGGAACGCCCCGCAGCGAGGCAGACAAAGTGGCTTTACTCTCCGGCCTCTACACGGACGACCATGATGCGCTGCTCGCCGGGCCCGAAATCCGCACGATAGCCGACGGCGTGGAGAGCGTCGCGCGCACCTACGAAGCGGGCTACACTACCGGCGAACCCATCGCTGCGGTGGTACTCTCCGCCGCCAAACGCTCCGGCGATTACGGCCAGTTCGCTGGGCCGCAAGGTGAGGTTCGCCCCGGGCACGCTGACCTGGTGAAGTATCATCAGGCGCGCGGCTTCAACGATCCGCGCGGTGGCGGGCGGGCCAGCTACCGCGCCACCGTCTCCGACGTGATCGGTGGGTCGATTGCGCGGCTGTACCTTGAACGGCATTTCGGGACGGTGTTCCTTTCGTCGCTGGTGCAGGTGGGG
>DAIUDK010000229.1:0-4182 GCA_036845725.1 Chloroflexota bacterium
CGGACGGGCGGCAGTTGTCGTTGTTCGACGTGAGTGGCGACATCTACAAGGAACTGCACGCCAAATGGGACAATGTGACGGCGCGCGAGAAGCAGTCACGCACGCTCTTTGCACAGCGGACACTGCGGGTGGAAGACGTCGCCCGTGAGTGGAACGCGGTCCGGGCGGCCATCGGCGCGGGTGTGGACGTGGGACATTTCGTGGAGACGGTGGTGCGCCTCCACGGCGGAACGGTGAGCCACAAGCCGCGCCACGTTGACATCGCCCTGCCCAACCACGCGGCCCTGCGTGAGGCAGTCAGCGACGGCGACCGGTTCGCCGCCTGCTTCGAGTTGCCCGCACCGGAAGGCGCGCGCTATCTCACGCGCACCCATCCCGTAGTGGAAGGGTTGGCGACTTATGTGATGGAAACGGCGCTAGATTCTCTCCCCCCCTTTGCTTCCCCCCCAGTGGGGGGGATTGAGGGGGGGCGCATCGCCCGGCGCAGCGGCGCAATTCGCACGCGGGCGGTCACGATCCGCACAACGCTGCTGCTCCTGCGCTTGCGCTACCATCTCGTGACGCAGCGAGATGGGCAAACGGTGGAGTTGCTGGCGGAGGATTGCCAGACGGTCGGCTTCACCGGCGCGCCGGAGGCGGCGGAATGGCTCGCGCCGGACGAGGTCGAGGCATTGCTGAACGCCGAACCCGCGGCCAACATCGCCGCACAGCAAGCCACGACGTTCCTGCAGCGCGTGCTGGACGGTTTCGATGCCTTGCGTCCGCATCTGGATGACGTAGCGCGTGATCGCGGCGCAGACTTGTTGGCGGCGCACCAGCGCGTGCGGACGGCAGCTCGGATCAAGGGCGTGCGCGTAGATGTCCGTCCTCACTTGCCCCCGGATGTGCTAGGGGTATACGTGTTATTGCCGGCAGGACAATGAAAATGAACGAGGAAGAAACGCTCGTCGCAGAACTTGAGTGCCTGGGGATTCGCTATCTCTCACGGCAGACAGCCTTGCGGGTGACGCAGACGCGCCCACCCGATGTGCTGTTGGCCGACTTGATACGCCAACCGAGCGCGCGGGTGCGCACTGCCGTTATTGCAGTCTTGCTGGCGCATCCTGAATATGCGGAGGCGGTCCCGGCGGCTTTGCGACGCCTTTCGACGCACGAACGACTGCTATTGGAGTTTTTCTACACAGCCGCAATGTTGCTGCAAAGAGAATATGCCGAACGCTTGCAGCACTTTGTCGTCCCACGTTGGCGGTGGTTGCCGCCCTTGCCAGAAACAACAGGCGCGTGGACGCTGCCAGCCGAGGGCAGTTCCCGTGAAAAACTCGCGGCGCTGGGTCAGGCGCAGCGCCGGTGGACACAAACAGCGGTGAATTGGCCTGGCACTTACGAAAATGTCGCCCGCCATCTATTGCGCCATTGGGAACTGGAGGAACAATGGAAATCATAACCGTCAATACACTCCATACTTTTCTGCAAGCGTTGGGAGAACGGTACACCCAACCGGGCACACTCTATCTTCTAGGTGGTTGCGCCTTATGCCTGTTGGGAAATCCGCGCGCCACCCAAGATGTAGACTATATGGTGGAACTAGAACCGGAAACGGCCCAGGCCTTTCAAGATGTCGTGGATGGGTTAGCTGCCGAGATGCAGCTTGACCTGGAGGTCGTCCCACTAGCGGAGTTTGTTCCCTTGCCACCACAAGCGCGGGAACGTCGAAGGTTGATCGGGCGTTATGGACAACTGGATGTGTACGTTTTCGACTTGTACAGTATCGCGTTGAGTAAGATCGCTCGTGGGTTTGAGTCTGACCTTGAGGACGTTGAATTTCTGCTGCGACAAGGGTTGATCGAATGGGCAGAATTGGAGCGTCATTTCGAGGCGGTATTGCCGTATGCGATCCAGACCGATATTATTCCAACTGAGTTCCGCGCCTATTTCGAAGAAATTCGACGACGGTGGGGAGTGACAGGGTGACGGATTCGCCAGACCAACGGGAACCTGACTTAACCGCGATGCTGACCCTAATCGATGCTTTTGATGCCCTGCATTTGGAACATCAAGGCAAGCGATTCGAGGCGATGCAGCAAGCCCTAGTCGCTTTTGAGGCACAAAGAAGCCTTCGGCGGCACACGGTGTGGTTCAATACTTTCTCATTGCTCGATGTGGGGACAGATGAGGTAAGACATAGTGCGTTCCTGGCCTGGCTGCTGGATGCCGACGCCGGACACGCACAGGGCGACTTGTTCCTCAAGGCTTTTCTGGCGACGTGTCGCCCGGCTATTGATCTGGTGCTGCCAGCGCATTATCACGTGCAAACCGAGTTCGCCGGAGTCGAGTCTATCGTTGACATTGTGATGTATCAGGCCGGTACATTTCTACTCTATATTGAAAACAAAACGGTAAGTCCGGCCATGCCCGATCAACACGACCGCGAGTTTAGGGATATGCGCCGTCTTGGTGAAACTTTGGGAGTTCCTCCTGAAGCGCAGTATGCGATTTTTCTGACACCGCGGGGACGTAGGGCGTTTGGCCATTCTGCCTCACGCTGGCATCGCGTCGCGTATCGAGAATTGGCGGCGACACTGGATGAAGTGGTCTCCACAGTCGCAGAAACCAAGACGCGCTACATTGTGCAGGATTGGCTCGATACACTGACGGACTTTGCCGGAACATGGAGAAAAACGATGACAGGATTTTCAAATGAGAGCTTGCTGGTCGCGGAGCACTGGAACACAGTCCTGGATATCATTCGCGCCAAAGAGAATCTGGATAGAGAATTGACCGAGTTGCTATTCTCCATTGAAGCCGACCTGGAAGTCCTGGATTGGTGGGATCGGGATTGGCAATTCAGACGCTATAGAAATGAAATCTACATTTTTAACACCCATTGGCTTAACGCAGAAGGACGGACTGTACTTTACGTGGGTGTTTACTGCTTTGATGCGGCGCATGTCTTTGAGTTGAACACACCTCCACAATTCTATGTTATGGTCCGAAAAGGCTATAGTGCTTTGAATCAGAAGATGCTGGAATTGACGCGAGAAGCAGGCCATGCTGTTACTGATGGCCATCGCCATTTCATTCGCCGTGACCTTCAGAAATGCGCGACCGAGCGCGAGGCTGCCATCGCATATCCCGACAGTGTGCGCCAGCAGATCATAGACTTGTTTACCGAGTTCGCGACGGAGATGATGCGTTTCGATGACACCATCCAACGGTATATTGCCGATGCAGAAGCATCATAACGGGGAGTTGAGATTTCAATGAAGACAATCTCCCGCACAACGTTCACCACGGTCAAAACCGAGGGCGGTATTCTCCCCGCCGATCTGTTGCAGCGCATCGCCGAGGGACGCGACCTGGAAGGCTTGCGCCCGGAGGACTATCACCTGTACGCCGGCGAGCGGCTGAACGAGGCGATCAACCGGGCGTGGAACCGTTGTCTGGGCGCGTGGCAGGCGTTCGACGCGCAGCGCGCCCGCCTGCCCGAAGCCGACCGGGGCACCACCGTCACCCGCGAGCGTTGGCTCCTCGTCCTCTTCCAAGAACTCGGCTATGGCCGCCTGCAATACATCGGCAGCCTCTCGCTGGAACCGGCAAATCAGCGAACCGGCGAATCTCCCATCCACAACCAAAAATCAAAAATCGAAAATCCAGTCTATCCCATCAGCCACCTCTGGCAGCAAACGCCGATTCACCTGGTCTCCTTCCGCCAGGAGTTGGACCGCAAGGGCTTCGAGAGCCGCAGTCCCCATAGCCTGATGCAGGAATTCCTCAACCGTTCCGACGATTACCTGTGGGGCATCGTGAGCAACGGGCTGCGCCTGCGGGTGCTGCGCGATAACGTGAGCCTCACCCGCGCGGCCTTTGTGGAGTTCGACCTGGAAGCGCTGTTCACCGGCGAGCATTACGCCGATTTTGCCTTGCTGTGGCTGCTGTGCCACCAGAGCAGAATGGAACTCCCCTCCTCAATCCCCCCCACAGGGGGGGAGGCTGGAGTTTCCCCCCCTGTGGGGGGGACGGAAGGGGGGGCGTGCTGGCTGGAACGTTGGTCGCAGGTGGCGACGGAGCAGGGCGTGCGGGCGCTGGACGCGCTGCGCGACGGCGTCCAGGAGGCCATCAGCGCGCTAGGACAGGGTTTCCTCGCACACCGGGCCAACACGGACTTGCGCGCGCGGCTCAAAT
>DAIUDK010000230.1:0-4060 GCA_036845725.1 Chloroflexota bacterium
TTGTAGACTTCGATGAAGTTGATGCCGCCGTAGGCCGAGCATAGTTGATCCTGCACGCCCGACTGTTGTCTGAGCATCTCCACCTCGACGGCGTGCGCGGTGTTCGCTACCTCGTGCGGCGTCATCTGCCCCGGTGTGAGCCGGTCCAGCGCGCCGATCAACGCGACGGAAACTGCCGCCGAGGTGCCGGTGGAACAGCCGCTCGGCGCTTCGGAATAGATCGTCGCCTGAATGGCATACGCTTGCGGCACACCCATCCGCTCGATCGCCGCTTCCAACAGTGGGTGACGCTCGTAGCCGGGCGCATCCGGGTGGACGGCGAACCGCTCGCCGTAGTTCTCCGCGTAGAGCACGATGCGCTCCGTCCCTCGCTCGTAGGGGAACACCTCGATCTGCACTTCGACGTTGGGATACACGCCGATGTTGAAGATTTTGCCGTGCTCGGCGAACCAGGTGTCCGTCCAGCCGCCGTTGTCGCAAATGCGAATCGGCGCGACGCTGTTGATAACGCGCAGCGGCGATGCCTTGCTCACCACGTCCATCCCTTGTCCTTACGACACCGGCTCTTTCATCGGCAGATTTGCGCCACAATACGGGCAATCGGCCGATTGAGGACCGGTCCAGCGCACATCGTCGCCGCTGATCGGGGCATTGCATTTCGGGCAGGAATGTGGCAACAGCTCCAGGCGATGCTCGCGATATGTCGGCGCGACAGCAGCGGGAACAGCCATCTGAATCACCGCCTCCAGGATACCGCTCAACGCGACCAATACCAGAATCCCGGGCCAGAACCACCCTTTCCAAAACAGAATTGCCAGGCCGATCAACCAAATTGCACCGTGGATTGTCCGCCACGGACCGGTCAACTTTTCACTATGATTCATTAGAAAGCCTCCCTGAAAATAGCGCTTGTAACGCAAACTGTTAGTTTACCCCTGCTTAAAGGATGCAAGATGCAAGATTTTTTATCCTACCTCTTGCATCTTGCCTCCTGCCTCTTTAGCCATAGAGCGGGCCAAAGTTGGCGCAGGCGCGGTAGTCGGCGCCTTGCGGTTCCAGCGCGCCGAACGCGCTCCACGTCGCCGGGCGGAAGACCTGTTCCTCCGGGACGTTGTGCATCGAGACGGGAATGCGCAGCATCGACGCCAGCGTCAACAAATCCGCGCCGATGTGGCCATAACTGATCGCGCCGTGGTTGGCGCCCCAATTGTACATCACCGTATACACGTCGCGGAACGGCCCGCTGCCCGTGACGCGCGGCACAAACCACGTCGTCGGCCACGTCGGATCGGTGCGCAGATCGAGTTTATCGTGGACTTCCTGCGGCAGTTCGACGATGACGCCTTCCGCCAGTTGCAGCACCGGCCCAAGTCCCTTCACCAGATTGAGGCGTGACATCGTCACCGGCATACCGCCGCGCGTGACGAAGTGCGTCGACCAGCCGCCGCCCCGGAAGTACTCGACGTTGCCCGGATGCCACGTCGTTGCCTTGAGACACCGCGCCACTTCGTCCGGCGTGATTTCCCAGTAGGGCTTCATCACGGGCTTGCCATCGCGCTCCTGCTGCCCGGTCGCGTCTAGCGCCGTCGGGCCGGAGTTGATGAGGTGCAGGAAGCCGTCCGCTGCGTCGCCGGTCAGGTCGTAGCCGGTCACACGCTTGACAGCCTCCGGACTCCAGTAGGTACGCACGTCGGAGAACATCTGCGCCGCGCCGGTGAGCAAGTGCCCGAAGAGCATCGAAATGCCGTTGAGCGCGTCGTTTTCCGTGGCGACGATGTAGGGCTGGCGGATGCCGTTCCAGTCGAAGGACGAGTCGAGGATCGCCTCCATAAAGTCGCCGTTGGGGAAGTGATCGGTCCACTGGCGCTGCCCCTGGAAGCCGCCAGCGATGGCATTGTGGCCCAGCGCCTCTTCCGCGTAGCCCAATTCCGCCAGACGCGGATTGCCCACCATCAAGTCGCGGGCGATCAGCGCCATTTTCACCGACAGTTCCCAATCCTTGTCCTTTTGCGCGCGGCTGTGCTGCTTTTCCGGCGGATTGCGATCCACGCCTTCGGGACAGTTGGCCTTGGCCCAGGCCAGCGCGTGCTCGAACTCCACCGGATCGTAGATGTGCTCTTCGAAGCGGCGAACGAACTCCGACATATCCACAAATTCCGCACGCATGCCGAGGTACTGCTCGAACAGCCACGGCTCAACAATCGAGCCAGCGATGCCCATCGAGACGCCGCCCATCGCCAGATAAGACTCGCCGCGCATCTGCGCCACGGCCAGGCCAGCTTTCGCAAAGCGCAGCAGTTTCTCCCGCACGTCCTCGGGGATGCTGTCGTCGCCGATATCCTGTACGTCGCGCCCGTAGATGCTGAAGGCGGGCAAGCCCTTCTGCGTGTGCGCCGACATCACCGCCGCCAGGTAGACCGCGCCGGGCCGCTCGGTGCCGTTGAAGCCCCACACAGCCTTGGGGACGAGCGGATCCATGTCCATCGTCTCCGCGCCATAGCACCAGCACGGCGTCACCGTCAACGAGACGCCGACACCCGCCCGCGCGAACTTCTCTGCAGTCTGCGCCGCCTCTGCCACGCCGCCGATGCACGTATCGGCGATGACGCACTCGACGGGCAGGCCATTCGGGTGGCGCAAATTCTCACTCAAGAACGCCGCGACGGCCTGCGCCATGCCCATCGTCTGCGCCTCCAACGCCTCGCGCACCCCACGCCGCCGTCCATCGATCGCCGGGCGAATGCCGATCTTGGGCATACTCCCAATCAAACGGTTACGAGGTTCGTTCATCTTCATAGTGACCTCCAGAATTGCGAATCAGCGAATAAAAGAATGGGTGAATGGCTCATAACGCTCACTCACCCAATCTCACTGTCACCTTATCACCCTCTCACCCCAATGCCCACTGCCCACCATGATCCTGGGGGCTGAACCACAATCTTTGGCCGACGTTCCAGCCCCAACCCGGCAGCTTGAGCGTGATCGGCAATTGCACCCAGCCGGCCTCGATGCGCTGCTGCACAACTTCCCACGATGGCACGCCGCTCACCGCATCTGCCACCTCGACGTTGCACGCGCCCACCGCGACGGCCCCGGTCAACACGGCCTCCGGCGACAAGCGGTTGAGCAATCCGGTCAGAAATCCGGCAATGGCACAATCACCCGCGCCCGTCGTGCCGACGAGGTTGGCGCTGAACGCCGGAGCGAGCAGTTCGCGGTTAAGCCACGCGCGCGCTTTGAGGCCCAGGCGTTCTACCAGGACTGCCAACCGCGCCGCATCGGGCGTGGTGCGCAGGTAGATGCCCTGGCTGCCCAGCTTCAATCCGGCGACGGCAACGCCCCATCCCATCAACTGCCCGGCCAAATCACTTAACAAATCGCCATCCACCTGAGGAAGGACCTCGCCGTTCTCTTCCAGAGCAGCGTAACGGGCCGGGTCTACCATCAGCAGCGCTTCTTCCACACTCGGCAAGAACACATCCACCTGCGGAAGGACACGCGCCAGCCACGCAGGCCAGTCGACTTTTCCGGCTTCGGCATGGGGATCGGGCCGGCTCACGTCGAGCGACGTAACCAGACCATGCGTCTTGACACGCCGGAGCAGCATCTCGAACTCCTGCCCATCATCCTGATAGAAACTGCGCATCAACGTGGGATAACCGAAGTGAAAAATACGCGCATCGGTCAGCGCATCGTCGGGGACATCGGCGGCGCAGAAGGTGTCGTTGGGGCCGGGATAGTGCAGGAAAGTGCGGTCGATGTTGGGAGAACTGAAAATGAGCGTGTACGAGCTGGGCTCAGCCGCCGCGACCAGCATCCCTTCGGCCAACGCGGGATCGTGACCGCGGAACACGTCGAGCGTTGCCCGCCCGAAGGTGTCGTCGCCGACTTTGCCCATCAAGCGCACCGGAACGCCCAACCGGTGCAGCGCCAGTCCGGTGTTGGAAACCGCGCCGCCCGTCGAAATCGTCATCGGTCCCACGTTGACCAATCCACCCGGCACGAGCCACGTTGCCAGGTCGCGGCAGTTTTCGGGCAGCGTCGGAATCACGTCCAGGCA
>DAIUDK010000231.1:0-1560 GCA_036845725.1 Chloroflexota bacterium
CGCTTCGAACCGGCGCGGCGGGTGTCGCAGGTGGAGTGAGGATTACAAGCGCTGTTCAAGCGTGCGTAAAATTCAACAGAAGGAGGAGGACCTATTGCCAAACGCTCTGGAGAAAGACTGATGTCTCAAACGTTAATCACTTTGTCAATTGAATATCTCAGATAACGAAAGGAGTAAGTCGCATGGCTAAGAAACCTGAAGATGCCCCCATCGTCGGCTATATGCCTGAGGATGTCCCACCGTGGGGCGCGATGCTGAGTTTGGGCTTCCAGCAAGTGCTGACGATGTTTCCGGCAACAGTGCTGGTCGCCATCCTCACCAAGTTTGATGTAGGTGTGACGCTGTTCACCTCTGGATTGGGCACAATTATTGCGCTGCTGGTCTCCAAGCGCAGGATTCCGCTATACTACGGTTCTTCGTTCAGCTACATCACCGTCATCATCACCGTGATGTCCAAGTATGTGCCCGATTGCTTCAACTCCACAGCCACTTACTGTCCGGATGGGGTGAAACTGGCCCAGGTGGGCATTTTGTGCACCGGCCTGCTCAATATCCTGATCGGGCTGCTGGTTCAGCGTATCGGTAAAGCGCGGCTGGACAAAATCCTGCCGCCCATCGTTACCGGTAATGTCGCCATCATCATCGGTATTGCCCTGGCCGGAACCGCACTGGCCCAGGCGTCAACGCACTGGGTGGTTGCCTTCATTACGTTAATCCTGACGATTGGGTTCTCGGTCTACCTGCAAGGCAAGGGACTGATCGGGATGCTTCCGATTCTACTTGGCGCGATCGGTGGGTACATCTTCGCGTTGATTTTCGGGATTGTGGATTTCAGTCCAGTGGCCAATGAAACCTGGCTGCGCTTCCCCCATATTACGCTCCCGGCCTTTGGCGACGCGCGCGCGTGGGGCATGGCGATCAGCATCGCGTTGATTGCGATTGCGACCATCCCCGAATCTACAGCGCACCTTTACCAGATGAGCCTGTACATCGACCAACTCGCCAAAGATCTTAAGCGCAAACCATTGGAGATCAAAAACCTCATCGGCCTGAATCTGGTCGCCGATGGATGCAGTGACGCGATCAATGGTTTCTTTGGCGGCTGCGCGGGCACGAACTACGGCGAGAACAACTCGCTGATGGCGATCACGCGCAACTACTCGTCGGCGGTGTTGATGACTGCGGGCGGCATTGCCATCGCTTTGGGGTTCATCGGCAAACTGGCCGGTTTGGTCAACACGATCCCGACCGCGGTGACCGGTGGGTTGTCCATCTACCTGTTCGGCGTCATCGGCAAGCAAGGTATCGCGCTGCTGCAAAGCGAGAAGGTCAATCTCTTCGATCCCAAGAACCTCGCCATCGGCGCGACAATTCTGGTGTTGGGCATCGGCGGCAACCTGGGGCTGGCGAATGGGCTATTCCCGTTCAAAGTTCCCGTGCTGTTCCCAGATGGCATTCCCGCTATCGTTTTCGCTGCCATCGTCGGTATCTTGATCAACCTGATCTTCATCCTGCTCCCACCCTCCCGCTTCGGCGTCAAAGAACGCAGTAACATCGAGT
>DAIUDK010000231.1:1660-3926 GCA_036845725.1 Chloroflexota bacterium
ACTATGCAACCATTCGAGTATTACAAACCGAAGGATTTCGATGATGCGTTCAAGCTATTGACTTTACCCGGCAAGGTGATGTATCCATTGGCCGGGGCAACCGATCTCATTCCTCACACCCGCGATGGGGCGTGGAAGCCCGACGGTGTGGTAGATGTCAAAGGGCTGCCCGGCCTGCGTGATCTCAAGGTCGAAGGGCTGGAACCATGCTGCGGCTGCGCGCCCGGTGAGTGTCTCTACGTCGGAGCGGCGGTGCGGATGAACGAGATTGCGCGCTCGACGCTGGTGCGTTCGCATTGGGATATCCTGGCGCAGGCTGCCACCGCGATGGGCAACGAGCAGGTCCGCAATCGCGCGACGCTCGGCGGCAACCTGGGCACGGCTTCCCCCGCCGCCGACTCCGCGCCCGCGCTACTCGTGCTGGAGGCGTCCGTGCTGGTCAAGGGGCCGGAGGGCGATCGCTCAATTCCAGTTGACGAATTCTTCGCCGGACCCAAGCGCAACGCGCTGAAAAAAGGCGAGTTGATTGTGGGAATTCTCATCCCCAAACCCCCGGCAGGCAGCGTCGGTGTCTACGAAAAGCTCAGCCGCCGCAAAGCCGGTGATCTGGCCGTCGTCGGCGTGGCGGTGATGGCTTATCCTCACGACGGTGGCTACCGGTGGCGTATGGCGCTCGGCGCAGTGGCCCCCACGCCGATCCGCTCCCCACAAGCCGAGGCGATTCTGAACACCGGCCACGACGCCGCCCACATCGACGAAGCCGCCGCTGCGGCCTACGGTTGCTGCAGTCCGATCGACGACGTCCGCGCCAGCGCCGAGTACCGGCAAATGATGGTAGTGAACATCAGCCGGCGGGCAATTCAGCGCGTTTTGACGCTGTTGCATTTAGGCGCTTGAACGCAAAGGAGTCATTATGTTACACGAAATCACACTAACCATCAATAACGATGCCTACACCGTCGCCGTGCAATCGCATCACACGCTGCTCAAGGTGCTGCGCGAACAACTCGGCATCACCAGCCCCAAAATCGGCTGTGAGAACGGTGAGTGCGGGGCATGCACGGTGATTATGAACGGCTTGGCGGTCAACTCGTGCCAGGTGCTCGCAGTGGAAGCGGATGGCGCGACCATCGAGACCGTCGAGGGCCTGAGCAAAGACGGTGACCTACACCCCTTGCAAACCGCCTTCATCGAACACAATGCTGTCCAATGCGGCTTCTGCACGCCGGGGATGCTGATGTCTGCCAAAGCCCTGCTCGACCACAACCCACATCCCACCGAAGACGAAATCCGCCACGCCCTCGTCGGTAACCTATGTCGCTGTACAGGGTATACGCGGATTGTGGAAGCGATTCAAGACGTAGCGGGAGGTACGAAAGATGACTAGCCAAACTTCAAATCCCGTCGGTAAAAGCGTCCCGCGCGTGGATGCGTTCGAGAAAGTCACCGGAGCGGCGAAGTACGTGGATGACATGGCTTTCGGGCCGGGGCTGCTCCACGGGAAAATCGTCCACAGCCCGGTGGCGCACGCGTTGATTAAGAAGATTGATACGAGCAAGGCGCTGGCCTTGCCCGGCGTGAAGGCCGTGGTGACGGGCCAGGATAACCCCACCCGGCTGGGACTGTACCTCAAAGATCGCTTCATCTTCGCCTACGACCGCGTGCGCTACGTGGGCGAATCGGTGGCGGGCGTCGTCGCCGTGAGCGAGGAGATCGCGGAGGCCGCCGCCAAACTGGTGGAGGTCGAATATGAGCTGCTGGAACCGGTCTTCGACCCCTACGCGGGCGCGCAACCCGACGCGCCGCTGCTCCATCCCGACCTGGGCAAGTACGAGGTCGTCAACTTTATCTTCCCGGTGCCGGGGACGAACATCTCCGAGCATTTCAAGCTGCGCAAAGGCGACGTCTCGGACGCGGGTGTGAGCGACGCGGTCTGGGCGCAATGCGCAGCGATTGTCGAAGAGACGTACGCCATGCCGCAAATCCAGCACGCGCCCATCGAGACACACATCGCCGTGGCGCGCTGGGATTTGGATGGGCAATTGACGTTGTGGGCGGCGTCGCAATCGCCGTTCGCGCAGCGCGATCTGCTGTCGAACAGCCTGGGCGTGCCACACGGCAACATCCGCGTGATTTCGCCCTATGTCGGCGGCGGCTTCGGCGGCAAGGCCGGCATCTCGATTGAGGCCAATGTCGCGCTGATGGCGAAAGCGGTCAAGGGTCATCCGGTCAAAGTGCGGATGACGCGCGAGGAGGAGTTCGTCGC
>DAIUDK010000232.1:0-3923 GCA_036845725.1 Chloroflexota bacterium
GGAAATCTTCCCGGTACAGTTCGTGGACATTTCGGGGATTGTGCCGCCGGCGGATACGGAGTTGAAGAATATTGTAAAACGAGGATAGGGGAATTTGTCGCCAGTGTCGTTGTCCATCATTTAACGACACTGGCGACAGCAATTAGACTGTACTGAGATCAGAACCACCCTCGGTAGCAGGCGTGTCAGTATTGAGCGCCTGCTTCAACAGCGCGAACACTGGCTCCAGATCCTCAATGCCGGCGGCGCGGATGAGTTCGAGGTCGCGCAAGGCATAACTTATCACACTGGGGCAGATGTGATGAGCAAGGCATCAAGCGATCAATGCCACTACTAACAGAGCAACACGTTATGTGATAGCAGTCCACCGTGGATCGGGGATGGTTTGATTGACAAGAGCAATGATAAAGACACAGCATATGGTGGTATAGCTTATATGCGGTCAGAGGATCGCAATTCGGTTAATCATTATCCTTTCTTCCCTGACTCCGCTGTATGAACCAACCGGACAGGATATTGCGTCAGACCGCGAAAGAGATACTGGGTCAGTTGCTCACCGTGAGCACGCTCTGTTTCACCGGTTTTGCGGGGTAGGGGCCAATGCAGAGTTTTGTAGAGATCAAAGCGATGCAGGTCGAAGGCAGCACGAAGCAGATCCCCGTAGGTTTCTGCCGCACTCAAAGCGCGAAACCAGGCCAGGACAACGACGACGATGCCCACTAGCAACGCCCACCACGCCCAAAACGTCCACAGACAAGCCAGCATCCCCCAACCTATAAGGCGCACGGCGGCGTTAAGGTGGGCGCGCGCCTCAGCAACATCGATGCGCATGGCATCCGGCAGCAACGGCCACAGACGTGGCCAGGCAATGATGGCCTCCAACCCATAACGCGCACCCGCGTGTGTCTCCGCAGCCTTGAGGCGATTGCCCAACGCCGTCGGGAGGACATCTTCGGGTTGGGGTGGCGTTTGTGTAGGAGGATACAATAGCAGGATTTCACGATCCAAACGCGCATATTCCTCGCGTTCGGCAGGAAGCAGGCCGAAGAGGTCGCCGCCTTGGGCATCCACTTTTTCAGCAAGGGCTTGCCAGCGCTCCATTTTTGACGTCAATCTATGACAGATTCTCTTGCGTAGCCAGCGAGAGGCAAAATTCAACAAACGAGGCCAATACCCCTCCAGAAACCGCAACAACCACGCCTGCGCCCATTGCATCACGACTGAAGATGCCAGGATCGCCAGCAGCGCCCCGATCAAGACAGCAAGCTGCGCTTCTGTGCTACCCAGCTTATTCCACGCGTCCAATAACGCTTGCCAGTCATCTGCCTGATGATAGACCCACGCCAGCAAGCCCACCGCCCAAAAGGATAAGGCGGGTTGCAACAGCGCGGCAATCCACTGCTCGCCCAATTTTCCGCCAACGGCTTCCCAAAACTTGTTTAACATTCTTACCTCCTGGACAAAGGACTCACTTGGGGGTCAGAAGTTGACCGTGTTCCGGACAGTGAGGAATGCGCTGACCGGCCATTTGGGGACGCCAGGTCACGTGACAGGCTTCCACCGGGCAGCGATAGACGATACCCGTTGTCGCCATTGGGCCTATCCGTCCTGCCAGCGGATCGTAGGTTCGGATAGGCTCTCCGTACGCCAGCGCCCCTGCATCTATTTGTTGACGCAGTGTGTCCGTAGCACTGTGCTGCTCGAACAGGTCGAGTAGCAGGTTGACCGCGTGCCGCGCATCACCTTCATCGCCCTGTGCGGCACGCACAAGACTTTCCGCCGCTGTGGCGCCGTTATCGTCCAGAAGACGCTGCCAGAAAGGACGCAGTTTGAGAACTGCCTGTAGAATGTCGTCGCTGGAATAATCAGACATTGTGACCTCCTTATCAAAGTTCTTGGGTTTGAACTAAACGCCGGTGTAATAGAATCCCGCCCAGTAGAAGGGATGCGCAAAAGGCCGGATGTTTTGGTCTTGCGAGAGCGCGAAGCGCCAATAGGCCCGCGATGCTATAGCTTCCGGCATACGATCCGGCGCAAACTCAGGAATCTGGTGTTTGAAATAGGCTGCCAGTTTGGCAGTGGTGGACTGTTGCAGCCAGCGTTGCGCCATGACCAATGCCTCCGGCGGCGATTGCCCCTCCCCACGCCACACTTCGTAGAAACGCACCATTAACATCGCGGTGCTGAAATCGTTGACGGACCACAACGTTCCGACGACGCCCGCGACACCCGCCTGTAGCAAGCCGGTGGGCAGGGAAATGACCTCGTCGGGCAAAGCTGTGCCAGGGATGCCGGTTTCGCACGCGGAGAGCACGGCCAGACGGGCGCGTAACTCCGGCGTATCGGCCTTGAGTTGCAGCAGGTCGCGCAGCGTCAAACGCGCATTGTCTGCCAGGAGCAGTCCGCCGTCCAGGGGCGTGTTCCACCCGGCCCAGCCATGGGTGGAGAAGTGCCAGACATCATAATTTACTAGCGCATCCCGGACTGCCGCTTCAGTAGCCTCCCCGTGCGGCAGATGCAGGCGTTGATCTTCGGCAAAGGTATTCAGGACGGCAGCAACCTCGTCGGCGGAGGAAAGCAGGGATTTATCGGGATTATCCACCGCCAGGAGAGACGTCACGTCCGACATCTCAATTGCGGTTTCGCGGGCAGTGGATAGTGCGCGAGCATTGGGCGTGTAGGTGAAGACGAAGCCCTCTGGCGCAGCTGCGTGCAAGGGCAGCAGGCCCAACAGATCGGTAGGCACAAGCACAGCATGTGAGAGGTTGTGTTCTTGCAGCGCAGCCACAACGGGCTGCATCACTGCCTCCGCCAGCCAGTCCAACGTCGTCTGCAGGGTGGCAAACCAGACCTGCCGGGTCTTGTCGTCACGCGCGTTGCGCCGCCAGGCAAAGTAGGCGCCCAGGTAACCGCCCAGGGTCGATTCATCCGCAGAACCCCGTAGGCGTTCGTGCAAAGCCGTGTCGGTCAATGCATCCAGCCAGATAGGGGTGATCGCATCCGGCTGCACCAATAGCGCCAGACCACCCACAGACGTCGCCACGATGTAGACGAGCGGTTGCTCTGGCGTGACCGCGGACTGAACGTCTTTCCAGTCCGAAACCGGCATAAAGTCTTCGGCGTAAGCGCGCACTTGATCAATGGATTCCTGCAATTGCCGGCGCGCATCCCCCAGTAACCCACTGAGGGTGACATAATCCCGCTTGCCCGGAACGTCGTCCGGCAAGCGCAGTTCCGTTTCAAACTGTCCCACCTGCGCGCGCCGCTCCAGGAAAGTCTGCCAGACCGCATTTGGTGCCAAAACCGGTTTTTGCGCCTGTAGGGCCTGGGCTTCACTGAGCCAACGCGCGCGATTCTGCTCTAGCACCAGCACAGCAGCTCGTAAAACTTCCTGAGAGACTGTTTCCGAACGGGTCAAAGCATATGATAGCAGAGTTGGGACGTCTTGGGCTTCCCCTAATTCCGCCTGACGCGCTTCTGACGTTGTGGACGTTTGGTAGCGCAGTTCCCCGGCCTTCAGAGCCGCTTGTGCCGCAGTCACAGCATTATCCCAGTCTTGCTGCACAAAAAAGAGATGCGCCAGACTCCGTTGTACGCGGCGATGGTCATCCGGTAACGCATCCAGACGAAAGACCTCCAATGCCTGCTCATACCCCGCGATCGCCCGTTCCAGGTTCTCCGCCCGTTCCCCGCGAATCCGGCTTTGGCAGGTGTTCGCTAGATTCGTCATCGTCTGCGCCCACTCCACCGGCATCGCCGACCGCGTCATCACCTCCAACGCCTGCTCGTACCCCACGATCGCCCGTTCCAGGTTTTCCGCCCGCTCTCCGCGAATGCGGCCTTGGTAGGCGTTCGCCAGGTTGTTCATCGTCTGCGCCCACTCCACCGGCATCGCCGCCCGCGTTCTCACCTCCAACGCCTGC
>DAIUDK010000233.1:0-3879 GCA_036845725.1 Chloroflexota bacterium
CACATTTGACCGGTTTGTCAAAAGCTCTGCGTTTCTTATTTTACGGAGTACTATGTTGGGCTATGCACCGCACGAAATTCACAACGTGCTAGACGAATGGCTCAGTCGCGTTCATCCAGACGATTCGGCAGGTGTCCAACGGGATTTGGAAGCCTATTTTAGCGGTGCTGCACCGGTTTTTCACAACGAACATCGCCTCTTGTGCAAAGATGGGACGTATAAGTGGATTCTTGATCAGGGCAAGATCATTCAATGGACGGATGATGGCAAACCCCTAAGGATGATCGGCACACATCACGATATCGACGAACGCAAGCGCGCGGAGGAAGCGCTGCGTGCCAGCGAAGAACAGTATCGTTTTATCACCGCAAGCATCAGCGACGTTATCTGGACGCTCGACGTCGAAGCGCAGCGCTTTACCTACGTCAGCCCTGTGGTGAAGCGCCTCCGTGGTTATACTGCCGAGGAGGTCATGGCCCAGCCGATGGACCAGGCTCTCACCCCTGAACATGCGGCTCGCATCCGCCAATTGCTGGCGGAACAACTACCCATCTTTCTTGATGATGAAGAGGCGGGGCGCACCCGCTCTTTCATCGAAGAAGTACAGCAACCCTGCAAGGATGGGACCCTGGCCTGGACGGAAATACTGGCCAGACTTGTGCGCAATCCTCGTACCGGTTGCATCGAAGTCCATGGCGTCACGCGTGACATCTCTGAGCGTAAACGGGCAGAGGAAGCTCTGCGACAGAGCAGAACCCTGCTGGAGCAGACCATCCAGGCGTTGGAGGATCGCGAGCGCTTCCTCGCAATGTTGAATGACGTCACTTATGTGGCCTTGGACACACCGGATCTGTACACGATGTTACAGGCTCTGGCCGACCGGTTAGGAGAACTGTTCCATGCCGACAGTTGTTACATCACGCTGTGGGACGAAGCCACACAGACTGTCATCCCCACCGCTGCTTATGGTCCCTTGCGCGATACCTATTCCAAGGAACAGCCAATCGTGCAGGCCCAGGCTCAACCACGCGAAGGAACGATGACTGAGTCGGTATTGCTCGCCGGACATACGCTCGTTGCCGAAGATGTGTTCAATACGCCTTACCTTAGCCCACGCATCGCAGCTCAATATCCAGCGCACTCGATGATCGGGTTACCACTCATCGCCGGTGTGCGCAAACTGGGCGCTGCCTTGATTGCTTACGATACACCCCATCAATTTACAGCGGATGAGATCGCGCGGGCGGAACAAACGGCTCAACAGATCTCGCTGGCAGTGGCGAAATCTCTGTTATTGCGGGAGTCGCAATCGCTCTGGCAAGAGGCAGAGACGCTGCGCGCGGCGGCATTGACGCTCACAAGCGCGTTGGATCACGATGAGGTGATGGATCGCATTTTGGCACAATTGCAGCAAGTGGTGCCCTACGATACGGCCTCTGTCCAACTACTGCGCGAACGTCCAGATGAAGGTAAACCGTGGCTGGAGATTGTCGGCGGGCGCGGATTCACCAATTGGGAAGAGATTATCGGTGTCACATTCGACCCCGAACAAACGGACAACCCTAACTTTGAAGTGATACGCTCGCGGGCGCCATTCATTGTGGATGATGGACCGGCAGTGTATGCGGGCTTTCACCAGTCGCCCCATGCCGAGGCCGGTATCCGTTCCTGGCTCGGTGCGCCGATGTTCGTAGGCGACCGATTGATCGGGATGATCACGTTGGATAAGATCGAGCCGAGGTTTTACACGCCGGAACATGCTCGGCTGGCCGAGACGTTTGCCGCTCAAGCTGCTGTTGCGATCGAGAACGCCCGGCTTTACCAGGCGCTGCGCGATCACGCCGGACAGTTGGAGGCGCAGAATCTTGAACTGCGCAAACTTACGTTGGCGATCGAGCAAAGTGGCAGCATCATCGAGATCACGGACACTGCCGGCGTCATACAATACGTCAACCCGCGCTTTGAAGAAGTCACCGGTTACACCGCGCGTGAGATGTTAGGGCAAGATCATAGCCGTTTGTACTCAGGTGAGCAGGATGCCGACTTCTACCGGGTTTTGTGGGACACGATCAGAAGCGGGCAGATTTGGCGTGGTGAGTTCCGTAACCGGCGCAAAGACGGCACGCTGTATTGGGAATCGTCCACCATTGCGCCGGTGCAAGACGCCACCGGGCAAACCACCAACTATATTGCGATCAAAGAAGACATCACTGCGCGCAAGGAGGCGGAAGAGGCACTGCGGCGTAACGCCGAACAACTGGCGGCGCAAAACGCCGAATTGGATGCTTTTGCACACACCGTCGCCCACGACCTCAGGGAGCCGTTGGGGCTGGTCATCGGCTATGCACGACTTTTGGAGCAGGACTATCAAGCATTATCTTATGCTGACCTTTCTACTTCTATTTTGACACTGCGACGTTACAGCGAAAAACTGGATATTATCATCAGAGAGTTATTATTATTGGCCAAGATACGCAAAGAAGAGGTGACTCCTGTTCCTCTGGCGATGGGGGAGATCGTCCAAGAGGCATGCGCGCGATTTGAGTTGGTCGTCAAAGAAACGGGAGCGCATGTCAACATGCCCGATCTCGCCGAATGGCCTGTGGCACTTGGCCACGCCCAGTGGGTCGAAGAAGTGTGGGCTAACTACATCAGCAACGCACTCAAGTACGGTGGACGTCCCCAGGATGGCATCTCGCCACACGTCGAACTGGGCTACACGATACTTGAAGCTGGGAGCTTGGGACTTGATCCAACATTGGATATCGGGCAACCAGCAAGCGGCAATCAGCAACCAGTAACCAGTGTCCAGTTCTGGGTGCGCGATAATGGCCCTGGCCTCACATCGGAGGCGCAGGCCAAGTTGTTTGCACCATTCACCCGCCTGGAGCAGATACGCGCGCAAGGCCACGGCCTGGGCCTCTCCATTGTCCGTCGCATCGTCGAAAAACTCGGCGGTGAAGTCGGCGTCATCAGCGCGCCCGGCGAGGGCAGTTGCTTCTATTTCACTCTGCCCGCAGAAAAGAATTATGATTCATGATTCTTCTCTCTTGTCTCCTCCGCATTACAAGGTACAATAAAGATTGTCGCCAAAAACATCCGCTCCCTACTATTAGGGAGCGAATTGTTATTATACGGTAACCAGCCATGCCACCGCGACAATCAGACCAGGAGACTAACGACTACCGGACTATCTGACTATCAACTATCAGGCTATTTCCACAGGAGGGGGGCCTATGGAAACACCATCATTGACGCATCTGTATCCGCGCCAGCGCGTCGACGAACACGACGCCTGTGCTATCGTGGCTTCAATCCGCACGAGCGGCGAAGCCACCCATGGGAACCTCAAGCGCATCATCGAAGCCTTGAGCCAGATGGGGCATCGCTCCGGCGACGTGCAGAGCGAGGGGGGACGGCTGCGGCGTGCTCACCGACATTCCGCGCAGCCTGTGGGCTATCGCGCTCGAAGAGGCCGGGCGGCCCGCGTGGCTGTCCGACGACAAGCGCTTCTTCGTCGGGCATCTGATGATTCCCAACGCGCCGCGCGCGCACGTTCAACAATGGCAGGCGCGCGCGTTGGATCTCATCGCCGAAAGTGGCGCCGACCTGCTGTTGGAGTGTCCCGGGGTAACGCGCCGCCAGGCGTTGGGCCGGTTGGCGTTGGCGCAGGAACCGCTCTTACGGTGAGATCAACACGATCATCCGCCTGCGCGAACAGGCCGAGATGCTGGGGACGCAGTTGGTGGACGGCGGCAGCGACTCACAGGACGTCAACCGGCTGCTCGAAACCTTCATCCACCGCTACGGCTTTACGTTGATCGAGGCCCTGGAGCTGATCTTCCCGCCGATTCTGAGCGAAGTCGAGCGCCTGCCCAC
>DAIUDK010000234.1:0-3807 GCA_036845725.1 Chloroflexota bacterium
TGGCGGCGTTGTCGGCGCGGGTGACGCCGGTGCGCGTGCCGGAAGGCAATGATGTGACGGAGTATTATCAGGCTGGCGGCGATGTGCGGGCGTGGGTGATGGCGGTGGTCGGCGATGACACGCGATTTCCGCTACGGGTGGTCATCCCGCCGGACGAGGCGAGGTTGCCGGGGTTAGCGGTGCCGGCGGGGAGGTGGCAGCGACAGGACGATGGGAGCATTTTGGTGGTGTACGCGCCGGCGGAGGAGATGGCAGTGTGCAGGGAGGCGACGAGGGTGTGCGGGGGAGGATGAGCAACGCCTTTATCTCGAAACTGGCCGACCGCGCTTGATTGCCATTCGAAAACTCTTTCAAACAACAACCAACTTGCCAGTGAACAATTACAGACTCCTGCACCTGACCAATTCCCAAGGCAGGCGCTGAGGAATGTCAGGCTGCATCACACTGGACATCGTCGATCCAGAAAAGCTGAGTTTCAACGATTCCACACGAATTGTTCATAAAAACTTCATACTTGACTGCGCTGTATCCTTCTTCCGCAATAACCTCCTGCGCTTTCGCGGCGTAGGCGGCGGGCGATTCGTCGTCGCCGGCGTGCAGGTCGGCATAGAGGCGAATCTTGTCGCGGTACTTGCCGCCGAGCAGTTTGTAGACCGGCACGCCGAGTGCCTTCCCGGTGATGTCGTACAGCGCGTTTTCGATGCCGGTGATGGCGAAGATGATGGGCGGGTCAGAGGTGCCGCCGTAGCGCCCGAAGCGCCGCAGCATTTCGTAGATTGGCCCGGTGTTGGTCGGGTCTTTGCCGATGAGGAAGTGCTTCATCACTTCGATGGCTTGTTTGACGGCGAACCCCGAAGCCGCCGAGGCTGAGTTGCACTCACCGGTGCCGACGATCCCCTCGTCGGTGTACACGCGGACGAACGTCCACACGCTGCCACCGCTATCCGGCTCGTGGCGGCCAATCACGCAGGCTTGTACGTCGGTGATTTTCATTGATAGGAATCTCCTTATTTACGATTTCTTCGCATAAGTTTGCCCGCCGAAAACCGCTCGCACTTCTGCGGCGTTTTTCGCGTTACGCAATGCACCCATACGAGCGGTTTCCTCATCACGCAGTTTGCGAACATTGGTGAGGACGGCTTCCAGCCTATCCGCCGGGAACTTCACCGCGCCGTTTTCGTCCATGTGGATGATCTCGCCGGGCGCGACGTCCATGCTGGCGACCGTCACCGGCACGTTTACAAACAGGCACTAATCCCTTTAGCCGTCAACGTCCAGAAACGCAAACCGCCAGGACGCACAGCGCACGCCTGCGCCAGTGAACAGCCACTGCACCCCATCGCGCACGCTTCCGGCACAACGAGGTAGCCGCCTTCCACCAACTGCGCCAGCATCTGCTCGACCAGCGGTGTGGGGACGGCCAGCGCCTCCGCCAGTTCCTGCGGGGTGCGGTAGGCATCGTCGCGGATCAACGCCAGTAGCGCCTTGAGCATCTCAGCCGCCCGCCAAAAGCGTGCCCACCTGGTAAACGAGGATGCCCGCCCCGAGCGAGATCACGAGCATCAGTCCCAGGCTAAGCAACGTCCACGCCCAGGAGCGCGTCTCCTGTTTCACCGCCGCCACCGTCGCGACGCAGGGGATGAAGAGCATCTGCACGATCAAGAAGCCCAGCGCGGCCGGCGGGGTGATCAGCGCTGGCAACGTCGCCTCGAAGTTGCCGTAGAGCACGCCGAGTGTGGCGATGGTGTTCTCCTTCGCCACGAAACTGGTGAGCAGCGCGATCATCAGCATCCACGGCAGGCCCATCAGCGCGCCGATTGGCGCGAGACCGCGCCCGATCCACGCCAGATAGCTCTGTGTCACGTCGCCGTCGGCGGGGAAGTACGAGAGCACCCACACCACCACCGATGCCGCCAGGATCACCGTCCCGGCCTTCTGCAAGAATGCGACCACGTTCTGCCAGACGTATAGGCCGATCGTGCGCGCGTTGGGCAGGTGATAGAGAGGTAGTTCCATGATGAACATCGACTGCTCGCCCTTGAGCACGAAGCGGTGGAAGACGATGCCCAGGACCGCCAGCACACCCAGGTTGACGGCGACCAATCCCCAGGCCACCCACACCGCCGCCCGGCCGAAGAAAACCGGCGCGAGTATGGCGATCACGGCCATACGCGCGGTGCAGGGGATCAACGGGGCCAGCAGAATGGTGAGCCAGCGCGCGCGTTTCGTCTCGATGATACGCGTGCCCAGAATCGCCGGGACGTTGCAGCCGAAGCCGAGGAGCAGCGGCAGGAAACTCTTGCCGTGCAGCCCCATCGCGTGCATAAAGCGGTCAGTGATGTAAGCCGCGCGGGCCATGTAGCCGGTGTCTTCGAGGAAGCCAAGCACGGCGAAGAAGATCACGAGGATCGGCAGGAATGTGACAACCATTCCCGCACCGCCGATCAAACCATCGGCGAGCAAATCAATCGTCCAATGCGGCAGCGTGCCTTGCAGCGTATCGTGTAGCGCCCCCGCTCCCTGCTGGATCAAGGCGTCCAGCCAACCCTGTAACGGCGAGCCAATAGCGTACGTCAGCCAGAAGACGACCGCCAGCACGCCCAACAAGGCCAGCGTCCCCCACAGTGGATGCGTCAGCACCCGGTCCAAGCGCGCCGTCAGCCCCATTTGGCCGACCTTCGGGCGGACGACCGCCGCGCGAATCATACGCGCAATCCAGGCATAACGCGCTCCGGCAATGTCGAGGATCGCGTCCTCGTGACTGAGCAAGGTATCGTGGACGCGCGTCCACATCTCAGCCGGCAGCGCCGACTGCATCAGCGCCACGATCTCGTCGTCGCCCTCCAGCAGCTTCAATGCGACCCAATCCGCCGGATAGGGTTTGGGGACGGCGGCGGCGACCCACGTGATCAGTTCCTCCAGCACCGTCTGGTGCGCGGGCAGAATCACGGGACGATGCGGATTGTAGGGATACGCGCCTTCCCACACCGCGACCACGGCCTCCAACAGCGCCTCGAAACCCTGGCCCTTCGTCGCTGCCATCGGCGCAACGGGGATGCCGAGCGCAGCTTCCAACACGCGCGGCTCCACCTGGATGCCCTCCTGCGCGGCGACATCCATCATGTTCAACACCAACACCACCGGCGCCGGTAAGAGCAGCAATTCGGCCAGCAGATACAGGCTGCGCTCCGGGATCGCCGCATCGACGACGGCCACCACCACATCAGGGCGCTCGTGGAGGATGTAATCGCGCGCCACCCGCTCCTCCACCGAATTCGCCGTCAGGCTGTACGTTCCCGGCAAATCGACGAAATCGAACTGCTTGTCACCGCGCATACAACCGCCGGTTTTCTGTTCCACCGTCTTGCCGGGCCAGTTGCCGACGTGCTGGTTCATCCCGGTCAGTCCGTTGAAAATGGTGGACTTCCCCACGTTCGGCTGCCCGGCCAGCGCCACCTTGATGGTGACACATTCGCCAACGTGCGGCGCTGCTGTGTCGGTCTCAACCCTGGCTAACCGCTGCATCGCCGTCCTCCTCCAGATAAACTATAACGTGATTGGCCTCGCCACGTCCGAGCGCCACCTGCGTCTCCCGCACCGCGACGATCAACGGGCCGATACCGTGATTGCGTGTGACCGTCACCGGCGCGCCCGGCGTGAAGCCAAGCGCCGCCAATCGTGAAACAAAGCGATGTCCGCCGCGCAGTTGGTGGATCAAGCCGGCCTGCCCCGGCTGTAATGCCGTCAATGGGACCATAAACAATACCCCCAACGAAAAAGATAAATGCCACGAGTAAACTAAAGAAC
>DAIUDK010000235.1:0-3791 GCA_036845725.1 Chloroflexota bacterium
GGAATTGTCAGAATGCCGACCGCGACGCCGAAAACACCCCCGACCGCGCTGAGCAGCACCGCTTCGAGCAGGAACTGCCGCACGATATCGCTGCGCTGCGCTCCCACTGCCAGCCGCGTACCGATCTCGCGCGTGCGCTCGGTGACGCTGACCAGCATCACATTCATAATGCCGATACCGCCCACCACCAGCGACACCACCGCCATCGCCGCCAGGAGCACTGCAAAGGTGTTCGCCGCTTCCTGCTGCGCGCCGAGGACGTCCTGCCGCGTCGTGATGTCGAAATCGTCCTCGTAGTTGCCCGCTTCGTTTTTCTCAATGGTGTGACGATCCCGCAGGTAGGTGACGATTTGCGCCTTAGCCTCAGTTATTCGCTTTTCATCGCGTACGTAGGCTGTGATGTTGACCGACGGTTCCGTCTCATAGAAAGCGCGGATCGCCGTGCTGATCGGCATATAGAGCGCCTCATTCACCTGACTGCGATAGCGCTCTTTCGCATCCGCGCTCTCCAATTCCGCGATCACCCCCACCACCAGACAGCGCATCCGGTTGACGTGGATCGTTTCGCCCACCGGATCGTCGCCTTCAAAGAGGTCGGCGGCAGTCTGCGCCCCTAATACGCAGACCTCGGCGCCGTCCACCACTTCCGCCGGCGAGAAGAACCGTCCCTGGCCGACAAAGTCCTCCGCTGTGAGGGGAGCGCCTTCCGGGTGGCCCACCGGCTGGTAGTCGCCCGTGGAGACAGCCTGTTCCAACGCGTCGGCGGTGGTGGCGACGAAACCCATGTCCAACGTCACCCGCTCGCGCCGCACTTTGGCCGAACCGCCCAACGACATCGAGACGCGCCGCACCAGCGGAACGGCCGACGGCATCGCCAGTCCATCGCTGTACGTGAGCTTGGCTCCCACCGGGCGGAATTCACCATCCTGAATCGTCCGACGCTCGCTGATTTGCACCTGATCCGCGCCGAGGAAACGAAAGCTGGCTTCAACCGCCGCCCGCGCCCCATTGCCGAGCGCCAACATCGCAATCACCGACGCCACACCGATGATGACGCCCAACGTCGTCAACATCGCGCGCAGCTTATTCGCCCACAGACCGAGCAAGGCTGTCTTGAATGTATTGTACAAAGTCATTGTCTCTCTCCCGATACAAGAATCATGAATCATGGTTCATGATTCCAACCGGCCGTCTTTCATCCGCAGGATGCGCCCGGCGTAGCTGGCGACGTGATCGTCGTGCGTGACCATGACAATGGTACGGCCTTCGGCGTGGAGGGCGGATAGTAGTTGCATGATCTCCTCGCCGGTGCGGCTGTCGAGGTTGCCCGTCGGTTCGTCAGCCAGCACGATGGCGGGGTCGGCGACCAGGGCGCGGGCGATAGCGACGCGCTGTTGTTCGCCGCCCGACATCTCCCGCGGACGGTGGGAAGCGCGAGCGGCCAGACCCACGCGGGCCAGAGCCTCCATGGCCTGTTGCGCCGCGCCTTTGACACGTCCCCGGTAAAGCAACGGCAACATCGCGTTATCCAGTGCCGACGCTCGCCCTAGCAAGTTGAAACTCTGAAAAATGAACCCGATGCGCCGGTTGCGCACATCGGCACGAGCGCGATGCGAAAGGCGGCTCACATCCTCACTCTCGAGCCGGTAAACGCCGTCCGTCGGCGTATCAAGACAGCCGAGTAGATGCAGCAGCGTGGACTTTCCGCTGCCCGACGCCCCCATCAGCGCCACAAACTCCCCCGACGCAATCCGCACATCCACCCCACGCAGCGCGTGAACCTCCGTATCGCCCAGACGGTAGGTGCGCGACAAGTTTTTCGTCTCGATGATCCACTGATCCGTCTCTCTTGACTCTTGCTTCTTGTCTCTTGCTTCTTGATTCATTCCGCCACCACCTGTTCGCCCTCGTGCAGCCCTTCGAGGATTTCCACGTAGGTATCGCCACGCAGCCCCACTTTGACGACACGTTCGGTAACAGCTTGCCCATCCCACACCTTGACAACCGCCGTACCATCGCCGCGCGCGCGGACGACGGAGCGCGGAAGGCGCAACACATCCTCACGCGAGTCGAGGATGATCGAGGCATCCGCCGTCATCCCCGGCGCGAGCGTATCCGGCAGCGTTTCATCCACCCTGACGATGACGGGATACAGCGGACGGTCGCCGGACATGCGGAGCGGCACAATGCGCGCCACCGACGCCTTCGGCATCACGTCCGGCTGCGCATCGAAGAACAACTCGACGGCCTGACCAACTTCGACGAGAGGGTAGTCCTCTTCGATGACGGAAGCTTCGATTTCAACGGCGCGCGGGTTGCTGAGGACAAACAGCGGGCTGCCCGCGTTGACCGACTCTCCGACGGCGGCTTTGACGTC
This sequence comes from Chloroflexota bacterium, assembly GCA_036845725.1. Taxonomy (GTDB): domain Bacteria; phylum Chloroflexota; class Anaerolineae; order B4-G1; family SLSP01; genus DSWT01. The sequence continues at coordinate 2,378 of DAIUDK010000235.1, forward strand.
CAGCACCACCCCGTCGAAGGGTGCGACAATGACGGCGGCGTCGAGCGCGTCACGCGCTTTATCCACCGCCATCTGCGCGGCCTGCACCTGGAGCTGCGCGGCTTCCACTTCCAGCAGATCGCGTCCCTTTTGCAAGGCCGCCAGCTTACCCTGCGCCTCCTGGTAGGCTTGTGCAGCCCGTGTCACCTCGCTATCGGCGCCGCGCTGTTCCAGAGCCGCCTGCGCTTCGAGCGCCTGAAGATGCTTCTGTGCTTCCTCGAACTCGAGCCGGGCCTGATCGACGAACCAGAATGATTCCAGCTTGCCCTCGTTGTAAAGCCGCTGGCGCGATTCGTACCATTCCTTCTTGTCGTTGTACGAAGTGCGCGCGTTCGCCAGACCGTTGAGAAACAAATCCCCGGCAAGCGTCTGTCCACGCCTGGCTTGCGCAAGGCTCAGCGCGGACGCCGCCTGCGATACCGCGTGTTCGGCGGCGCGCAGTTCGACCTCATCCACAGGGCGTTGGAGCTTTTCCAGATCGAGCTGCGTCTGGCGGAGGTTCAGCTCGGCTTCGGCGATGGCGCGTTCCAATTCGGCGGTCGCCAAACGCGCCAGCACATCGCCCGCTGCGACGGTATCACCGGGCCGTACAGCGACCTCGGCCAATCGCCCGCCCACATCCGGCGCGAGCGTGACCTGCCGCGTCCCCACCAACCTGCCAGGCGCAGCGACCGTCTGCGCCACATCGCCGCGCGTCACCGCGACGACGGGCGGCGCTTCCACCACCGGCGCTGTCTCCGCCTGCGCGCTGCGCGATCCCCAATACCATGCGCCGCCCACCGCCGCTAAGGCCACAATGCCCAACAGAACAATCCACCCACGTTTCATCCATAGCCTCCTGAGACTCGTTGCTGGTTGTTCGATACCCGATCCTGGAATATGCCCCAAGCATCTGCTTCCAGGTTCCAGTATCCAACATTGAGGTTTCAAACCGGTTATGTGGAGATTACAGAGTCGTAACCTGCCAGATAAACAAGAAGTGCTATAATCTAAACGTTGTCGTTTTTAACAGGATGTGTCAATGTCGAGGGGAGCATGAAACCATCATCGAGACTTTTCTGTTGGCTGTCGATTCTATTGCTGATAACGGCTTGTACGAAAGAGACATCTCCCATCCCAACCACGTCTCCACCGCCAACGGCAACTGCCACCGCAACCATCGAAGCCTCAACGCCAACTACCATGCCAACAGCAACGGCAACCCCAACAGGTGCGGAAATGCCACTTCCGCTCTATCTTCTGAGTGATAGCAAAATCTGGTTACTTTCACCGGGCGAGCATTCACCTCGGCAACTCACAATTGAGGGCGAGGTCAGCAGTCTGGATGTATGGCCTGGGGACAATCGGATTGCGTACGGAACAACAAACGGCAAAG
>DAIUDK010000236.1:0-3761 GCA_036845725.1 Chloroflexota bacterium
TGGAGGAAAACTTCACCGTGCGCGACAACACCATCCTCATGGCCCCGCACGGCTATCACACCGTCGTCAGCGCGCCGGGCTATATGACCTACTACCTGTGGTTCCTCGCCGGCGAGCACCGCATCCAGGCCACAGCGGACGACCCTGCATTGGCGTGGGTTAGCCGCACCGTGCCGATGTTGAAGGAGTTGGGGGCGTAAAAGTTAAGGCGGTTCCTCGCCTCTAGGCGTTACGGAAGGCTTCCCAATCCAACCCTAGTTGGCGCACGACGGCGCGCAGTGTTCCTAATTTCAGGTCTTTGCTGCCCCAATCAGGCAAGGAAGCCATCTGGTCCGTTGCCGGGTTGTACCACTTGCGATGTGAACCTCCACTGCGGCGTGCCAGCTCTTCGCAACCCAAGGCGCGCAGTTTCTGGGTGACTTCGCGGTACTTCATGAGACAGCGACGGCCGTTTCGAGCCACATAGGCGCGACCGGCGCCAGCGGTTGTAATGCTGTGGGTAAGGGACGGCCTAAATCACTATAAGCCTCGATCACAGCCTGCAGCGCGTCTTCGGCGTTTTCCAACGCCTCTTTGATCGAGTCGCCTTCCGTGATCAACTCTGGCAGAAATGGGCACGTCACGGTAAAACCGCCTTCGGGCTGCGGTTCCAAAACCAGTGGAAGTTTGTAAATTGTGCTCATCGCTTTCTCCTTTGTCTGCATTATACGGGAGAACTCAGGCGAGGCAAATGGTGGCTGGGAGGGTGATGCTGGACATTTTCCAACTTTGCCTATACTGCGTCATGGTTCTTGTTCACGAGAAACGAGGTATCCACAAATGATCGAAGCATTTCTCAACCCACCCCGCGAATTCAGTCTAGCGCCGTTCTGGTTCTGGAACGACGTGCTGGACGAAGCGGAAATCGTCCGGCAGATTGCGGATTTCGAGGCGCACGACGTCTACGGTTTCGTCATCCATCCGCGTGTGGGACTGCCCCGCGACATCGGGTGGATGTCCGATCGGATGCTGTACTTCATGCGCATCGCCATCGAAGAGGCGCAGCGCCGCGATATGTTCGTCATCCTCTACGACGAGGGGATGTACCCCTCCGGTTCCTCCTCCGGACAAGTCGTCGCCGCGAACCCCGCTTACCAATGCCGTTGCCTGGCAATAATCGACCTCGATAACCATTCAAAAAATCCGTTTCATCCGTTAAATCCGTTGACCAATCTCGTCGCCACCTTCGAACGCCCCAACGGCCAACGCATCGCCATCATCGACCGCCCCGTCAACGCCGTGATCCGCGGGCTCCACTACATCGGCGAGGGGCCTGAGGAGGACACACCGCCCGCCGCCGACATCCTCAATCCCGACGCGACGGCGACGTTCATCCGCCTGGTCTACGCCCGGTACGCCGAGGCACTGGGCGACCACTTCGGCAAGACGATCCGTGCCATCTTCACCGACGAGCCAGGACTGCTTGGTCGCCCGCGCGAGCGCGATATCTGGCCTGGCACGACGGGCATCCTGGAACACGTCAACGCTTACCTCGGCTACGACTTCACGCCGCACCTGCCCGCGCTGTGGTACGACGACGAACCGGACGCGGAACGCTACCGCGAGGATTACAAATGCGCGCTGGCCCACCGTCTGGAAGAAACCTTCTACCGCCAGCTTTACGAATGGTGCGAGGCGCACGGGATCGCGCTCACGGGCCATCCGGGGCGCGGCGACGACATCGGTTACCTGCGCTACTTCCACATCCCCGGACAGGACATCGTGTGGCGCTGGGTGTTGCCCGGCCCGACGGCGCTGGAAGGGCCGGAGTCCACCCAGGGAAAGTGCTCGTCGTCCGCCGCGCTGCACCTGGGACGGTGGCGCAACAGCAACGAGTGCTTCGGCGCTTACGGGCACGGCTTTACCTGGGAGGAGATGAAGTGGCTGGTGGATTGGTGCTTCGTGCGCGGCGTGAATCTGCTCTACCCGCACGCCTTCTTCTACTCGATCCGCGGCCCGCGCAAGGACGAACGCCCGCCCGACGTCGGCCCCCACAGCCCGTGGTGGGACGAGTACAAGCCGTTCGCCGATTACGTCCGGCGGATGAGCTGGCTCAACACGGACAGCGCGGGCGACGCGCCCGGACATGTCTGTCACATCGCCATCCTGACCGAATCCATCGATCTGCCGTGGAACGCGGCCAAACTTTGCTTCCAACACCAGCGCGATTTCAACTATCTGGAACTGCGCCACCTGTGGGAAGACGCAGCCGTCACGCCGGAAGGCATCTTCATCACCGGGATGCACTACCCGGTTGCGATCATCGACGGCCTGACCGCCATTCCCAAAGAAGCCAAACCCGCCCTGCAAACCCTCGCCGAGGCCGGACGGCTGATCGCCTGGCAATCCTCGCCCCTCCCATCCGTTAAATCCGTTCAATCCGTTGAGGATTTCCTGGCCGCGATAGATCGCCTCGTCCCGCCCGATCTCACCGCGACGCCGCCCGCGCCGGACTTACGCTACCGGCACGTCATCAAGGAAGGCATCCATTACTACATCCTCGTCAACGAAGGATTGACGCCACTGCACACAACGCTCACCGTCTCCGCCGAAGGCAACGCAACGTGGATCGATCCGCTGGCGCTGACGGAAACCGCAGCCGCCGAATCACTCGATCTGACACTAGAACCATACACTTTACGCATCTTATGCGTGCATTAAAGGCCTATCGAGGAAATATTCCCTACAACGCTTCCGGCGGATCACAATCCGCCGTTGCCATGTCAGCGCGGGATTATGATCCCGCGCAAGCGTCTTGTTATTGAGGGAGCGTATGCCAAACCGAAGTCCCATCTTGCTTGAAGTCAAAGACCTACACACGCACTTCCCAACGTCCGGGGGGCTGGTGCGGGCGGTGGACGGCGCCAGCTTCACACTGCATCGCGGTGAGACGGTGGGGCTGGTGGGGGAAAGCGGCTGCGGCAAGTCCGTCATGGCGCGCTCGATCCTGCGCATCGTGCCGCCGCCGGGCGCCATAGCGGGTGGACAAATCCTCTATCACCGGCCAGTGGGCAACCAGGCTGAGACGGTGGACTTGACCGCGCTCGATGCGGACGACGCGACGCTGCGCTTTATTCGCGGCCTCGAAATCGCGATGATCTTCCAGGAGCCAACATCGTCGTTCAACCCGGTGTACACCATTGGACACCACATCGTCGAGGCAATCCAGCTCCACCAGCCGATCTCCAAAGAACAGGCGCTCCAACAGGCCATCGATATGTTGGGCAAAGTGGGGATGCCCAATCCGTCACGCACCGTCCATCGCTATCCGCACCAACTGAGCGGCGGGATGTGCCAGCGGGCGATGATCGCGCTGGCGCTGTCCTGCTATCCGAGCCTGCTTATCGCCGACGAACCGACGACCGCGCTCGACGTCACCACCGAGGCGCAAATCCTCCAGTTGATGCTCGACCTGCAGCACGAATTCGGCATGGCGATCCTCTTCATCACGCACAACCTGGGCCTCATCGCGCAGATGACGGAGCGCGTCCTGGTAATGTACCTGGGCCGCGTCGTCGAGGAGACCGACGTGGATACACTGTTCTACAATGCCAAACACCCCTACACGCAGGCGCTTCTACGCTCCATTCCGCGCCTAGGGCCGCGCGACCGTAACGCACGCCTCTACTCCATCCGCGGCGTCGTGCCGGAGCCGTACGAGACGCCACCCGGCTGCCCGTTCCATCCGCGTTGCGAGCAGATGCGCCCCGGAGTCTGCGACC
>DAIUDK010000237.1:0-3717 GCA_036845725.1 Chloroflexota bacterium
CGTCACCGTGACCATCGAGGATAACCACGCGGTCACGCGGGTAGAGCAGGAGTTCGTCAATCCGCACGATTTCCCCGTGGACGGGCGCTACTTTTTCCCTGTGCCGCAGGATGCGATCCTCGCCCGCTTCGAGGCGCGCGTCGGCGGGCAGGTGCAGACGGTGACGCACCAGGACGTGGCGACGACGAACGCCGCGTTGTACGACATGGTCGCGCAGCGCCGCGATCCGTCGCTGTTGCAGTATGCCGACTGGGAGAGCATCGCCTTCGATGTAACCCTGCCCGCCCGCGCGTCGCGCAAGATGACGCTCGAATATGAGCAGGTGCTCGCCCCTACAGGTGGGATGCTTCACTACCGCTACATCCTGAGCACCGAGCAGTATGCCTCTACACCAGTAGATGAGGTGACGCTCACCGTGGACGTGACGTCGTCTGGCGGCCTGGGCACGCTTTACAGTTCGTCCCATGATGTGACGACGGAGCGCCTGGACGCGAACCGCGCATGGGTGACGTGGGAGGCGCAATACGTCAATCCTGCCGAAGACTTCGACCTCTTTTTTAGCCCGGCAGAAGGCGGCTTTGGCAGCGGCCTGCTGACCGGTGAACGTGCGGAGCGCGACCATTTCCTCTTCCTGTTTGCCCCGAATGACGACATCGCGCAGGACGACGCGCTGCCCAAGGACATCGTTTTCGTCATCGACCGCTCTGGCAGTATGAGCGGCGATAAGATCGAGCAGGCACGCAATGCCTTGCATTTTATCCTGGATCAGTTGAATCCCAACGACCGCTTCTCGATTGTCAGCTTCGACGGCCAAATCGATCTTCTGGCGGGTCGTTTACAGCCGGTGGATGAGCGAACCCTGTCCGATGCCCGGTATTTTGTGCGCCAACTCAATTCGCGTGGCAGCACGAACATCGAAGGGGCGTTGCAGGCGGGGCTGGCGATTTTCAAAGACAGTGAAAGTCGCGCGGGCGTTTCACGGTTACTCGTCTTCCTCACGGATGGCCTGCCCACGGCGGGCGTCACCGATGATGTGACGATTGCCGAGTTGGTGCAGCAGACTAACGCGCGAGTCGAGGCCCGGATGCACGTCTTCGGCGTGGGCTACGACGTGAACACGCGCCTGCTCGACCGGCTGGCGCTCGATAACGGCGGCAGCGTCACCTACGTCCAACCCGGCGAAAATCTCGAACTGGCGCTCTCCGAGTTCTACGGGCGCATTGCCAATCCTGTGCTTACCGACGTGGAGGTGGAGTTCGACGGAATGCGCGTCACCGACTTGTACCCGCCAATGATGCCCGATCTATTCCGCGGATCGAGCGTGCTGCTCACCGGGCGCTACGAGGCGACGAACGAGCAGGTGACGGTACGGGTGCGTGGGCGCGCCGGAGAGGAACCGCGCGAGTACGTTTACCGCTTCGATTTGACGGCGACCGGCAATCACGATTTTGTGCCGCGCCTGTGGGCCACACGCAGGGTGGGGGCGCTGCTGGACGAAGTGCGCGTCGAAGGCGAGCGCGCGGCGCTGATCGAGGAAATCCGCGAATTGGGCCTGGGCTATGGCATCGTCACGCCATACACGACCTTCGTGATTTCGGCGCAGGCGAACGGCGCAGCGTCGATGGAGAACATGGCGCTGTACGACAATCAGACCGAGTTGAACCAGGTCTCCGGGCGGACGACTGTCCAGGCGCGGGCGCAGAATCTGAGCTACCAGCAAACCGACCGGGCAAGTCTGGCGACTGGCGCGAACGTCTTCAACCGCGAACAGCGCAGCATGGCGCAGGTGTCACGGCAGTACGTGGATTTATCGCTCGTGCAGGCGCAGGGCAACGTGGACGAACCGATCACCCAGGCGTGGATCGCGGCGAACATCAAAGTGGACCGCGAGATCGAGTTCGGCTCCGAGGCGTACTTCGCACTGGCGGATGATCCCGCCGCGCGCGCTTTCCTGCAAAGCGGGACGATTGTGCTCTTCAATCACAACGGCGAGGTCGTCTCGGTCTACGATCCCGAAGCGCCAGTCGAGGCGGTGCCGGAGACGCAGGCTGTGACTCAACCGGCTTCGCAGACCGGTGCCAGCCGCAGTGATGCCTTCGCCTGGCTACGAGATCTTGTCGCGCTCTTGCGGCGGGTGGTAGGGCGGTAGGAGCATTCTGGTAAAATCGCGTCGGCGACTGTATTCAACAGTCGCCGACGTTCATGTAGGGCTTGGGACTAGGCGTTCTGCTGGTCCTTCTGTTCGAGCGTATATTGGAACAGACGCGGTAGCATGAAATCGTAGTCTTGCGCGTCCCACCCCATACCCTTGCCTCCAAAGGTGAACGGCGTTACGCCGATAACCTCCGGGTCTTGGCGCACTTGCTCGTCATACCAGGCCATTCTCTGGATGATCTTCTCTGGGTCTGCTCCGTCATAACCTCCACCGGCATAGAACTCACTGATCAAAACCGGGATGTACAGCCCACGCTGTCTGATCAAGTGCAGCAGATAGCGGTAGCGGCAGCTCAGGGCGCCGCTTCCTGGCACTACAGGAGCACCGGGAATCGTATGCTCCGGCCCCCACCAGAGATCGACGGGCATTGTTTCCATCGAGTAGCCTGCGACCGGTAGCGCGCCCTCGTGCAGACTGAGGATATGACCGCCCGCTTGCATCCTCTCGAACACGCCTGTTTCCATCATAGCTACCATCTCATCCCATTCCGGTGTGCCGGCGTTCAACGAGAACAGCGCCAATTTCTTGACCGGCAAATCCCAGTTTTCGGCGATATCCATCATATAGATCATCAATTTGGCTAACTTGACGTATCCTTCTGCACCGGGCGGGTCGGCTTCATTGACCGGCGATTCCAGATAGTCGATGTATTGCAGCCGGTCACCGTCATACTGCCGTTCTGTCAAACACTTGTTATAGAGTGCTGACATCAGGCGCTTAGCCTCTTGCGCCATCTGCATCTCGTTCATAGGCAACAGGCCGGACACGCCTTCATCCCCGCCGAAAGTCTTTCGCGCCACAATCAGCGTCTGCGGCGAACCGGCTTTGACGACATTCATTCCTGACCAGTCATTCACAAACTTGCACACTGGCACCACCGTGCCTTGCTGCGCCAAAGCGACGACATGCGCGGGCACCTGGCGCGGTGCGATTGTGTGATAGCCAATTCGTGTCCCCTTTTTGAAATGGGGAACATCGACTGGTGGTGTGACCGGCTCTTCTTCGGGTTCCGGCTTGTAGTGCAACCGCACGCCTTCAGCCCACGCAGCAGGCGTACTTGCCTCGATTGGGATATAGTGCATAGCGTTGTCCATCGTTGATGGATAATGCTGGTGGTAGAATGCTTCCAGATCGATATTCCAGGCGCTTGGGTTTAGGGCTAACACCGTACACTTGAGTGCGCCATTGGCCCACGCAAATGCATCGTTGGCATTGACCCCGATCGTGAAGCGATGTTGCTCCCATATCTCCTCCAGCGCACTGATCCATTCAAAGCCGTAGCCTGGGGGCAGCAATGCGTATGTGCGTTCGTAAGGCTCGCACGCTACGGGAGATTCAACACTATCTTGATCTGGTTCAAAGCTGGTATCTTTAAGCATGGCTCACCTCATTTCTGTGACTATGACACCGAACTGTACTCTCATTATAGCATCGTATGGGCTAATTGTCGGTATCTTATCAATAATCCGGGGGAGACAAACTCCCGCCGAAGGCACTTGCCG
>DAIUDK010000238.1:0-3619 GCA_036845725.1 Chloroflexota bacterium
ATGAAAGGGGAGGACTTGGAACTTCGGTTCCAGGTCCTCCCCTTTTTTGTTTCATATCAAGAATCCGGTAATTGTCAAGACCCTCGGTGAAGGAGTAATCTAGGCCAAAAACAGGCAGGGGGCAATTACCCGCGCCCTGATGAACTTTAAAAATTGAGTGCAGGTTAGCAGCTTCCTGATCGGATGCTGAGCTAGACGGCCCGTACAGGGCCGCATGGCGGGCCTGCGCGGTAGCGGCTCAGGTCAACAGCCCCTCCTCCAGGCAGGCCAACCGACCTTTGTGTAGCAGGGCAAAGATCAGGCGGGTCGCCTTGCGCGCGGTGAGCATGAGGGCGCGCCGGTGGGGATGGTCATGCGCTTCGTGGAACTTCTTCTGGTAGAAGCGTTGGTACTCGGGTTGGTAGCGCGGCAGGATGTAGGCGGATTGGACCAGCCAGAAACGCAGGTAGGGATTGCGCTCGCGGGCGAGGTGGGGCTGCAAGCCCTGGACGCGCCCAGAGTCTTGCTTGGGCCACCATAGCCCGGCGAGTTTGGCGACCGCCGCTTGCCCATCGCGATAGGTACGCGGGCGGTCGCACTGGGTGCGGCGGTCAAACTTGGTGCCGGTGGTGAAGCGCGTGGTGTCCTGGATTTCGGCCAGACAACCGGCGACCAAGAGCGGGCCCAAGCCTTTGAAGGTCAAGGCGCGCTGCGCTTCGGGGAGGGTGGCCAGTTCTGCGACCAGGAGACGCCGATACGTTTGTTGGTTGTCCGTCAACAAGCGAATGTGCGTCAAGGTGAGTTGGAGGACCTGATAGAGCGCCTCGCGGAGCGCGTCCGGCAGGGGATAGGAATCTTGGGCGACTTGGTGCAACTTACGCGCATTGTCCTGCGGCTCGCTGAGCTTATTGCGCGAGCGTTGCGCCAGGAGGGTCGTCAGTTCCTCGAGCGGAATATCGCTGAGTGCTTGCACGTCCGCGTATTCATCCAAGACGAACTGACTGGTGACGCCAAAGAGATTGCTGAAGGGTTGCACCTCGCGGCGTTGATACTCACTGCCCCACAGATAGAGGACGGAGAGGAAATAGGCTTTTTCGGCGGCGAGGGTATGGATCACGCGGACGTAGGCGCGGCTGAAGGTACGCAGGCGCAAGTAGCGATCGGCGAACTGATAGGGCTGTTTGACCCCCACGGCACGGTAGTAATGGTCAATCAGGCGCGCATCATCGGGATCGGTCTTGTCCTGTTCGGACAAGGCCTTGCGATAATTCTTGACGTGGGCCGGATTGAGCAAGGCCAACTGTGGGTCAAAGGACGCGAGTTCCGCATCGTGACTTATCTGGTAGAAAGCGTGCCACCAGTAGGGGCCGGTGGATTCGCCCACGGCGGTGAGGTGCACCGGGCTGGCGCGTTGCAGTTCGGCCAGCAAGTCCTGCTTGAGTTGCTGGTAGCCCGCCCAGTTGTTGGCGTAGGCGCGATGCCCCCAAATCCACTCCGGCGCGGGGCCGCGCAAGGCCACATCCAATCGATCCAGGCTGAAGTCAAAGGCCAACACCATTTCTGGCAGGGAAGTGCTCATAGCTTACCTCCTTTACACGTATGGAATGACGAATGTGTCGGCCGCATAGGGGTACACCCCAACACTGCCCGCCCGCAACAGCCTCGTGCTAATGAGAGCCTGGCTGCTCAGACGGGGACAACCCCTGGCTTCGGATGATCCGAACTGCTACAGCCAGCGCCGTCCAGGCAGCTACTCACGATCCGTGTTAGAAGCACACGGCGGGGCGCGGGGTGACTCACTTGATGAGAAGACACCGGTTTGCACCGGGCCACCAGGAGAGAAAGAACACCCTCGCCACCGACAACTGATCGTCATCAATTGTATCCGAGGTTGGGGTGTACGCCTATGCCGCCCACCTGTTACTCAAGGCTTAAAGAACTATCTTTTGGATTATTTTATACGAGGGGAGAAGTCAAAAATGGTAATAGCGAAATCGGAATTCGGGCAGCTCGCGATCGGGGACGCGACCGGCGATATATCGAATGAAGAAGAGGGGACGGAGCTATGACTACACAAAAAACTGATTATCACCAAACCGCCGACGTGTCTATGCCTGGCAGCGGGGACACGTCGGCGGGAACGGCAACCACCAAAGGCGATTACGCTTTCAGTATACCATCTTTGGCCGCCGATGACAACGCCGAAACGCCCTACAATGAGGCAATTGTCCAATGTCTCTTAATTCTTGCCCGACGTGGGCGCGCTGTGAGAGAGGCACAACAAGCAGCAGCACTGGCTTCCGGGTCCGAGCTGCCGCAATGAACGCGGTGCGGCTCGATGAATGGGGCGCGCCGTTACGCTGGTTTATGCAGACGCGATCCCCGATGGCGCGGACGATGCGATAGTAAGTGGGCGGTAAGATAGCGGGTATACATAGCTGGGGAAATCTCCTGATTCAGTGCCTGGGTGAAAGCGACCGGCGCAAGTTACCAGATTGCGCTATACGATTTTGAGTCTTGACAAGTTCCCCATAGTGAACTATAATTGACAGTATGACAGATAAACCAAAAGAGCAACCAAGCGGATACACAGCGGCGACGTTGGCAGCGCAAGCCGGAGTAAGTAAAGTGTATGTTGCGCGGCTTTGTCGCAATAACAAGTTACAGTGTGAACGTATGGGAAACGTTTGGTTTATCCGTTACGAAGTCGGGGCGGCCTGGCTCGCAGCACGTAAAGCCAAGTCGCAACCTTAACACACCCTATAACGAGAGCGTCCCTAGGAGATGCTGGTAACACCTCCTAGGGACTAACTCCGACCGTCAAACTAAGTGACGGGGAGCTACTCACAGTATACCACGGGCGGCCCATGCACGCAAAGGCATGGCGGCCTGTTGGCATACCTAAAAGCGCCTACCTGTCATTTGACGGGTGGGCGCTTTTCGTTTCTCAACTGTCAAGCACAGGAAAGGGGTTATCAGAATGACGAAGAAAATCACAGAACAAGACTTTTACTTGGACAAGCCGGCAATGCTAGGGATACGCGGGTGGTCTTTGCTTATCCCGTCAGTGTTAGCAGCAATCGGCTTTTGTGCGTTTGCGGTGTTGGCCTTTTCGTTCGGGGAAGGACACAAACGCAATCAAGGGGGTGTAGAATGACCACAAAGAATGCTATCGTATACGCAAGAGTCAGCACGGATGATCAAGCCGACAAGGGGTTTTCCCTGGCGGCGCAAGTGGACGCGGGGCGCAAGTACGCCGATGCCCACGGGATGACCGTAACGCAAGAACTGATTGACGACGGGGTATCCGGTGCGACGGCCTTCAGTGAACGGCCCGCCGGAGCAACGGCCTTGGCGCTGTTGCGAAATGGTAAGGCGCAAGCCCTCATTGTTCAGAACGTTGACCGGCTATCCCGTGACGTGGTAGACTTGCTTGTAACGATCCGGGCGCTATTGCGGGCGGGTGTCGAAGTGCATTGTCTTGACCTGGGGCGGGTGACTTCCGAATATGATATTATGCTTGTGATCCGGGGCTGGCAAGGCAGCGATGAACGCCAGAAAATAAACCGGCGTATGATGGGCGGTAAACGCCAAAAAGCTTCGGAAGGCATGGTGATATGCACAAGCCGACCGCCGTATG
>DAIUDK010000239.1:0-3502 GCA_036845725.1 Chloroflexota bacterium
CGCCGACGCAATCCGCGCCGCCTACCTCGCCCTTCCTACTCCCTACTCCTTACTTCCTACCCCCTCTCTCCCCGTCGCCGTGCGCTCCTCCGCCACCGCCGAAGATCTCCCCGACGCCTCCTTCGCCGGGCAGCAGGACACGTACCTCAATATCCAGGGTGTGGATGCCGTACTGGACGCCGTCCGCCGCTGCTGGGCCAGCTTGTGGACGGCGCGGGCCATCGGCTACCGGGCGCGGCAGGGCATTGACTCTGACGCCGTCAGTCTGGCGGTCGTCGTGCAGGCGCTCGTTCCGGCGGAGATGGCCGGCATTATGTTTACCGCGAACCCGCTCAACGGGCGGCGCGACCAGGCCGTCGTCAACGCGGCGTGGGGTCTGGGCGAAGCCATCGTTGGCGGGCTGGTGACGCCGGATTCGTACACGGTGAACAAAGCCAGCGGCCAGGTCGTTGCGCGCGAGATTGCCGACAAGCAGGTGATGACCGTGCGCACGGCAGAAGGCACGGAGGAGCAGCCCGTACCCGACACCCGCCGCGCGGTGCAGGTGTTGAATGATGCACAAATCGCCGAACTTGTGCGCCTCGGTGTGCAGATCGAGGCGCTGTATGGCGTCCCGCAGGACATCGAGTGGTGCTATCTCCCCTCGCCCTCTGGGAGAGGGGGCCAACCGCAGACGGTTGGTGGGGGTAAGGGTGGATTTTTCATCGTGCAGTCGCGCCCCATTACTACGTTGTTCCCGCTGCCCACGCCGCTCCCTGCACCCGAAGACGGGCTGCGCGTTTACGTGTGTGTCAATGTGGTCCTCCAAGGCATCACAGAGCCGTTTACCCCGATGGGCACAGAAATTTTCCGGCTGAGCTACGCGGGTATGTTGGATGATGTGACCGGAAAACGCACCGATGCTTATCCAGCCTGGGTCAAAGATGCCGTCGGGCGCATGTATGTGGATGTTACCAACCTGATGCGCGATCCCAAGATCGGGATGAAGATAACCGAACGGATGCTCAGCAAAGATGGAGTAGCCGTAAGCTTACTCGAGCAGATTGTCGCCGCCAACGCCGGAGAATTTCAAGGCAAGCCCCAACTCAAGCTCCCCTTGCCGGTGTTTTTCAAGATCCTTCCCAATCTTCTGTTGCCGGCCCTCTATGGCTACATTGCCCCACGGGCGGCGCGGAGAAAGTTACAAACGATGGGTGACGCCTGGGTAATCCCGCTGGAGCAGCGCGCCCGTTCATTGACCGGCATCGCCGATCGGTTGAGTTTCGTAGAGGAAACTTGCCAAAAACTGTTCTGGACCACCTTCTATGAAGTCGCCTACTGCTCCGTGGGACTCCAAGGCGCGGTAGGCGTTCCGGCAATGCTGAAGCAGTGGCTCGGCGAAGATACACTGGCGCGGCCGGTGCTGCAAGCGCTGCCGCACAACCCCACCACCGAAATGGGCCAGGAGTTGCTGCGCATCGCCCGAACGCTACAGCTCGAACACAAAGCGCCCACACTCGACCATCCGGCCGTCCAGGAGTTCCTGAAACGGTACGGCCACCGCGCCATCCGCGAGATTGACACAGGGTTGCCGCGCTGGAGCGAAGATCCGAGCTACGTGCTGGAGATGCTGTCGGTCTACGTCGCCCAAGACAACCTGGAGGCCAAGATGGAGCAATTCCGCGCCGCCCAGGAGGAGGCCGAAGCCGCCGTCCCACGGATCGTGGAGGAGGTGCGGCGGCGCAAGGGCGGTTTCTATGCCCGAAAGATCGCGCGCCGCCTGCTCTGCCTGCGCGAGGTGGGCGGGATGCGGGAACAGCCCAAGTTCGACATGATTCGCTGCTTCGCGCTGTTCCGGCGCGTGTTGATGGAAGTCGGGCAGGAATTGGTCGCGCAAGGCCGGCTGGATCGGGCAGACGACGTGTTCTACTTGACCTTCGCCGAGATTCAGAGAAGCGAAGATTTGCACATCCGTGCCGCAAAGGCTCGCGCCGATTACCTGCGAGAGGTGAAGCGCGTTGCTGTGCCGAGAGTCATGACTAGCACTGGCGAGTGTCTCTATGGCGCTCCGGCAAGTAAGGATGAGAACACGTTGATCGGCGTGCCCGTCTCGCCGGGCGTGTACGAAGGTGCAGCGCGCATTGTCGATGCTCCGATCGGTGCGCAGTTGGAACGCGGCGAAATCCTGATCACGCACAGCACCGACCCCAGTTGGACGCCGCTGTTTCTGAACGCGGGCGCGGTGATTATGGAAACGGGCGGTCCGATCTCGCACGGCGCGATTGTCGCCCGCGAGTACGGCATCCCGGCGGTCGCCGGGGTTAGCGAAGCCACCACCCGACTGCGCACCGGTCAGCGTCTGCGCGTCAACGGCGAAGCAGGCGAAATCGCCTGCTTGGACTGAACTTATAGGAGGTTGCCATGTCACAGATTTTTGTCCTCTCCTTGTTTGACCCTCAAGCCGACCTGGAGATGGTCGGCGGCAAGGGTGCGTCGCTGACAAAGCTGGCGAACGCCGGATTACCTGTGCCTGGTGGCTTCCACGTGACGACCGACGCCTACAAGCAGTTCGTGGCGGAAAACGGTCTACAACCGCGCATCCTCGCCGCGCTCCAGGACGTGGACACGGCGCAACCTTCCACGCTGGAAACCGCTTCTGCCCACATTCGCGCCCTCTTCACCCAATCTTCCATCCCCCCCGCCATTGCCGCCGCCATCACCTCCGCCTACCTCGCCCTTCCTACTCCCTACTCCTTACTTCCTACTCCCTCTCTTCCCGTCGCCGTCCGTTCCTCCGCCACCGCCGAAGATCTCCCCGAAGCCTCCTTCGCCGGGCAGCAGGACACGTACCTCAATATCCAGGGTGTGGATGCCGTACTGGACGCCGTCCGCCGCTGCTGGGCCAGCTTGTGGACGGCGCGGGCCATCGGCTACCGGGCGCGGCAGGGCATCGATCCCGACGCCGTGAGCCTGGCGGTTGTCGTGCAGATGCTTGTTCCTGCGGACGCGGCAGGCATTATGTTCACCGCGAACCCGCTCAACGGGCAGCGCGACCAGGCCGTCATCAACGCGGCGTGGGGACTGGGTGAGGCCGTCGTCGGCGGGCTGGTGACGCCGGACTCGTACACCGTGAACAAGGCTAATGGCCAGGTCGTCGCGCGCGAGATCGCCGACAAGCAGGTGATGACCGTTCGCACGGAAAACGCGACAGAAGAGCAGCCGGTCTCCGCGTCACTGCGCCAGGTGTCCTCGTTGACGGATGCGCAGATTGTCGAACTGGAGCAACTCGGTGTGCAAATCGAGAGGCTGTACCAGATGCCGATGGACGTCGAGTGGTGTCTGGCGGATGGGCGCTTCTTCATCGTGCAGGCGCGGCCGATCACGGCGCTCCCGGAGCAGGAGATCGCGCCGCCCACCACGTGGCCGATGCCCGATCCCAAGAGCAAGTACGTGCGCGCCAGCATCATTGACCTGATGCCCGATCCGGTCAGCCCGCTCTTTACCACGATGGCGTTCAAAGCCT
>DAIUDK010000240.1:0-3334 GCA_036845725.1 Chloroflexota bacterium
CAACGGTGGGCTACCCTGATTATACCATGAACGCAACGGTGTGTTGCGCCGTTTTGCCGGCGCACAGCACCTCCTTGAGGCAATACGGCTCTAGGACTTAGCGTTACGGGGATATGACGGCCTACCTATGCCAGACAACGGCACGGTAGGCCGTTTTTGTTTGCCTGTAACCCGAAGCTAATCCTAAACCAACTCAAGGAGGTTTTCAGATGTATACCGGAATCGACATTGGCTACAATGCCACCAAAGCGGTGACCGAGCGTCGCCGCACCACGTTTCCCTCGGTGGTCGGCACCCCCGACCGCGCCAGCTTTGCCCTCAACGGCAACAGCGAACAGGCGTTGGTTCTTGTTGCGCCCACCCACGCCCTCATCGGCGAGGAAGCGGTAAATCAGTCGCGCTTCCTCAACCGGCGCGAGGACCGTCGCTGGATCGAGAGCGAGGAATGGTTGACCTTGTTCCACGCCGCCCTCACCGAACTAACGACTGCTACAGCCGTGGACATCGACTTGGTGACCGGTCTGCCTGTGGCCTTCTTCAGCGATAAGGCGCAAGTGCAGGAGCGGCTCTTGGGAGAGCATCGCGTGCAGCGCGAAGGCCGCCGTGGGCAACTCCTGCGCGTCACCAATGCGCGTGTCATCCCGCAGCCCTTTGGCTCACTCCTAGCCGAAGTCCTCGACGAACACGGGCAGATTCAGCGTCCCGACCTGGCACACGCTGCGGTGGGCCTCATCGACATCGGCGGCAAGACCTGCAACCTCTTGAGCGTCAGCCGTCTCTCCGAGATCGGGCGCGAGACCGCCAGTGTGAACGTCGGCGGCTGGACATTGGTGCGTGCGGTGCGCCAATGGCTGGCTCAAGCCTATCCGGGCTTGGACGACCTGCGTGATCACCAACTCGCCAGCGCGATCCAGGCGCGCAGCATCCGCTACTACGGCGAACCCGTGGCCGATTTCGCGACCGTCGTGGATGACCTCGCGGCTGACCTGGCTGGACAGATTCTCGGCGAAGCCTCGCACCTGTGGAACGGCGGAGCGACACTGGATGCTATTTGTCTCACCGGTGGAGGCGCTCTGCTCCTGGGGACGCACATCCAGCGCCATTGGCCACACGCCCAAGTCGTCGCCGAGCCAATCTACGGCAATGCGCTGGGTTACTGGAAGCTGGCGCGCCGTTTGTGGGGCAAGTAATACTTTTTCATACTGCCCGACACCAGAAGTTATGAAAAAGTATGCACAGATGAGGAGGCCACGATGTTAGTACGACGCACTTTCAGTTTGGATACCCAACGTGACGCGGCGCTGCTCGCCTGGTTGGACGCCCAGGACAACCTCAGTGAGACTGTGCGCGCTGCACTGCGGAATCACTATGACGCATCCCAGGTGACGCTGGCCGACGTGTACCGCGCGGTGCAGGCCATGGAACAACGGTTGGCGGACGGGGTAGCTGTTGCTGCTCCGACCACCGCGCCCACTGAAGACCCTGACCTGGCCGAGGCGCTGGATCAGTTGGGACTGTGAACAAGAGGAGGTTAGCCAATGCGTAGTCTACGTCCGTATCTTGAATTGCGCGCTGATCTGGTGGAGTCGGTCCTGGGCGCACATCGCACGCCAGGGCGTGTGACCGGCGGCACAGTGGGACCGCGGCTGATTCGCTTCTACATCCAACCTGCGCCCCACGTGCGCTTTGTCAGCATCCAACGCTTGAGCGAGGATTTGGCGTTGGGTTTACGGGTTCCCCAGGTGCGCCTCAGCCGGGGCGTCGAAGGCGTCATCCTGGAATTCGACCACCCCGATCCCCGTCCGGTGACGTTGGCCGGTGTTCTGCAGGATGTATCGCCGCTGCCCATCGCCACGGCCTTGCTCGGCTTGAATGAGCACAGTACCCCCTTGCTGGCGCGGCTACCGTCGCCTGACGTAGCGCACATCCTCATCTCTGGGACGACGGGTTGCGGTAAGTCGGTGCTACTGCGTACCATTGCCGCCAGCTTGCTCCTGGGTAACACGCCGGAGGTTGTGCGGCTGTTGCTCATTGACCCGAAGGGGCGCACGTTCCCGGCGTCTTTCAACGCCCCACATCTGGTGCGCCCGGTCATCACTGAGCCGCAAGCCGCAGTGGAAGCCTTGCGCTCCCTCGTGCGCCTACTGACCGTCCGCGACCAGCGGGGCGAGACTTTGCCGCGCATTGTCATCTGCATCGACGAACTCGCCGATCTGGTGATGAGCGGTGACGGCGTCAGCGCGCCCCTGGAACGCCTGGTGCAGCGGGGACGCGAAGCCGGGCTACACCTGATCGCGGCGACGCAGCGCCCTTCGGCGGCGATCCTGTCCGGCATTGTGCGCGCCAACTTCCCGTTGCGAGTAGTAGGCAAGGTCGTCAGCGCCGACGATGCGCGTATCGCGGCGGGACGCGGAGGCACCGGGGCAGAACGCTTGCAGGGGCGTGGCGACTTCCTGGCCGTGTCTGGTGAGCAGGTGACCCGCTTCCAGGCTGCCCACAGTACAACGCAAGACTTGCCGGGCAATGGGCATATCCCCCAGGTTGTGCCGTTGGCCTTGCCTGAGCCTGAAATGGCAACGGAAGAAGCGCCAGTAGCCAGTGAGGACGATTTGGCGCAGTTAGCGGCGCGGCTTGCGCCCTGGTGGGCGCAGCACGGTGGCGAATGGGGCAGCAAGAGCAGGGCCCTGCACTATCTCTTTGGCGAGGATGTGTCAGCCGGGGGCTGGCACTGGCAGATGACACAGGCGGCGATTGACCGCCTCAATACTTCTTCTTCGTGAACTTCTACGGCCCTTATTCGTGCGAAACGGGGTTATGGGGCGTAGAAATTGGGGAAGAAGAAGATTTTTACCAGCAGGAGAGGAAACAATGCGTATTCGAGACAACGGCTATGACTATTACGATGAACGGCCACGATTAGGACAACGCTTGGGGCGGTTCGTGGCGCTGGTCGGCGTGGTGTTTGCGGTGGTGACGGCGGTGGTAGTCGTACAACGACTCAGCGATGACACGCTGGCGTTGATCATTGGGCTACTGCTGGCGGGTGTGCCCTTGCTGGTCATCATCGGACTGCTGATCTTTGTGCTGGCCCGGCGCGGACAGCGTCAGCCGCCGCCACAACAGATGACGATCCCGCCGATCATTATGCAAATTCCACAGCAGCCACAGCCACCGGCTTTGCCGGATTATGGTTTGCCTTGGGAAGGGGTGTCGCAACGCGCAGGGATGCGGCAGTGGGAGGTTATTGGGAATGAGGAATAAAGCAATATCTCGATAAGAACCTCTGGTATGTGGGATCAGGAGAAGATTGAATTGACAACTTGTGTAAAAATAG
>DAIUDK010000241.1:0-3244 GCA_036845725.1 Chloroflexota bacterium
CACGCCTTCACCGGCAGTTACGCAGATGGGGGCCACGACACGGATGGCGATGGCCAGTACGAACACCTCGTGATCCAGGTTGGCGTGCGAGTGGCCGCCACCGGCGACTATAGGTTGAAGGGCGTCCTGAACGACTCCGCCGGAACCGAGATCACCTGGGCAAGCTATACCGTCACCCTCCAACCGGGCGTCAGCTTTATGCCGCTGGCCTTCGACGGGGCCAGCATCGGCGGGCACGGCGTGGACGGGCCGTACACCCTGACCGGCCTGACCCTGTCCCGCGTCGGGACGGGCGGAGCATCCGTCCCGCTGGATCAGGCCATGGAAGTCTACCGGACGTTTGCCTATCCCATCGCCCGGTTCCCGGCCCCGTTGCGCTTCACCGGGCTGCCCGATGTGCTCCTGCGCCCGGAGGAGGTGCGGCTTAACCCGGCCTTCAACGCGCGCGACTATGCCCAACACGTCCTGCTCGACAGCGCACAGTTGACCTATACCCTGCTAGCCAACAGCGATCTGCGCGCCGGCGTGACGCTTGACAGCAACGGCAATCTTTGGGTGAATCCCACCTCTGACTGGATGGGCTACAGCGACGTGACGCTGCAGGCCACTGACGGCGTCTTGATGGCCCAGGATACCTTCCGCGTGACCGTCGGCTGGGCGTCCAGCCTGTATCTGCCGCTGATTCTGCGCAACTTCACCGCCGCGCGGGCAGTACGCAGCAACTGGGTCGTCGCCCTCCACGACGATTTCGAAGCCGATGGCCCATGGCGATATGGGAGTAGCATCTCGATTCCGCCGGGAGGGTGGTATTACGGAGGCCGGCGCGATTGCAAAGCCTACTCCGGGCACTACAGCATGTGGCCGTTCGGTGATGGTGAAGACGGCGCACTGCTGCCCTGCAACGCCGCCTATCCCAATACGCTGGTCTCGAACATGGTTTCCGGGATCAGCTTTAACCTGGAACACACCACCCAGGCCGAACTGCGCATGAAAGTCTGGACCAACCTGGCGCCGGGCGATGAGATCTGCGCCATGGCCGCCCTGGACGCGCCGGTTCCCGACGACGATCCCCGCTGGCTCACGTACTACGGCGTCTGCCGTTCCGGCACCAGCAACGGCTGGGAAGACCTGGCGCTCGATTTGAGTAACGTGCCGGTGATCGGCAACCTGATCGGTCAAGAAAAAATCTGGATTGCGGTGCGATTCCAGGCGAACGAAACCGAATCCCGTCCTGGCGGCGCGTATGTGGACGACGTTGTGTTGAGAATCTGCCCAGAGGGCCTGACGTGCGATCCGGCATTAGGGTATACCAGCCTTGCCAAACCCTCTACCACCAGTGTTGGCAATTACGACGGGTCGGTCAGTGAGGCCGCTCTGGCCGTTGAGGACAACGGGCGCGTCCACGTCGCGTGGACTGGCGCGCTCAATCCGCACTTTGATGGCTTTGCCTTCTACGCGACCTCCACTGATGGTGTCGCCTGGACGCCTTACCAAATCTTGAACTACTGGCAGGACTACGATCCGCAGCTCGCCGTGGACAACACCCGTCATCGAACACATCTGGTCTACCGCAGCAACTACGATGGCATCCTGCATCACACCATCACGGACGGGGTCGTCTCGGACTACAACGTGCTGGATCGGGATGCGGTCACTTCGCCCAAGATCGCGGTCAATCCGACCACCGGCTACGCCTACGCCGTGTGGCACAAAGGCTATTACTTCCCCATCGGCAACGACGTGCTCTCCTGGCGGCGGCGTCTCTGGTATGCCTCTTGGGACGGCACAAGCTGGAGCGCGCCGCAGCGCCACGTCAACGACGGCGACACCGAGTACGGCGCCATTGCCGCCGCGCCGGACGGCGGGACCATGCTGGCCTGGTTCCAACAATGGGCACAATCCAGCGGCGGGACGACCGATCCGGGCGCTCCCATCGTCCCCCGTACAGCTTACGGGACCAACCCGAACGACTTCCCGCTGCGTCAGGCCGTGAGCGCGCCCTACGATCTGCCGGAAAAGGACAACAGCATCTTGCTCACCTACTCCCCCGGCGACCAGAAATACTACCTGGCCAGCACCCATCTGATGTGGCCTGGCCATTCGCGGGTCTATCGCTACGTCTGGGAGAACGGCGCGTGGGCCGGGCCGCTGGACGTGGCAGGGAACACCTCCGGGTGGGCCACCGCGTGGTACATCGGGGCGGCCAGTGACCAACCGCTCGTCTACTACGTTTACAGAACCGACGCCGGATTCTATGTGCGGACCGAAACCAACGGGGTACTTAGCGCGGTGCAATCTCTGACCGATGACCTCGCCGCGCGCGGTTACGCCGGCACGCCAGTAGCCTTCTTCGTGGATCATGCGGGAGGGTTGCACATGCTGGTGAGCGGGGACAAAAACGGCGTCGCGGGGTTCTACTACGTGCATCCCTAACAGTTCAGCGTGGGCGTCCGGGCGTGGCAACATATAAAGGCGCTCTACCCGGATGCCCATGCTGCTCGCCTGGCCCCTGCCACTGCAACGTCCCTTCGACCACCGCGAACACCTCCGGGCGCAGGATCACGTTGACCACGCCAGCCGCTGACGCTTCCAAGCCCTCATCTTCCAACGCAATGAACGCCGTGCCCCGCGCCGTCGGCGGGCGCTGCCGCGCAATGATCACCCCGCCCACCCGCAGAGGATAAAGAAGATGCAATAGCAGGAAACAAAACGGGGCAGAGTCATCTGCCCCGTTTTTTGTGGAGACAAATGTGCATCCGCCGATGTTACCTGTTACTGCTGCATCTGTCGTCGCTGTCGTCGCTGTCGTCGGGTGCAAAAATCGCGAACAAAATGGACAAGAAATTCGATTCACAAGTCTGGATGCGGCCGCAATTGCGGGCGCGATTGCGGGTGCGGATGCAGGTTCGGATGCAGTTCGAGTGTGTTTTTTGGCCTCAATCAAGATGTGGAGAATCCACGCCCGACTGTGCGTCCAAAGTTTGGCGGTGCATCCGGTGCATCCGCCGCATCTGTACCCGGCGTACCTGATGTTCTCGGGTGCGAAAACCGCGAACAAAACGGACAAGAAATTCGATTCACAAGTCTGGATGCAGTTGCGGATGCACTTTCGGATGCAGTTGGAGTGTGTTTTTTGGCCTCAATCAAGATGTGGAGAATCCACGCTCGACTATGCGTCCAAAGTTTGGTGGTGTTTCCCTTGCCGCGGCGTTACCGGTGCATCCGCTGTCGGTGCTGTCGATGC
>DAIUDK010000242.1:0-3174 GCA_036845725.1 Chloroflexota bacterium
CCATCGACTTCGACGATTCCGGTTTTGGCTACTGGATATTCGATCTGGCCGTGGGTCTGGATTTCTGTTGGGACGACCCGGCATTTCCACGGTATCGGGAGGCGCTGCTGAACGGGTATACCGAGCTGCGCGCCCTACCGGAGTCGCAGGTGGAACAATTAGAATTGTTCCTGGCCGCATTGCAGGTCTACTGGAATCTCTGGGCTACCGGAGGAACGCATCTCTATCCAGAACTGCTCAAGTATTACGATGAGCGGATTGCCCAGACGGCAGAACGCGTTGTACGGTATGTGCGCCGGGTACGATAATGCCATCAATCAGGCAATCCCGCCGACAGCGAGCACGTACAGTGCCGCCTCATCCACGCCATCCACGCCCACGAGCGCGTTGACCGCGTCATCGTTGAACGCGCCGACCGCGCACGCGCCCATCCCCATCGATGTCGCCGCCAGATAGACGTTCTGGCCGATGTGACCGGCTTCCAGCAAAGCATAACGATACGTGCGCTCGCGGTATTTCCAGCGCAGGCGTTGGAAGATGGAGGTCAAGACCAACACAACGTTAGCTTCGCCCAGAAAGCTCTGCAAGATACCCGCGCGCACGATCTCGTCGCGCACGTCTCCGGCGCGCACTTGCGCCAGTGCATGACCCTGCACAGCGTAATGATACACGCCTGCTGCCAAACCGTCCACACGATGAGCCAGAACGTAGGTTTCGATGGGATAAAGCGCACCGGCGGAAGGCGCAGCCCGCAAACCCGTGCCCCACTGTTCAGCAGTGATGCCGTCAGCGTGGAAGAGCAGCCGGGAAAGCGCCTCCTGCGTCATTGGCGCTCCGGTGTACGTGCGGACCGAGCGCCGCTGCCGGATGGCGTCTTCGAGAGAAAGGCCGCGCGAGTCCCCGGGAGCGGGTAATGGGAAGCGCGGCGCATCGGGATAGACCTTGTATTGCGGCGGACGTTGCCCCCAATCGAGTATCGGAGACAGAAAATTGACGGTGCTCGGTTTGCTCCACGTATGATACTGCACGCCCCAATCGGCATCGTCTTCCATACGAGACGGCGGGGAAGACCGCCATCCCCACGCAAAACCAAGCGCCCCACCGGCGAGCATCCCTAACAACTCGCGCCGGGTAACGAAAGGTTTGTTGATAAACTTCTTGTCAGACGTGGAGGCAGGCATCTCAGAGAGCGACACATCCGTCGTAGGCGCCGGGCGTTCCGGCGGCACACGTCGCCGCAAACGCGCGCGCGTAGTCCGCAGCCGGGGCCACTCAAACACGGTATGGATGAGCGCCAGGAAGGCCATCCCATAACCGCTATACGTGTGCCAAAGAAAAGTGTTGATCCCCCACGCATCGGCCAACCACCCCGTTAGGGTAGTGGTAGCAGCAAAGACGAGAAGGATGGCCGAGATCAGATAACGTGCATCGTGTTTCAAGCGCCTGTACATACGGATCTTTTATCTCTATGCCTTCGATTCTGTCGAAGAACTTACCGGCGATTGAGCGCGGCGGCGTCTCCGGTGAATCAGACGGCCAATAGCAAAGATCGCCCCACCCACCAAAAGCGCCAAGGGCAGGACCAGGATCGCGCCCCAGATCAGCAAGTCGGCCAGAAATTGCAAGCTTGACGCCAGGACTTCGACCGCCTCGCGCGCCGTCCCGCCCGGATGCCAGCGGCCGATCTGCACCGGTCGCGCCAATGCATCCGGCGTCAGAGTGATGGTCACTTTGGCCATCGCCGCCGACTCTGCCAGATATTGCATCCGTCCGGTTAGCGACTCGATCTCCTCACGAAACGCGGCCAATTGCCGGTAAACTTCCAAAATATCCGAGACTTCGCCATCGGCCTGGCGCGTCTGGTACAGCTCCAACAATTCCTGTTCGGCGGCCTCCAAAACTTTCACACGGCTCTCCAAATCCACGTATTCCTCGGTCACGTCCGATCCGGTCTTGCTCTGGCTGCGCACTTCCAAGGCGAAGGCTTCCAGTTGGGCCAAAACGTCATCCAATGCTGTAGCAGGGACGCGGATCACCACATTGCCATGCGCGCCCCCCTCATATTGCGTGGTTTTTGCAGAAACCACATAGCCTCCAACCGCGCCGGTCAGTTGCTCAATCGCATCCAACGCCGTTTGGGTGTTTTCCACGACGATAGACATTTCCACGGAGTAGACGATCATCCGTGCCTCTGGAACCGATTGGAAATTTACGCTATCACCTCCGATGGTTCTTTCCACCTCCACAACTTTTTCTACCACAGCCTCAACCTCAACGGTTTTTTCCACGGTGATAACTTGGGGTGTTGCGGCAGCCCTTGATCGGCTGGAACCTGGAATCGCAAATGCACTGACAAGCCGCTCAAGTGGCGTTCTCTCCAATCCATACATCTCGCCACGCATAGACAAAGAATCATACGACGCCGCGGAAAGCGCTTGTTGCCTCGCCACCTCAGCCCGGTAAGACAACGCCCCTAAAATCAACACCACCAGCACGACCAATCCCGCCAGAACAAGCCACGGAACCTTCCTGAGAAACTTCACAACAGACTGGTATACCCTACGCATACATCCCTCCCTATTACAGTTCACAGCAGCAAAATCACCACCAACCCCACCGCGACCATCAACGCCATCCCGGGCCACAAAGCACGGCGCAGCGCCGGAGAACCGCTCATCAACGCGAAGACGCCCTTGAACAGCGTGTTCGACATCGCCGCAATCGTAATCGCCCGCGCGGCGACCGCTAAATCGAGATTCGTAGGCGCGCGCGCCAGATCGACCATCGAGAGCGCAATGGCGTCGACGCCGGCCAGGCCGGAAACGAAGCTCGAAATGTAGATGCCGGTGTTGCCGAACAGAACGCGCGCCGCCGTGGAGACGAGCAGAATCACCGTGTACAGCACGCCGAACTTGATCGCCGGGCCAAGTTCGAACGGGTTGACGAAGGTGAGGTCTTCCTTCTCGTATGTGCGTTGCCGGAGATACAGGTACCCGCAGTAGATCAACCCCGCTACCAACGACGCCGTCATCGGCAGGATCAGACGGTAGGCCAGCGCCTGGTTGAGCGCAAAGACCACCACCCACACCCGGACGAACATCACCGTCCACGCGACGATAATCGCCAGCGAGAACGGGCGCGCCAGCTCCGGGTTGGTACGGCTGCGCTGCGAAA
>DAIUDK010000243.1:0-3163 GCA_036845725.1 Chloroflexota bacterium
CCGGGTTTGACGAGTACGGGGAAGCACTGTATCGCCTCACGCAGCGGCTCGGACGAATCGTAAGGCCAGGTCCGCAGCCAGCGCACGCTCGCCTCGCCCGCGTCCGACACAGCGAACATCCCCGCGAAATCGCCGTAGGGCGTCCCGAAACGCTCGCGGTTGCTGATCGTCAGCCCCGTGACGATTTGCTCCTCCGTGAAGTAGCCCCCGTTCACCACCAAGACAGCCCCGGTCTGCTGCGCCCACGCGCTCACCAACGCGGGCGCGCCCGGTGCATACAGCACGCGGAACATCACGGCGGTCGGGTCGAGGCGGGCGACGGTCACGCGCTCCACGCTGGTCCCGACGGCGACGTCGAGACTGCGGACTTCGATGCCCGGTTGGACGGTCTGCCAGCCGGTATCTGCCGGGAGCGGTGTAGGCGTGGGCGGGGGGATTGGCGTTGGTGTGACTGTCGGGGTCGGTGTGGGTGTCGGCGTGAACAACGGTGCGTTGCATGCCAGCGTGAGCAGCAGTCCTATGCAGAGCAGAAGAGCGGTCCATTTTCTCATCGTAACCGCAATCATACCGCAGATTTTGGATTTTTGTTGGCTTGACAACTGCTTCGCTTATGGCATAATTTCTTTACAAAGGCGTTGATGGAGACGAGTACGCGCAGGAAGCCGCGACAGCGAATTCGGGAACGTGTGAGCCGAGTGCAAGAGCCGGCGCAGAAAATCCCTCCGGAGCCGCTCGCCGAAAGAATGATCCGTTCGAGTAGACCGGGCCGGGGTTGCCACCCGTTATCCACGGCGCAGTGGTGATGGCCACTGAATGAGAGGTTCCGCATTGTGTGGGACAATCAGGGTGGTACCGCGAGAGCTTGTGAGACACGCTCCCGTCCCTGTGGGGATGGGAGCGTGTTTGTGTTACAGGGGCATCTGAAAAAATGAGCATACTGTCTGGCTATCGAAAAATATACCATAACCTGCCGCATCCCGATTATGTGGAGTTTATCGGGCGTAAACGGGAGTTGGCGGAGCTGCAACGTTTGCTCTCTCCACACAATCGCGCCTGGGTGATCGTCATTGATGGCATCGGGGGCATCGGCAAGAGCGCTCTGGCGTTGGAAGCCGCTTACCGTTATTTACCGCCGACCATGCGACGTGCCCGCGTTGCGGCGGCGGAAATGGCGAACCTGCCGCCCGACCTCTATCAGCAGGTGAAACAGACGCTGCTTCGATGCGGGCAGTTTGCGGAGGCGAGCGCGTTGTTGGTCCTGTTTGTGGATGCGCGCATCAGCCGGTGGCGGACGCGCATCCCCACGACGGCGGCGACGTTAGAGCAACGTGTGCTGGCGGTCATCGGCGCGCTATACGATCAGTATAACGCGGTAGGCGATAATGCGCTGGTGTTGTTTTTGCACGTCTTGCGCGACCAGTTCGCGCCGGACGATGCTCAAGAGCAGCAATTGACGGTAATGGCCGAAGCCGTCGCGCCGGTGTTGCAGCCGTCGCGTGCGGGGATGCCAACATCCGCCGTCAGTGACGAAGATGAGGGCTTCGAGGCGCTGGTGTGGATTTCGGCCAAAAGCACGCTGCTCACCGCCGACGGCATCGCGCCGCGCGCCAGCATTTTCCGCGCGCTGGATGACATCTACACTGCGATTGCCGTGGCGCTGGAATACGAAGCGATCACCCGCGCCCGTCCGGAGGAACAGGACGAAGTGGTGCGCCGCGCGCTCATGAAGCAGCGCACGCTCCTGGTTATAGACAACCTGGAAACCGTAGACGACGAGCGTGTGCTGGCCTTCCTACGCGAGCTGCCCCCGCCGACGAAGGCGATTGTCACGACCCGTCATCGCATTGACATCGCGTATCCGATTCGTCTGACGGGGATGCCGGAGGAAGACGCCCTGGCGCTCATCGCGCACGAGGCGGACAAGAAGGGCGTGACTTTGACCGCTGACCAGATTGACCTGCTGTTCCGCCGCACCGGCGGGATTCCACTGGCGATTGTATGGAGCGTCGCGCAGATGGGCTATGGGTACGGCGTCGAAACGGTGTTGCGCAAGTTGGGTGAACCGACGGGCGACGTGACGCGCTTCATCTTCGAGGCGGCGATGGAGCGGATTCAGGGGAAGCCGGCCTACACGCTGCTGCTCGCGCTCTCGCTGTTTGTGACGGACGCCAGCCGCGAGGCGTTGGGCTACGTGGCGGATTTGCCGGAGCTGGATCGGGATGAGGGGTTGGTGGAGTTGGAGAAGCTGTCGCTGGTGAATCGGGAAGGGGGGCGGTTCTCGATGATGGCGATGACGAAGGGGTATGTATCTAATTTAATTCAGGGTTTCTCTTATCTGAGTAATTTGGAACAGAAATGGGCTGATTATTTTATAAATAGAAATAATCAATATAGCGATAAATATTGGGGTTGGAAAAATTATGATTGGCTGTTATCTGAAGGCGAAAATTTTTTAGCTCTCTTTAGATGGGCCATATCCACAAACAAACCTGAAATCGCATTAGAATTATATCAATCTGTTCTGCGATATATGGATATAGAAGGACGTTGGACTGAGTTGATTGAGTATGGTGACCTTTTATGTAAGGTTGCGCAATCTTTGGGTAATCTTGAAGCCTTAGCTTGGATTTATACGCATTGGTTGGGTTGGATATATGGAGAACAGGAAAAAATTTCGTTAGGAGAACAAGCGGCAAGACAAGCGGTGGTTTTGTATCAAGAAATTGGAGATAGTAAAGGTGAGTGTTTAGCTCTTGGAACCTTGAGTCGAGTGTGGCGTAAGAATGGTGAATTAGAGAAAAGTAGGCAACTCGTTCAGAAAATGCTTTTGTTTGCACAAGAAATAGATTATGAGGATGGTGTTGCTTATGCTTACGAGCAACTTGGGAAAATAGAGCGTGATGCAAAAAATTGGTCTGATGCTAGAGATTATTTCGAAAAGTCACGTCTTCTATACGAAAATGAAAATACTAATTTTGACCGATCTACGTTGATGAATGTATTGGGAAATCTCGGATGGGTGAACTTTAATTTGGGGGCTATTGAATCTGGGAAAAGATTTTGCGAGATAAGTTTAGGTTTTTTTATATCTATTGGAGGAAAAGGATATTTAGTACTCCGTAAAATAAGAAACGCAGAGCTTTTGACAAACCGGTCAAATGTG
>DAIUDK010000244.1:0-3002 GCA_036845725.1 Chloroflexota bacterium
GGGCCGTCGTAGCCGCACTCCTGCGCGAAGGGCTGCAAATCCCAGGCGGTGTAGGTGAGTTCGAGGACACGGGGGAGGATGAAGTGCTGATACGTGATGCGTGATGCGTGATCTGCGCCCGCCCACGGGCAGAGTTGGTCGTAGGTGGATGGAGGGAGGACGGGGAGTTGTTTGAAGGTGAAGTACTTTAAATGTACTCCTCCAACTTTCTGACGCGCAATGTAATCCACAACAAAAGAATTCAGGCTTCCCAAAAATGCTGCTCTTGCCAGAACCGAAATCTCTTCGGCGAAAAATACAAGTAGAACAGAATCAGCAAAGGCACATTTTGGAAAAACTGCTGCTAACAGAGTCCGTTCATTAGTTGGAGCGGTTATATCTTTATATCCAATAAGCCATTTCGAGGCTGAACGTCCCTCAAGCCCCTCATCAACATACTCTTCAGAAACCCAAAAACGTGGAATTGCTAAGAAATCTGGAAGTTGATAATCTTTCAAAGCAGTGATAACTGCTGTCCCCTGTCTTTGAGCTTTAGATTCATCAATCACAACTCCGGCAAAGCGATGGTCAAATTGGTTAAACATTTTGCCTTCGTAGAGAGGTAAGTAGTTTTTCTGAGGGCCAATGAATAAATTTCCTTTAAGGCTGTACCCTTGTTGTTCCAGATTGTGCATCTGTACGAATAAATGAGCTGCGTTTGCAGTATCAAACATCCGTAAGAACGATACGCCCCACGGGTTTTTTTCGGTAGCTTCATTGATGAGCACAGGCACGCGGGCATAGATGGCGCGGGTCAACTCGGCGTCGCGGCGGGTGCGGAAGACGGGGCAGGTTTGGGTGTTGGGGTTGATGCGGCGGAAGTCGGTGGGCGTGAGAGTGAATCGGCGCACCGGGTCGCGCAGTTGTTCCGGCTGGTGCAAGAAAAAGGCGAAGTCGGCGGCATCCACGGGCGCTTCGGGGCCGGTGAGGGTAAGCAGGCAGAATTTGAAGCTGCGATGCACACCAGGGAACAACGGCGCGGCGTTTTCGAAGTCGTAGAGGCTCGCCAGTTCGCGCCCTTCCACCAATGCACCGAAGAAGTCCTTGTTGAAATAATCGGTGGCGATGCCGGTGGGCAGCACCAGGCCCACGCGCCCGCGCTCGCCCCGCAACTGCCGCGCCAGTCCCGCGAAGACCTGGTAGGTGTTGATGTCGCCCACCGCCGATTGCGGATAGCGCCCGCTGGCCCGTAGGAAATGGCTCTGCGCCTCGCTGTCGCGCAGCGCGTCCTGGTAGGCGCGCTGCAGCGCCGGGTCCGTCTGTGGCAGCGCCTTTATCAGCCGCCCACGCTCCGCCGCCGTGCGCGCCCCGACAATCTCCGGCGCGCGCTGTGCGAAGAATTCCTTTTCCTGCAACTTGATCCGCTCCCACGGCGGATTGCCCACCGTCACATCGAACCCGCCCTCCCAGCCGGTCACGTCTGTCTCATCTTCCAACCCCTTTCCCGGTTTGGGAACAAAAATACCTGGATAGGCCAAATACCAGTGGAAGAAGGCATAGCGCTCCCGCAACTGTGCAATCGTCGCTTCCATCCACTTGGGTAGGTCATAGGGGTTGCGTTCCAGGCGGCGGAAGGTTTCTTCGGTGAGGGCGTAGGGCGTGGCCTTGTCCTTGGGCCAGACGAAGGCCGCGCACCAGGCATCGGCCAGGAGTTGGCCGTGGCGGTAGCCCGCCGAATGGACCATGTCGGCGTAGCGTTCCTCCTTGCGGCGCACGTCATCCAGCGTTTCCTCCGGCGCATCCAATTCCAACAGCGCCTCGGCCAGGTTCCCCAGGCGTTCCCACGGCTGCATGTCGGGGCGGAAGAGGCTCAGTTGCCCGCTGCGCTCCTGCTTGTTCTGCTTGCGCGCTTCGCTGCACACGGCTTTGTCGTCGCCGGTCAGCAGCGCGAAGGCGTCGTCGGGAATCCCCCGGTGCAACAGCGCGGGCGTGGCCCCAAAGAGGCTGTTCCCGCACTGGATGTTGCGCTCCAAAAACGAGAGCGGCTTGCCAGGATCGAGCGTCTCCATCCACAGCGCCACCTTGCACAACTCCACTGCCATCGGGTTGAGGTCCACGCCGTAGATGCAGTGGCGCACCACGTCGCGCAGCGCCGCGCGCAGGTCGGCGGGCGCGGGTTCGGCGTCGCCTGTGCGGATGCGCGCCAGGTGATGGGCCAGCCGGTGCGCCGCCGCCACCAGGAAATGCCCGGAACCGCAGGCAGGGTCGATGAGTTTGATACTGAGCAGTGCTTCTTCGGCATCGCTAAACATAAATCCTGAAGTCTGGCCTTCACGTTTCACGCGCGCCAACCGATCTGCGACGACCGGTTCCAGCGCCGAATCCAACAGTTCCTGAATCAAGGGTGTCGCTGTATAGTGACTGCCCGTCGTCTTGCGTTCGGAGCCGGCGGTGATTGCCAGCGTGAAGGTTGCCGCGTCCACGTTGATCTGCGGGTGGAGTTCCAACAGGCTTTCGTAGACGCTACCCAGTTCCTCCGAACCGAGGTTGCGGTAGTCTATCGAGCGGCGCACGTGACCCTCGGTGGTCAACGTCAGCGTGCGTATGGCTTCCAGCAATGCGGCGTTCGTCAACTCTGCCGCATCCAGGTCGGGCGTCGCCGCCGCCGAAAAGAGGAAGCTGCCCAACGCCGGCAAGCCAAGCGGCGCGTATCCCTCCCGCAAGAGCGTGAACAGCCTTCGCAGCCCCTGGTACAAATCCGCGTGCGGCCCGCCGCGCAGGGAAGCGGCCATATCGCGCAGACGGGTAACGGAGTAGTATTTCTCGTACATAGACCTGTCAGGTTTTCCGAAACCTGACAGGTCTGGAACCAACAACAACTCCCGGTCTTCGGCGACGAAGAGGAAAATCAGCCGGTAGATCGCGCGGAGCAACTGGCGATAGTAGTCCCGCGTGGTCAGTGCGCCGGATTTGAGCCGCGCGCGCAAGTCCGTGTTGGCCCGGTGTGCGAGGAAACCCTGTCC
>DAIUDK010000245.1:0-2918 GCA_036845725.1 Chloroflexota bacterium
TTGAAGTTGTGCATGTCGTCCTGCCCGAAGGTCACCTGGTGACACGCTACATCGAAGACCATCACTGGACAGTTGAGGTCTTCCCAGACAGCATCGAGTGTGTGTTAGCCGCCGGGAGCCTATCGCTGCGGCTGCCGTACCAGCCACAACAGCATCAATCCGGTGATTAACCCGCCGGCGGCGGCGACTCCCCATCCCAAGAATTGCGCCCTCGGTTGTACTATCAAAGCGCCTGGCAACGCGCTCAACGCGCTGGCAAGAATCCACCATCCGGCGCGCTTGAAACAGCGGCGCAGCAAAGCCCACTGCCCAATCCCGATGACAGTTCCGGTTACAACGGCCGAGATGAGACTTTCCCATTTGTCGAGTGAGACTGCTGCAAAGGATAGCCAAAAGAACAAAAGCCCTACCATTTCACCGGCAACAGAACTGAGCACTGTAACAGGCACCCACCAACGCAGAACGCGATGATGTTGACGAATGAGGAGCCATTGTAGGACGCTCAAAATCAGGTGTGGGAGGATGGAAAAGGCATACCGCAGCTAGGACGTAGGGAACAACAGCATCAGGCCCACATAGATAAAAGGGGCGCTCGACGCGCTACTTACCAAGTGTACAACAATCCAGGCCAGCAGAAGGAAAAGACTGGTAGGTGCAGTAGATGGCATTGTTTCTTGCGGCGCAGCCAAGGAAAGGCTGGTAGGTGCAGTCTCCGGCTCCGTTTCTTGCGGCGCAGCCATTGACATCAGTGCGGAGATTCTCCTCAGCGCGACGTATCCCACACCCAACACGCCCAGGACAATGGCGATCGCCGCTCCCAATGCGACCTCATAGACCGCGATCACTCCTCTTACCCACATATCGAAGGGCAATCCGGCAGACAACATGGCCAGGGGCAGTAACCCGCATACCCACTGTGACAGCGTAACCGCCGACGGCGCCGGACTGAGACGTCTGACGCGCCACCAGGACAAGGCGACGCCTATCAGGGTTATTCCAGGAATGGCCCAGAATATGATGGAATAGTTTTCATAACGCGAGGTTTCGCTACTTTCGATTTCTAAAAACAGAAAGCCAACCGCGCTTATCAAAAGCAGTATTCCGGCCAATGTTGGAACGATGCCCAGCCAGGATAATTTGCCGGTGGATGCACGATCTTGGGGCAGCAAAATACCCCACGCAATTGTTGTCGCCACTATCCAGGTAAAGAATGCTCCCATGAGAAGCAGCGCTATTTCCCCTCGCACAGGACCAAGTCCCGAATCGGAATACGGCGTTGGTTCGGCCGTCAACACGCTGCGTCGTTGCCATTGTCCGTCGAGGGTTCGCACCAACACACCCTCACTGCCTGTGGCTACCACCAATACAGTCCCGTCCGCTGTGGGAAGTAACGCTAGGTCGTAGGGACCAAAATCAAAGCCCTTGCCGCAGGGGGGTGCGTATAGATATCGTTCGATAAATTTACGCCGTCCCGCGGGTATTTTCCAGACCACATCCCAGGTTTGCCCGCCATCTGTGGAACCTTCCACGATTTCTGTACCGGAGACACGATAACAAATCTGGGGCGACTGCGGATCGCAGTCCGTGACCGGCAGAGTGACGTATTGTTGAAGTTCTTCAGCGACTTTTGGAGGTGTTTTTTCCAAGGCAATGGACTGCCACGTTTTTCCACCATCATCGCTTTGGATGATCGGAGAAGTCAGACTTCCTCCACCTCCACGGGTCAACTCAGAAACCCATGCATAAAGACGGTTTTCAAAAACCATCAGGCGTTCCACGTTGAGAACCGGCGCACACGACGTTGCCATCGTTGCCAAAGACGCCAGTGCCAAAGCGACGACGGCGCGCCGGCCCGGTGGCTCCGGCGGCGCGGATTCCAACCGCCGCCACAGACGCCATGCGGGCCATAGTGCCGCCAGCGCAATGAGGTCGGTAGGATCGCGCACGATCTGCGCCGATCCCACCACGCGTGTGAGCGCTGTTACGGTTAGCGCATTGGCCCAGGGCAGCGTCTTGATCGTTGCAAACCACACCCCGGTCAGGATGAAAATCAACGGCGCGCTCCATTGTGCGGACGGGCGGCAGCGATCAAGGAGCAATCCCCACACTGCCGCCGCAAGGAACGGGAAGAAAAACAGTCCAGCGAAGTCGCTAAGCTTGCCGGTCAGTGTAGAAGGCGCTGCCTGTTTGAGGACGTGGTCGTTGAGCAGCAGTATCCCGATTGCCAGCCAGCAAAATGGATGCGCCAACCCGCGAAGGGCCGTTGCCCACAGACTTCTCTCAGACGCCATCTTATAATTTCCCTCAATCCATTTTCCCATTTATTTCCCTTTCACAGACGGCAGATCATCATCCCTCGACTTGCACTCATTCTATCCGAGGAAATCGCTTGATGCAACCCCCGTTCGTACTCGCAAGAATTCTCTTTGTGATAAAACAGGCGTATGAGCACCGTGATACACGCCGGGCCGCTTTTGTTGTAATCCCCCTCTCTTTTCACCCACCGTCTCACCCGTTTTAGGGATGACAACTCACCCAGAAAAGGGATATACTTAAGGCAGAATCAAAATCGGAGGTGTGCAATGAACCTGTATGTATTACCATTGAACGATCCGCAAGCCACGTTGGACATCGTCGGCGGCAAGGGCGCATCACTGGCAAAGCTGGCGAACGCCGGTTTGCCTGTTCCCGGCGGCTTCCACGTCACGACCGCCGCCTACAAGCAGTTCGTGGCGGAAAACGACCTGCAGCCACGCATACTTAGGATGCTCCAGGACGTAGATGTGACACAGCCGACCACCCTCGAAACCGCTTCTGCCCACATTCGCGCCCTCTTCACCCAATCTTCCATCCCCCCCGCCGTCGCCGACGCAATCCGCGCCGCCTACCTCGCCCTTCCTACTCCCTACTCCTTACTT
>DAIUDK010000246.1:0-2871 GCA_036845725.1 Chloroflexota bacterium
GGAACGATGCCTCTCAGGAGAAAACTCCCGATTTGCGTTTTGTTCGTTCCATAATGTATGTCGTGGAGAAATGAAAAAGTAACACCCAAAACGCGATGTTTCCTTCTCTTTGTTCCTTGTGCTTTAGGGCTGGGTCTGTACCAGTACGGTATCCACCATCGCTTGCACAAAGCGATCGGATTCGGACGCCCAGGGCGTGTGCCCGGAATGCTCAAACCAGACGATTTGTTTGTGCGGCGCGTCGAGTAGCTCGTAATACTGCTCGGTCAGGACGGTGTGCGCGTTGATGTCGTGGCGGCCGATGAAGAAATAGACCGGCACATCCAGTTTTGGCGCCTGTTGGCGGAAATCTACTTCCCACAGTTGAGGATAGACCACTCCCATCGTGTCGAGGAGGCCGCGGAACCAACTCACCTTGTCATACAAGCCGTACTCGGGCGCGGCCAGATCGCGGAATGTGTTGGCTCCGTTATCGGCGATGGCGGGATTGGCGTTCATATAGGTGATCGTATCCATCAGGAAGGCCGATTCTTTCCAGGCCACGCCCTTGCCATAATAGGGCGGTGGGCCTTGCTGTGTGAGTTTTTGCAGCTTTTTGACGTTGCCACGCTCTTGCCCCCATTGCAGGGCAAACTCGTAGCAC
Organism: Chloroflexota bacterium; assembly: GCA_036845725.1. Taxonomy (GTDB): domain Bacteria; phylum Chloroflexota; class Anaerolineae; order B4-G1; family SLSP01; genus DSWT01. Next base: position 644 of record DAIUDK010000246.1, read on the forward strand.
ATCAGGTCATTTTCCCAAAAAGCCACCAGTTGCCTCGCGCCATCGTAAGTGAAGGTGCGTACGGGGTAGCCTTGCGTGTACTCCGCCAGCATCTGCCCACGCGCCGACCAGGTGTAGGTATACGCGCGCCCATCGCTCACGGCGCGGGTGGTGAGGCGGTTGGCGGCGTCGAAGGTGTAATCGGTGACGACTGTGCCACTCAAGGGCGTGGTGCTGGTCATTGCCACGCGCTTGCCCACCGTATCACAGCGATAGGTGAAAGCCTCTCCGCTAGAATAGGCTGACACGATTTGACGGTTCAGCGCATCGTAGGTATTGGTGATCTCGCGTGTGACACCGCTGCCGGTTTCCGTGACGTGCGTGCGGTTGCCGGTGGCGTCCAGGGTGTAGTGGTAGCGGGCGAGGAGGGCACCGTTGTGCGTGGTCTGCACGCCGTTGGGCAGCGTGGTGGTGATCAGGCGGCCGGCGGCCTAGCCTCACCTGAAAGACTTTCCGAGCCATTGGCGCTCTGTGCCATCCACAAACCAGCAGCTTTGTACGATAGTCACTGCCTGAAGGTTTTCTTATTTTTAGCACTCAAGGCAGAGAAAGCCGTCGTTCTCTGATAATTAGAAAAACCTCAACCAACACGGCGACGAAGATTGACAATTCACAGACCCAGAACCCCCACCCTGTCTCCGAAACGCTGATGAACGGTATCATAGATAATTTCAGAATGGTTGTGACTAGCAGCGCCCCTCGATAGAACACTTTCAGTTGTCTGGAGGGCTGTACTGCTATCCAAAAGTTCAATGCAAGCAGAAAGAGAGTGCTCCATAAATCTGCGAGAAAACGGAGATGTCCAATGAAATTGGCGAAGTCAGTACCTGCGAGCACTATACTCAAAGATGATGAAGTAGCCCAGAAGACCAGGAACCAACCCGATGCAGCAAAACTCACACTTCGGGTTGGCCACCAAGGTAGACAGAAGGATACAAACATAGCGCCCGCGAGAACTAGACGGAGACCACGCTCAGACACAATGCACCTCCTTAAATCAGGGGTGTAGGCGACAGAGTGACCGGGCGCGCCTACGACGAGAAATCGGTTCGCAGCATCGTAAGTGTACGTGGTAACGGCGGTTCCGTCAAGCGGGGCGGTCAGGGTGTAGGTGGTACGGTTGCCCACGGGATCGTACTGGTAGGCGTAGGCTTCAACCGTCGAGTAGTCGGCGGTGGTCAAGCGATTGAGGGGATCGTAGGTGTGTCGATGGTGCGCTCGACGAGGGTTGTGGACTGATCTTCCGGCGCCCCACTTACATATCCAACACCCGCGCCCGATACTGCAACGCCCCCGCCAGGTGGTGCGTCTGGATGCTCTCTGTACCTTCCAAATCCGAAGGCGAAGACTCGCCCATCGTGCGCGAGACCTTGAGAATGCGGTGGTACGCCTACGCGCTGAGGCGCATCTGGGCCTGGGCATCCGCCTATGGCCGCGTCATCGATTTGCCCGGTAAAGCGCTGCGTGGTGGGCGTGGCGCCGGAGGTGTAGCGCGTTCTACCCCACGGGTGAAACCGCAACTCTGCAACTTTGCTACCGCTGCTGTTGACGGTGAACGACGTGGATCCCAAGCTTTCGTCTGCGAAAGCCGTGCCCTCACTTTGAAATCCACCCATCTCCGCGCATCTGGCTGATAGAGTGTGATGATTTTTTACTATAAGGCGCGAAGGATAGCTACATTGCACGTGGATCGGGCGCCCCTGATTGGTCATCCCGAAAATCAAGCAACTCGGCCCGTATTTGTCGTCTGGGTAGTCCTCGATGATGACGCCGTGACGAACCGCTTCCCGCAATTCCTGGACGTTGATATGCCGGATGATGCTCTGGTCCACGGCATGGCGGGAGAACTCGAATTGTTCGGCAGTAATTTTCTAGCGAATCTCGTCTAGCATTGTTTTCATTAATATCATCAATCGAGGACTTCGAAACCGTTTATCAACCCACGGACGCCACCGACCACAGTCCACCCTCCACGACGGCACGGTGATGGCGACAACCCCTGCGAGGACAAAGCCATTGCCGCCGCGCGGCGGCTCGGCAAGCGCCTGGCAAAGGGGGTGGCGGTGTACGTCGACGGACGGGCGGAGCTGCGGCCTGGGCCGGTGAAGGCGCGGGCAGGCTCATTGTCGTCAGATTCTAGACATGCTATAATGTGAGTAAATGCACGGAGGTGCCAGCCGATGATAAAA
>DAIUDK010000247.1:0-2778 GCA_036845725.1 Chloroflexota bacterium
AAGAAGAAGTCGTCAGACGGTCAATGGCCGCCTGCGTCATCTGCCAATGCCAGCCTCCGGCTGAGACGTCGTCGCCAAAGAGATAGTGCAAGGCCCTGCTCTTGCTGCCCCATTCGCCGCCGTGTTGCGCCCACCAGGGTCGGAGTCGTTCAGCCAACTGTGCCACATCGTCGTCATTGTTGCTGGATGCCGATGCTTCTTTCTCTACCAACTCAGGCTCAGGCAAGGCCAACAGCGGAGCTTGGGGGATATGCCCATTGCCTGGCAAGTCTTGCGCTGTGCTGTACGCGGCCTGGAAGCGCGTCACCTGCTCGCCACACACGGCTAGGAAGTCACCGCGGCCCTGCAAGCGTTCTGCCCCGGTACCCCCGCGTCCCGCGGCAATGCGCGCGTCCTCGGCGCTGACAACCTTGCCCACGACCCGCAGCGGGAAGTTGGCGCGCACGATGCCCGACAGGATTGCCGCCGAAGGGCGCTGCGTTGCGGCGATCAGGTGCAGCCCGGCTTCGCGCCCGCGCTGCACCAAGCGTTCCAAGGGGGCACTCACCCCGTCGCCGCTCATTACCAGATCGGCCAGTTCGTCAATGCAGATGACAATGTGTGGCAAGGTCTCGCCACGCTGGTCACGGACCGTCAGCAGGCGCACGAGGGAGCGCAAGGCTTCCACCGCTGCAGACGGCTCAGTGATGACCGGGCGCACCAGGTGCGGGGCATTGAAAGACGGCGGGAAGGTGCGACCTTTGGGATCAATGAGTAACAAGCGCACGACCTCTGGAGTGTTACCCAGGAGCAAGCTGGCGGCAATGGTGCGCAGCAGCACCGACTTACCGCAGCCGGTCGTCCCGGAGATCAGGATGTGGGCTACATCGGGAGACGGCAACCGCGCCAGCAAAGGGGCGCTGTGCTCATTGAGGCCCAACAGGGTCGTGGCGATGGGCAGCGGTGATACATCCTGCAGGACACCAGCCAGCGTCACCGGGCGGGGATCGGGGTGGTCGAATTCCAGGATGACGCCTTCGACGCCGCGGCTGAGGCGTACCTGGGGCACGCGCAGGCCTAGCGCCAAATCTTCGCTCAACCGTTGGATGCTGGCGAAGCGCACGTGGGGTGCAGGTTGAATGTAGAAGCGGATCAAGCGCGGTCCCACCGTGCCGCCGGTCACACGGCCTGGCGTGCGATGTGCGCCCAGGACGGACTCCACTAGATCGGCACGTAATTCAAGATATGGACGTAGACTACGCATTGTTAGCCTCCTTGCTCACAACCCCAAGTTATCCAGGGCATCGGCCAGGTCGGGGTCTTCGACTGGCGCGGTGGCCAGCGCAGCAACAGTTACCCCGTCTGTCAACCGCTGTTCCACGGCCTGCACCGCGCGGTACACGTCGGCAGCGTCACCTGGGATGCGTCGTAATGACTCCGCAGTGCGACGCGCACAGTCTCACTGAGGTTGTCCTGCGCGTCCAACCAGGCGAGCAGCGCCGCGTCACGTTGGGTATCCAAACTGAAAGTGCGTCGTACTAACATCGTGGCCTCCTCATCTGTGCATACTTTTTCATAACTTCTGGTGTCGGGCAGTATGAAAAAGTATTACTTGCCCCACAAACGGCGCGCCAGCTTCCAGTAACCCAGCGCATTGCCATAGATCGGCTCGGCGACGACCTGCGCGTGCGGCCAATGGCGTTGGATGTGCGTCCCCAGAAGCAGCGCGCCACCTCCGGTCAGGCGAATGGCGTCCAGGGTGGCCCCTCCGTTCCACAGATGCGAGGCTTCGCTGAGAATCTGCCCAGCCAGGTCAGATGCCAGGTCATCCACGACTGTCGCAAAGTCGGCCACGGGTTCGCCGTAGTAGCGGATGCTGCGTGCCTGGATTGCCGCGGCCAATTGGTGATCGCGCAGATCGTCCAAGCCCGGATAGGCTTGAGCCAGCCATTGACGCACGGCGCGTACCAGCGTCCAGCCGCCGACATTCACACTGGCGGTCTCGCGCCCGATCTCGGAAAGCCGGCTGACGCTCAAGAGGTTGCAAGTCTTGCCGCCGATGTCGATGAGGCCCACAGCAGCGTGCGCCAGGTCAGCACGTTGAATCTGTCCGTGTTCGTCGAGGACTTCAGCCAGGAGTGACCCGAAGGGCTGCGGGATGACGCGCGCATTGGTGACGCGCAGGAGTTGTCCCCGGCGGCCTTCGCGCTGCACGCGGTGCTCTCCCAAGAGCCGTTCCTGCACCTGGGCTTTGTCGCTGTAGAAGGCCACGGGCAGGCCAGTCACCAGCTCGATGTCTACGGCGGTAGCGGAAGTCAGTTCGGTGAGGGCGGCGTAGAACAGGGTGAGCCATTCGTCGCTCTCAATCCAATGGCGATCCTCGCGGCGGTTGAGAAAGCGTGATTGGTTCACGGCTTCTTCGCCGATAAGGGCGTGCGTGGGCGCGACGAGGACGAGAGCAGTCTCGCTGTTGCCGTTGAGGGCAAAGCTGGCGCGGTCGGGGGTGCCGACCACCGAGGGAAACGTGGTGCGGCGACGCTCGGTCACCGCTTTGGTGGCATTGTAGCCAATGTCGATTCCGGTATACATCTGAAAACCTCCTTGAGTTGGTTTAGGATTAGCTTCGGGTTACAGGCAAACAAAAACGGCCTACCGTGCCGTTGTCTGGCATAGGTAGGCCGTCATATTCCCTGTAACGCTAAGTCCTAGAGCCGTATTGCCTCAAGGAGGTGCTGTGCGCCGATAAAACGGCGCAACACACCGTTGCGTTCATGGTATAATCAGGGTAGCCCACCGTTG
>DAIUDK010000248.1:0-2761 GCA_036845725.1 Chloroflexota bacterium
GATGGAAAACGCTGCCACCGATTGATAGTTCGTAGCAACTTATGCGGTATTGCAATAAAACACTTTTCCCCGGATTCTCACTATCTGGATAAACAAACGCAACTCTTGTTATTCCCCAATTGTTCACTTGGTATGTCACCATATTGTATACATATACTACTTTCCCATTATTCAAAGTTACTGGCACATAACGATTATACTCCGCCACAGTTCCTATCTCAGGGAAACTCCCTTTCAGTAATATAATTTGTGACAAATCCTCGATCGCTACTGGTACTTCTCTCATCAATCTCACTCCACCATCCAGCACTCTATCCGGACTAATTGGACCTTGCTCATCTCCAGTCAATTGCACTAATTGTCTTTCATCAATCACCGTCATAAAAGCTTCTGTATGACCCTCGCTACTGCCAAGAGTTTTATTGTATTCCTTCTGTACTAAGCTAAGCCAAGTTACTACATTATCCGCCATCTCCGTATTATCACCCGTTCGTGATACTAACCTTGGTCTTTCATTCCCAAAATATCCAATCTGACCATATGTTTTTATCTTTATCCCATTACTACTGACAATATCTATTACTGGATGCTCTACATCGTAACCAGCTACAGTATGCAGTATTCTTTTACTATCCTTCACTTGATAGCCTTCTATTACTTTGCTCATCGCCAATCTCCAGTATAACGGCTCTGCCTCCACCACCGGCTCCGCGAATATCGTCTCAGCCTCCGTGTACCTTTTCACCTGCTCCCCGGCATACTCCACCCATTGACCGGCTTCATTGACCTCCGCTGTAATCTCGTAGTCAACCGCGCCGTTTTCTTCCACTTTTCTATAGGCCATAACGCGGTCGTTGGCAGCATCGAGGATGTCCAGGCCGGTTTCCCCGCCATTGCGCTGCTGTCTCGCCGGAATCATAGCGCCATTCTTTTGCGGGAAAAACCGCACACTGCCATCGGTGATCTCTTCATCCTGACCGGCCAATTTGATGATGACGTCCCCATCCCCGGCATACACAAGCGCCGCTCTGCCGAAGCCGTCAGGTTCAACCGTGAACGTGGTATCCACTGAAAACTGCGCCAACGCATTGATCTGTTCGGCCAAGACCACGGGGTCTGCGCGGTCTGGATGCACATTCGTCAGCGCATCGAGCGCGCCGCCTGGCATGGCGCTTACGTCCACGCGCGCTTGCCCGTTGAACACGACGGTCGGCGTCGCCGTCGGGGCTAACGTTGGCGGCGGCGTGGCTGTGGCCGGTAGCGCCGTTTGCGACGCGACTGTGGCCGGTATCGTCGTTGGCGGCGGCGTGGCCGGTAGGGTTGTTGGCGTGCTACATGCCACCATCGCTGCGCTGGCTGCGGCTAAAATGCACATGCACAAAAACGCTCTTGGCGTCAGTTTTCTTCCCATTCCTTTCTTGTCCATAGTTTCCTCCTTGAACTCTCGTATCATCTCAATAAAAAGAGGAAAGTGGGGGATTGGGGGCGGGCTACGCTCGCCCCCAATCCCCCACCCCCAGATTTTTGAGAAGATCCACATCAGGTCTGAAGCAATCGGCAACCTCTTCGGGCGTTAGCAGTGAGAAGTCGGCGTGGCGTTCTTCCGCCAGGGCGCGGGCGAGCAGGACGGCTTGCGGCGGCGCGATGTAGGTAGAGGCCAGCACATCGACCGCGTGGTACGCCTCGCGGATCGGCGCATCGAGCAGCAGCGCGCCCTTGCCCATCACGATCACGCGCTCGGCGTAGTCCGGCATCAGGTAGAGGTGGTGCGTGATGACGATCACGGTCTTGCCGGCCGCGTGCAACTGTTTGCTGATGTCGAGGATCGCGCGCGCGCCCCGGTAATCCTGCCCCGTCGTCGGCTCGTCGAAGATGACGACATCGGGCCGCATCGCCAGAATCGCGGCGATGACCACCCGCGCGCGGTCGCCTTTGGGCAGCGCCAGGGGATGCGCCCCGCGCCGCTCCCACAGCCCCAGCGCCATCAGGCTCTCCTCGACGCGCAGTTGGATGTCCGTCTCGGCATACTTGAGATTCTTCAGCGCGAAGGCCACTTCGGCCTCGACCGTAGCGTTGAAAATTTGATTGTCGGGGTTCTGCGCCACGTAGCCGATGCGCCGCGCCAGCGCGCTTGTCGTCAGATCGCGGGTGTCGGTGTTGTCCACGTAAACCGCGCCGGACGTAGGCAACAGCAGCCGCAAGAAGTGCTTCGCCAGCGTGCTCTTGCCCGCGCCGTTTTGCCCGACGATGAGCAGATATTCGCCGGCGTACACGTCGAGCGAGACGTCGCGCAGCGCTGCCGTGCCGTCGCCGTAAACGTGGGTGAGGTTGCGGGTCGAAAGCAGGGGGGTGTCCCGTTTCGCCGTCGTCGCCGGGGGTAAGTGGGGCACTTGCACCGGATGAGAGTGCGCCGTCGCCTTCAACGCCGCGATCCCTTCCGGGAGGCGGACGGGAATCGCGGGGATTGGGACGCCAATCCGCCGTAGACAAGCGAACGTCTGCGCGACCTGCGGCGGGCGGACGTGGCAGCGTTCCAGGTATTCGACCTGCGCGTACAGGTCGTCGGACGTCCCTACCGAGACGAGCACGCCATCGACCAGGAGCGCCAGACGGTCGGCGTGCTCGGCCAATTCCTCGGCGGCGTGCCCGGCCATCACCACGGTGATGCCCAATGTTTTGTTCAACTCACGCACTGTGGCGAAGACCTCCTGCGCGCCCATCGGATCGAGCTGCGAGGTCGGTTCGTCGAGCACGAGCAGAT
>DAIUDK010000249.1:0-2751 GCA_036845725.1 Chloroflexota bacterium
TTGTGCTCCGGTTTGTGTTTTCAAAAAGAGATGTTGACGCCTGCCAAATATGATTGTACAATGAAGACGTCTTGATTGCTTCACCAATTAACGTCGCGCTGCTGCATCGTTCCGGATTTACGCGCTTTATCGACTGGTTTACTTCCTGCACGCCCTGCTCGCCGCTTGAACTTGTAAGCTGCGTAAAATTTTCATACAATCCCCAAAAAAGGAGATGACTATGTTGTACAATCGAAAACGGTTGCGTGCGACAGTCTCATTGCTTGCCCTGGCTCTCGCTGTTGGGATTACGTTCTTTGTTGTCGTGATGGCGGCGCGCGGCGCGTCGCTGAGCGATGCACCTTGGGGACCAAATGTTAAGATCCACGCTGATCCGCCGGTTATCGCCGATCAGAATATGCCCGCTTTGGCTGCCTCGAAAACGACCAGCGATGTTTTTGCTGTCTGGGTAGACTCCCGCAACTACGATGAAGACATTTACTTTGCACATTCCCACAATGGGGGGACGACATGGGAGGCGGGCGTTCGCGTCAACCACGATGGGGGCAGTTCATGGCAATTCCACGCCGACCAACACGATCCTAACATTGCGTTCTCGGCCTCCGGGGCCCTGCACGTGGTCTGGATTGATAATCGCGCGGGGACTCCGGACATCTACCACAGCCGTTCCGTAGATGGTGGCGCGACCTGGAGCACTGAAGAGCGCATCAATGATGTGTCCGGTGGGGTGCAGCAATTTCCTGCCATTGCTGCTTTGGATGACAAGGTCTGTATCGTCTGGGTGGATGGTCGCGTCAGCCACGATCGCGACGTTTACGTGGATTGTTCGCTTGACGGCGGCGTAACCTGGGGGGAGGATATCCTTGTCAGCAATAATGCCGGATCCCATCTCCGTTGGGAGCCTGACCTTGCGCTTGGAACTGACGGGTGCGTTCATGTGGTCTGGGCTGATACTCGCGAAGGCAACTGGGACATCTACTATACGGCCATTTCTGCTGAGCCTATGGGCAATGTGCGATTGAATGAGACGTCCGTCGGAGAGCAGTATAGCCCTTCTATTGCGGCTAACGGTGATACTGTTCTGGTCGCGTGGGCGGATTACAGCAGCGGAGCGACGTATGTGCTCAGCAATATATCTACCGATAATGGCGTCACGTGGGATGGAGAACAGCCCGTCAGCGCCACGGGCGGCGTCACTGGCCCCGGTTCTACCCCAAAGGCGACTTTTGATGAACGTGGTACGGCCTGGGTTGCATGGCAATTTGACGGCTTCCAACTGTTTGCCGACGCCTATGGTCTCGACGGTTGGTCTCCTGTAGATACGGTGATTTATCAATCTCCGGTGTTTTTGCAATCACCGGTCATCGCTGCCGGCGCAAAACAGGTGTATGTGGCCTGGGAGCACTGCTATGAGCCGAACAATGCAGACGTACTTCTCTCAGTCTTGAACGGCGCTGTCTGGGGTTCTCCGATTCAGATTAACGATGAGGGGAGCGCGCGCCAGACATATCCGGCGCTCGCTATGGGCAGTATGGGACGATTGCACGCAGCTTGGGCCGACAGCCGCCACGACGTTGATAAGGATGCTCTGTACGTCAACACCTCCCTTGATGGCGGCGCGACTTGGGGTACTGAGGTTCGTGTGGATGATGACCACCCCATAGATGTATTTCCTGACTACCCGGCCATTGGCGCTACGGACGCATTGACGGTTCACGTCGTTTGGGCCAGTGTCCAGACTCGTGGCGAGATCTACTATGATCGTTCTGGTGATGGCGCCCAGACCTGGGGCGTTGACCAGCTTCTGGCAGCGGTGGAGGAGATCAACGGCGTCAACTTTTCCCCCGATTTGACTGTGCATGGGACGCAGAAAGTGTTTGTGGTGTGGGCGGGATACGACAGCCTGCACTTCGTTGCCTCTACGGATGGAGGGACCACCTGGAGCGCGCCCGCTACCATTTTCACCGTCATGGATGGCTTGATAGACTCTCCTACCATAGTTGCGGATGTTGCCGGGACGTTGCATCTGGCCTGGAACGAAGACCTGTTTATGTATCCCGATCAACAACAGATCGTCTATGCGCGCTCCCTGGACGATGGCGTAACGTGGAGTGAGCGCCAATTTGTCGCTATAGACGCGCCCGGTGCGTGGCGCGCCAATCCCGACATCGCCGTGAACCCGCTCAATGGCTACGTGCATCTCGTCTGGGATGACAACCGTAATGGCGCAACAACCATTTTCCACGCCGTCTCGTCGAACAACGGCGTGACGTGGGAAACGCCTGCGGCGATTATGGGAAGGCCGGCGATTGAGCCGGCAGTGGCTATTGATGCTAACGGTGTAGCCTACGTTCTCTGGCAAGACGGGCTTGAGGGCGACACGGACATCGCCTACAGCATGTCCAAGAACGATGGAGCGTCTTGGAGCGTGCCCGGGCGCGTCAACGACGATGCCACAACCTTTCACCAACGACAGCCGGCCGTCGTGGCCGGAAACGGCGTCTATGCTGTGTGGAACGACTTCCGCCGCATCAATTGGGACATCGAAGGCGGCAGTTTGCTCAAAAAACTCTACCTGCCGATAGTCTTACGCAACTTCTAGATCTACTGAGGCTGCTACAAAGACAGTCGGGGCGATCCACAAGGTCGCCCCGACTTTTGTTATCGATTCCAGTGTGTGCGTCAATCGATGCGCATATACCCCGACGCCTTCGCGCCACACACGGGGCACTCGTCGGGCGGTTTGGGGCC
>DAIUDK010000250.1:0-2748 GCA_036845725.1 Chloroflexota bacterium
CCACCATCGCCCCTACATTGTACTTCACATAGCTCAAATAGCTATCTGCTTCGCCGCCCGGCGCGGTGAGGGAACCGGTGTACAGGAACACCAGCTTGACGCCGGTATCCTCCGCGACGCGCTGCGCGAGGGCGGGGTTGACGGTGCTGCCGACGAAGACGGCCCTGACGCCGTAGGCGCGGATGCGATCCTCGAGGTCGGCGAGGGCGCGCGCGGAGGGTTGCGCGGCGGTGCTGTAGCCAGGGACGACGGCGCCGACTTGCTCGAAGCCGTAACGCTGGGCGAAGTAGGCGAACGTCTCGTGGTCGGTGACGAGTTTGCGGTTCTCCGCCGGAATCTTCTCCACCTGTTCGCGCACCCAGGCGTCTAGCTCGCGGAGTTGGGCGCGATAGGCGTCGGCGTTGGCCCGGTAGTCGGCGGCGTGGGCGGGGTCGTGGCGGACGAGCGCCGCTTCGATATTGTCCACCCAGCGCAGCACATTGTTGGGATCGGTCCAGGTGTGCGGATCGATACCCTCGTGGTCATGGTCGTCCTCGACCACGTCCTCCGCATACTCGTCTTCGTTCTCGTGGTCGTCTTCATGAGGCTTTGCTTCGATGAACGCGATTCCCTCCGAGACGTGGACGACATCCGCGTCGCCGCCGGCGTTTTCCAGCAGCCGCTCGAGGAACGCTTCCAGCCCCGCGCCGTTCGCAAAGATGACCTCGGCATCCGCCACTTTCGCCATGTCCTGCGGGCTGGGATCGAAGGTGTGCGGATCTGCGCCCACCGGCAAAAGCACCGTCAACGCAATGGCATCGCCGCCCACCTGCACGACCACGTCCCCCACAATCGTCGTCGTGGCGACAACGGCCAGCTTATCCCCCCGCGCCGCCGGCTTCCCCGCGCACGCACTCACCATCGTCACAGTAACCAACAGCACCGCTATCCATAATCGCTTCATCGTATTCACCTCGCTTGGAAAAAAACGCGAATCTCGCTGTAATAAAAAGGGGAAAGTGGGGGTTTGGGGGCGGGCTGCACCCGCCCCCAAACCCCCACCCCTGCTTAAGATCATTCCTCCAAGCCGTGCGCCGCCAGCAGGGGTGCGTCAGTCAGGATGTCCACCGTTGCGCCGTCGGCGACGACGCGCCCGCCATCCAGGACGACGGTGCGGGGGAGTAATTCTCGCACCATGTTCAGGTCGTGCGTCGCTACGAGCATCGTCTGCGGGAGTGAGCGCAGCAGGTTGATGAAGCTGCGCCGCCCGCGTGGATCGAGGCCGCCGGTCGGCTCATCGAGCACCAGGATTTCGGGATCCATCGCCAGCACTGTCGCCAGGGCCACGCGCTTCTTTTCGCCCGTGCTCAGGTGATACGGGACGCGCTCCGCATAATCCGCAATGCCCACCGTCGCCAACGCCTGCGCCACGCGCGCGCGCACCTCGGCTTCGGGAAGGCCCTGGTAGAGCAGGCCGAACGCCACGTCGTCGAAGACCGTCGGCGAGAAAAGCTGGTCGTCGGGATTCTGGAAGATCAATCCCACCCCGGCGCGCACTTTTCCCAGATTTTCCTTGCGGACGGCAAGGCCGCACGCGCGCACTGCGCCATCTGCGGATGTCAAAATGCCGTTGAGGTGCAGCAGCAGCGTGGACTTGCCCGCGCCGTTTGGCCCGACGAGCGCGACCTTCTCACCCATCCCGATCTGCAACGAAACGTCGTGCAGCGCGCGCCGCCCATCGGGATAAACATAAGAGAGATGTTCAATTTCAATCGTATGATGCATAGGTGACCATTATACCAAACCACAGGCCCTTGCGAAGGTTCGGAAACCTTCGCAAGGGTAGCTATCCCCAAAATAAAAGTCCGGCCAACGCCAACAGCACCAGCGTCGCCAATCCCGCGCCCAACACGGCCCATTGCCCCGCGCGCAGCGGCGGACGGGGCAACGCCCGCACCTCGCCGTCGTAGCCGCGCGCGAGCATCGCGGCGTAGATGCGGTCGGCGCGGTCGAAGGCGCGCAGGAACAGATTGCCGACCATCCCGCCGGCGACGCGTGCGCGCCAGACCAGGCTACCCCCCACCCGGCGACCTGGCCTATGGGACGGAACGGCGCTGCGCGACTCCCGCGCCCGCAACAGGCGCAGCGCCTCGTCGGCCAAGACGAACAAATAGCGCCACATCAGCCCGACAATCGCCGCCAACAGCCGGGGGATTTTGAGCGCGCGCATCGCCAGCAGCAAGTCGGGGAAGTGCGTGCTGCCCACAAGCACGACGGCCATCTGCACCGAGAGCCACGCTTTGAGGGCAATGCCGGTGAAGCGCGCCAGTCCCTCGGCGGTCAGGGTAAGCGCGATTGGCGCGGGGAGGGCCAATAGCGGCGTCCCTGCCGTGGTGAAGAGCACCGGCAACGCCGCCAGCGCGAAGGGGAGCGCAAGGAGCGCGCGCCCCAGGACGTAACCCACGCCCAATTCCGAGAGCAACGCCGTCGCCAGCGCCAGCGCGCACAGCACGATGTAGACCGGCCACGCGCCCGGCGGGGTCAGGGCCGTCGTCACAATAAAAACCAGCGTCAGCCCCAACTTGACCCGTGGATCAAGCGCGTGGACGACACTGGCCCGTGGCCGGTAAGGATCGAGGGAGTAATTCATCTATTCTTATCAGCAGATTTAGCAGATTGAGCAGATTTTCAGTCAGTTGAAAAATATTCTACTAAATACTCCGTAAAATAAGAAACGCAGAGCTTTTGACAAACCGGTCAAATGTGTCA
>DAIUDK010000251.1:0-2717 GCA_036845725.1 Chloroflexota bacterium
TATTCTAATACTAGAATACTACGAGGTGAGAATAGATGACAACCCAATCAGAACTAGCGCTCTTATCCCTGCTCGCCGAGCAGCCCTATCACGGCTACGAACTCGAACACGTCATCGAGGCGCGCGGGATGCGGGAATGGACGGAGATCGGGTTCTCGTCGATCTACTACCTGTTGAAGAAGCTGGAAGGCGACGGCTGGATCGAGAGCCGGCTGGAGGAAGGCGGTCGCGGACCGGCGCGCAAGGTCTACGCGGTCACGCCCGCCGGGCGGGAGCAGTTGCGGGCGGCGATTGTGGAGGCGCTCACGACGCCGCAGCAGTGTTATACCCCGCTGCTGTTGGGGATCGCGAACTTGCCGGCAGTCCCGCCGGCAGAGGCGGCGGCGGCGCTGCAGCAGTACATTGCGGCATTGGACGAGCGGTTGGCGCACATGCGCGAGCGTTGGGAAGCGCAGAAACCACTCCCGTACTTTGTAGAGGCGATGTTTGCGTACAGCGACACGATGATACAAGCAGAGCGAAACTGGATAGAGCAATTCATCAAACAAGTGGAGGCACACAATGGATAAAGCGGTACAACCTTTGGCGGGATTCAAACATTTAACGACGCATCACTGCGTCACCGGCTCGATGCGCCACATCTACGTCTTCAATGGCTACGAGATTAGTGAGGACTTGCTGTTGGGACTGGGAGCGGGCGTCAGCTTTAGCTATTTCCACTACAAGGGCCAGCCTCCCTTTATGGGCGGGCGCGGCGCGCCTAAGCCGAGTATGGAGGAACTCGCCGGGCAGCGCACCGGCGTCCAGATTACGCCGCACACCACGACCAGCGCGCGCAAGGCGCGGGAAGCGCTGCTGGCGATCCTGGAGGCCGGACAGCCGGTGATGCTCCAGGTGGATATGGGCTTCCTGCCCTACTTCGACTTCGGCGGGGAGGAGTACCATTTTGGCGGGCACGCGATTGTGGTCTGCGGCTACGACCCGGAGACGGAGCAGGTGTTGATCGCCGACCGCGAGGACGGGCTGCACCCCGTGGCGATGGCCGATCTGGAGAAGGCGCGCGGTTCGACCTTCAAACCGTTCCCGCCGAAAAATGGTTGGTGGACGTTCGACTTCAGCGCCATGCGCCCGCCATCCGCCGCCGAGGTGCGCCAGGCGATTGTGGAGCAGGCCGACTTGATGTTGCAGCTGCCGATCAGCAACATCGGCGTCAAAGGCATCCGCAAGGCTGCCGAAGCGGTTCCGGCATGGCCTCAAAGTATGGACGCCGACGCGCTGAAATGGGCGTTGTTCAACAGCTACATCTTTATCAGCCCGGTGGGCGGCTCGGGTGGGGGGAACTTCCGCTATATGTTCACCCGCTTCCTGCGCGAGGCCGCCGTGCTCGCGGACAATCCGCGCCTGGATGCCGCCGCCGCCGACTTCGCCGCCGTCGCCGATGCGTGGGCAGAGTTGGGGGAGTGGTTTCACGCGACTTCGGAACTACCAGATCCCGCCGCACGGTTGGATGAAGCTGCCGCGCACCTTCACGCCTTGGCCGACCGGGAAGCGGCAGCGTGGGCGCGCCTGCGCGAGTCTGCCGCCTGACGTAAAGGCATATTCGTACTAGTAGAGCAACCAACGAGGGCAAGAATTTGTCAACAGATTGAACGGATTTTTCTTTCCAATCCGTTTCATCTGTTGAATCCGTTGACAGTACATTCAGGAGAAGGCAATGGATAAGATTGATTTCAAAAAGGAGTTGCAGCATTTGTACAATCCGCCATCGCGGGACTTCTCTGTCATCGAGGTGCCGGAGATGCAGTTCTTGATGGTGGACGGGCATGGCGATCCGAACACGGAACTGGCTTACCAGGAGGCTGTGGAGGCGCTCTATGCGGTGGCATACAAGCTCAAGTTTATGAGCAAGCAGCAACTGGAGAAGGATTACACCGTCCCGCCGTTGGAAGGGCTGTGGTGGGCCGCCGACATAGACACGTTCACCGTCAACCTGGACAAAAGCGCGTGGGATTGGACGATGATGATCATGCAGCCGGAGTGGATCACGCCGGAGCTATTCGCGCAGGCCGTCGCCGAGGTGCAGAAAAGCAAGGCATTGCCCGCATTGTCCATAATGCGGTTGGAGCGATATGCCGAGGGCCTGGCCGTGCAAATCCTCCACATCGGCTCGTATGACGATGAAGCGCCGACGCTGGCGCGGATGCACCGCGAGTTCATCCCGCAAAACGGGTACGTTGAGGCCGGGAAGCATCACGAAATCTACCTGGGCGACCCGCGCAAGACCGCGCCGGAAAAGCTCAAGACGGTGCTGCGGCAACCGGTGGTGCGGCGATGAGCGCGAAGTTGATACACTTGCCCCACAGAGTTTGCGGGCTGACCTGTATGATCAACGGGGTGGAGGACCTCTACGAACAGAAGACCGGAGTGCGCCTGCCTGAGCGATTGCTGTTCTTTCTGAGCGGTATGGCGGGATTCGTCTACATCAAAAATCGGAACGCGCCGACGCCGCGCATGGTCTTCTGGGGGATGCAGGTCGCCAAGTATCAGTATGCGGCGCTGGCGGATGTGGTGGGATTCACGTGGCAGATGGTGGAGAACCGCAGCTTTGCCTTCACCCTCGACCGGGCCAAGGAGGCCGTCGATCAGGGAACTCCGCCGCTTCTGGGGGCGCTGGATATGTATCACTTGCCCTACTACGAGAAGTTCTACCACAACTT
>DAIUDK010000252.1:0-2706 GCA_036845725.1 Chloroflexota bacterium
CCAAATTCGTGGTCGGCAAACGCCCGGATTCCTGCAACATTTGTAATTTACTTACGTAATGTAATTGTAATCGAATCACAAATTACAAAATCGTTACGTTACAGGGGGATAACCATGAAATTCTTGATCAAATTGCTCTTGTTGCCGTTTGTGTTGCTTTTCAAATTGATCTTCTGGATCATCGGCCTGACCGGACGGCTGGTCGTGGGGATTGTGGGACTGGTGTTGCTGATCGCGGGCGTCATCGTCAGCCTGACCGTCGTCGGCGCAATTGTGGGGATTCCGCTGGCGCTGGTTGGGTTGTTGATGGTAATTGCCAGCCTTTGCTAGAGTGTGTTGCGTGAAGCGTGATGCGTGACCTTTTAACGGGTCACGCATCACACTTTTGTATAGCTTATGTGGAAACGGCGCTACTTGTCTTCGACGGCCTCTAGCCCTAACACCGTGACTGTGTCACCGGCGATGTAGGCTTCGAGTCGGTCCCGCGCCTGATCGTCGGGGAATTGGACCGGCGGAGATTTCATGAAGTAGGCGGACGGCTCCACAATCGCGCCCGCCAACCCGCGGTCCAGCGCGATCTTGGCCGTGCGAATGGCGTCGATGATCACGCCGGCGCTGTTGGGGCTGTCCCACACCTCCAGCTTCGCTTCCAACAGCAGCGGCGCGTTGCCGAAGGTCGTGCCTTCCATTTTGATGTGGCAGTACTTGTGATCCTCAAGCCACGGGACGTAATCGCTCGGTCCAACGTGGATGTTCTTCTTGCCCAGGTCGTATGGCACCTGGCTGGTGACGGCCGCCGTCTTCGAAATTTTCTTGGATTCTAGCCGCTCGCGCTCGAGCATGTTGAGGAAGTCGGTGTTGCCGCCGAAGTTTAATTGGTAGGTGTGATCGATGCGCACGCCGCGATCCACGAATAGCTTCGAAATAATGCGGTGCAGAATCGTCGCGCCGACCTGGCTCTTCACGTCGTCACCGATCACCGGCAAGCCACGCTCGGCAAAGCGCTTTTGCCAGTACGCCTCGCGCGCGATAAAGACCGGAATGCCGTTGACGAACGCGCACCCGGCATCGAGCACCTGCTCGACGTACCACTTGGTCGCCATTTCGCTGCCCACCGGCAGGAAATTGACCACTACATCGGTCTTCGTGTCTTTGAGGATGCCGACGATGTCCGCTGTGGGGCCGGGGGCCTTCTCGATGATCTCGGAAAGATACTTGCCCAGGCCGTCGTGTGTCATCCCGCGATACACTGGCACGCCCATGTGCGGCACGTCCGCAAATTTGAGCGTGTTGTTGGGATGCGCGAAAATGGCTTCGGACAGATCCTTGCCCACTTTCTCCGCGTTGACCTCGAACGCCGCCGTGAACTCGATATCGCTGATGTGATAGGAGCCGAGACGCGCGTGCATCAGGCCGGGGATGAACGCATCATCCGGCGCATTTTTGTAGAACTCAACCCCCTGAACCAATGCCGAGGTACAGTTACCGACCCCGATGATGGCGACACGAACCTTCTTCTTTACCATTGCCAAGTCCTCCTTTTCGATGTGAACTGTGTGATGTGAATACATAAAGGATTCTTTATGTATTTTGTGCTATTGTAACCATAACGGAGCGCTTGTCAAAATGAAACTTGATTTATTGTTCGCTCAAGGGATAATGGATTTGTAACTGGAGGACACTATGAACGATGCACACCCTGAACCGGATTTGACCCTGGCTGCCGTCTGCGGGTTGTTTTGTCCGGCCTGCATCATTTACATTGCGGCGCATGAGACACCCGAAAAGCGTGCGGAAATCGCGCGACAGCGCAATCGACCCGTAGAATCGCTGGTCTGCGATGGCTGTCGCGCGGAACACCGTTACGTTTACTGCGAATCCTGCACGTTCTATGCCTGCGCGATGGCGAAGGGTGTAGAGTTCTGCGGCTTGTGCGACGACTACCCCTGCGAAGACCTTAAGGCGTTCCAGGCCGCTCGTCCCCACCGTATCGAATTGTGGGAGGCGCAGGCGCGCATCCGCGAGGTGGGCTACGAGCAATGGTTCGCCGAGATGGCCGAACGGTACGCTTGCCCTGAATGTGGTACGCTGAACTCGGCCTATCATCTTGCCTGCCGCGCGTGCGGCGCGGAACCGTCTAACGCCTACGTGGCGGAACACAAAGCAGAAATTCTGGCGAATCTGGCGCAGAGGACGTGAGCGCTAAATCACTTCCCTTTGCTAAAGGAATAGTGAATCACGTTCTTCGGGCATACGTCGGCGCATGTCCCGCACAGAATGCACTCGGTATGTTCCATCACGCCCTTCTGTACTAATCCGTTCACATCGAGGCTCATTGGGCAGTTCTGGGTGCACTTCTTGCAATTGATGCACTTCGCCGTCTCGGCTTTGAGTCGCAGTGCGGGCCAGTTACCCAGGTTGCGCAGCTTGCGCCCCAGGATCATAAACGGCGCCATCCAGCAAATGGTGTGGCAGCCTGCCCGCCGTCCCATAAAGACCGAGAGCACTAGAAACATGCCGACAACGGCGTAGTAGATGATGTACTTCCAGGGTTCGTCTACCGAAATCCCGCTTTCGGTCAGGTAGAGGAGGTCTATATGTTGGTAGCCGCCTGCACGGATGACCATCATCACAATGATACCTAGCCAGGGGACCCAGATGAGCCATTTGATCCAATCCGCCTTGCCGCGTACAGGCTTGTTGTTG
>DAIUDK010000253.1:0-2670 GCA_036845725.1 Chloroflexota bacterium
TGCAGCCCTGGCGGTCGTAGAGGGGCGCGTAGGGATAACCCTTGAACTCCGCGCTACCGCCGGGCCGCAGATCGAACACGGCCAGGCGGCCTCGATTCCGGCGACTCTTGAGCAGCCGGGACGCGGTGCAGAATTCCGTGCTGGCCTCCTCGTCTGGCGGCCCCACCAGACTCCGCAGCAAGTCCAGGAGATTCCATACCCCGTCGGGCAGCAGACACGTCAGCACGAGCTGCGCCACCGGGCCGAACGTCAGGCTCAGCAGGGCTTCGGGATTTTTGTTCCCAGCCGCCAACGCTTCGAGGGCGGGGAGCACACACTGGAAAGCCAGCTCGAAGTAGGCGTCATTGATGCGCCATTCCAGGGGCAAGTGCGCCGTCCGTTCATCGGTCGTCAATTCGCGCGCTTCACTCATATACATTGGCCACTCATCTCCTTACCACCCCGGCCCCGTGGGGCCAGGACTGCTGAAAGTAGGCATTGGCTGTGGCGTAGGGCATATCCCCGGCCAGACGACGGCTAGATAGGGTTCTTCGCCCCGCCAGACGACGGCGACACCCACATCGGTGGCGCTGTCCAGGCCGGGATACTTCGCGGTCGCCAATGAGTCGCGTCGTGGGCTGTTCACGAGGTAGCAGTCCGTATTCTCCGGGCAGGGGTTACAACCGGGCCAGTAGAACAGCCACGCTCCGGTAGCTGGCCCCACGGCGTACCGCAGGCCGTACCAGCGCGGCCAGGTCTGTGCAGAGCGCAGCTTAGGCGCTTCCCCGGCCAGGTAGTAGGCCCGGTCTTCCAGATCGGGATCGGGTGCGGCCTGAAGACCGTGGTGTTCCCGTAACCAGTCAATGAAGGTCGCGCGGGTGATGGCCTCGTCGCCTTCTGTGCCGACGTTGATAGGCATTGCGACTGGCGTGGGAGTTGGCGTCGCCAGCCACATCCGGACTCCGTCGCGGGTAACGTAGAACAGCGGAACCAGGCAACAATGGTAGAGCGCCAGCAAGCCGAATACCGATAGCCAGGCCAATGGTTGGGAGAGAGGATTACGCGGTTTCATTGATAATGCTCGCCTTCTCTAGCCCAGGAAGCGCTTCTGTTGTCATCTCGACATTCCTCCAACGATTGAAATAGTAGTTTCCCCGGCCTTCTGTTCAGGGAACGGTTTCAATGGTAAACGCATTTAGTCGAAATGATTGTTGGGAACCATAGTAATTTTTCCTCACTCTGGCGAGAATTTTTACTATCGGGTTTGTTCTGCTATGTCCTTTTCCCTTCATACCGGAAACCGTCTTTGGTCCGCCAACCGCGCAATACGGCGACTGGCTGCGACAGGAAGGTAAAACTTTCCAAACAGAAAAAATCATACTTTTTCATACTGTGATGCTGAGACAGTATGAAAAAGTATGAAAACAGGTTTTGGGGGTTATGTTTGGCTGTGAGACAACAAAAAGTCCCTATTGTTCAGGTAGGGACTTTTTGTCTTTGTCAGGCCATACGCTATGTTCCCTCGTGCGTGAGCACGAGTATATGACCTATTTGGGCGGTTGCTTGTGTTGTTCGCAATCTTCAGTAGAATAGGTCGACAAGTCAATGGTAAAGTGCAGTCTTGGGCTATTGCGTTGCGTATACCAAAGCCTGGTGGCTGCGCCGTAACGGCATCCCCGGCCTGGGGAGCTGGTTCACCAAGAAAGCGATGGCCGGCGGCGGCCCGCTCATCGACCTGGGTGTCCACATGCTCGATATGGCGCTCTACCTGATGGACGAACCGCGCGCGCTGGCCGTCAGTGGCGCGGTCTATGCCGAACTCGGTCCGCGCGGACGCGGCGGCAGTGGGATGCAGAAGCAGTTGGTCGGCAGCGGCTACGAGGTCGAAGACCTGGCGAGCGCCTTCGTCCGCCTGGAAGGGAACGCGGCGCTGCTCCTGGAGACGAGCTGGGCCACCTACCGCGCCAACAACGACGAGTTCGGTGTGACGCTGTACGGGACGGAGGGCGGCGCGGAGATTCGCGTCGTCAACTACGTGCAGGGTGACACGCTGATGTTCTATACCGACATCGCCGGTTTGCCCGTGGACATCCAGCCACACCTGGGCAAAGGCGAAGGCCACCAGGCTTCGATTCGCCGCTTCGTGGACATTCTGCGCAGCGGCGATTGGAGTAGTCTCAACGGCCGCGAGGCTTTAGTCCGCACCCGCATCATCGATGCTTGCTATCGCTCGGCGGTTGAGGGACGTGAGATTGTTTTGTAAAGATAACGATGGTCACAAAATGCTTGCGCTGGCTCATAATCCGGTGCTGCGGGGACGGCGGATTGTGATCCGCCTTAAGCGTTGAGTTAGAATCTTTTTTTCTGAGGAGAAAACATGACATCACCAATCGGATTACAACTTTATTCCGTGCGTGAGTATGCGCAGGCGCACGGCTTCGAGGACGCCGTGCGTAAGGTCGCGGCGATGGGCTACACCGGGGTGGAACCTGCCGGTTTCCCAGGCACGACGGCGGAAGTCGCGGGCAAGCTGTTCAAGGAACTGGGGCTGGTCGCGCCGAGCGCGCACACAGGCTTGCCCCTGGGCGATACGAAGAACGAGGTTTTGGACGCGATGCGCGCCATCGATTGCCCGCGCATCATCACCGGCAAGGGGCCGGCGGATTTCGAGACAATGGACAAGATCAAGGC
>DAIUDK010000254.1:0-2631 GCA_036845725.1 Chloroflexota bacterium
TCATCGCGCCGAACGCGATCAGTTACGAGGGCGACGCGCTCAACGTGGACGGCGACCGGGCGGCGGCGGCGGTCGCGGCGGCGCTCAAGGCCGAGACGCTGCTCATCCTCACCAACGTCCCCGGCGTGCTGCGCGATGTGAAGGACGAAGGCAGTCTCATCACCCACATCCCGCAAAATCAGGCCGAGGACGTGCTGACCCGTTACGCTGAAGGCCGTATGAAGCGTAAAGTGCTCGGCGCGGCGGAGGCGCTGCGCGACGGCGTGCAGCAAGTCATCATCGCCGACGGTCGCGCCGCCCAGCCGGTCAGCAAGGCACTGGCGGGGCAAGGGACGGTGATCAAGTAAGCTGTAAGCTCTTTACCACGAAACTGCACGAATTTCCACGAATAGAAAACAAAATTGGTGAAGACTTGTGACAGTCAAGAGTTTGAGAATCGTACACGGATTTCACGGATTCTATGGATTTTTAGAGAAAATCCGTGTTTTCCGTGTTCATCCGTGTACAGGAATTATATGATGATCGTGACGAGTACAAAATTAGTGAAGATTCGTGCAGATTCGTGGTTTATTCTCAGAGGGGGTGTGTGATGGAAGAGATGGTGAGCCGGAATCAGGTGATGGCCTGGGAGGAGAAGTACGAGAGCGGTGTGTACAACAAGCAGCCGATTGTGCTGGTGCGCGGCGAGGGCGCGCGCGTGTGGGACATCGACGGGACGGAGTACATCGACTGCGTGGGCGGGCACGGCGCGGCGAATCTGGGCCACGCGCATCCCGCCGTCGTCGCGGCGGTGACGGTGCAGGCGCAGCGGATGTTCCTGTCACCCAACGGGTTCTACAACGATATGCGCGCGCAGTTGCTGAAGGAGCTGGTACGCATCGCGCCGCCGGGGATCGAGCGGGCGTTCCTATGCAGCTCGGGGACGGAGGCGGTGGAGGCCGCGCTGAAGTTCGCGCGGCTGGCGACGAAGCGCACGAAGATCATCTCGACGATGCGCGCGTTCCACGGACGGACGATGGGCGCGCTCTCGACGACGTGGAACAAGGAGTACCGCGAGCCGTTCGAGCCGCTGATCCCCGACGTGACGTTCGTCCCCTACGGCAAGCTCGACCGGCTGGAGAAGGTGATGGACGACCAGACCGCCGCTGTGATCCTCGAAGCGGTGCAGGGCGAAGGCGGCGTGAATCCGGGGGACGGCGAGTATTTGCGCGGTGCGCAGGCGTTGTGCCGCGAGCGGGGCGCGCTGTTCATCGCCGACGAGGTGCAGACCGGCTTCGGGCGCACGGGCAAGCTGTTCGCCTGCGAGCACTACGATCTGCGGCCCGACCTGATGGCAGTCGCCAAGAGCATTGCTGGCGGCCTGCCGATGGGCGCGTGTCTCATCGGCGAGCGCGTGGGCGAGTTGCCCAAGAAGTCGCACGCTAACACGTTCGGCGGTAATCCGCTGGTGTGTGCGGCGGCGCTGGCGACGATCCACGCGCTGGAAGCTGAGCAGTTGCCGGAACGGGCGGCCCGGCTCGGCGCGCGGCTGATGGACGGCTTCCGCGCCATAGAGTCACCGGTGATCCGCGAAGTGCGCGGCCTGGGGCTGATGGTCGGTATCGAGTTGAAGACGCAGTCCGGTTCGTACTTGGGCGCGCTGGCGGAGAAGGGTGTGCTCGCGCTCCCGGCGGGCGGCACGGTGATGCGCTTCCTGCCGCCGTTGGTGATCTCGGAGGCGGATATCGAGATTGTGATTAAGAAAGTCGCAGCAGTGTTGGTAGCTTAGATTATGTCCGTGGAATTTGATTGGAAAGTTTTGTTGCTCGGTGGACATTCGGGGACAGGCAAAACCACTGCTGCGCGTGTTCTGGCGCAGCATTTTGGGGTTGCACTGGCGCAGGTCGATGATTTCCGACTTGTTTTGGAGCAGACGAGTACACCAGAGCAACAGCCGACGCTACACGCACTTCTGGATGTTCAAGCTGAAGATGCGGTACCTGAAACAAGGTGTGCTGCACTTATTGCTGCGGCACAAACGGTATCACAGGCATTGGAGGTTGTTGTCGCCCACCATGTTGCGACGGATAGACCGACGATTCTTGAGGGGGATGGTATCACGCCTGCATTTGCAGCCAGAAACTTTTTCTTCAATCTGAATGTGCCTGTTGGAGCGGTGCGCGCGGTTTTCTTGATCGAAGATGACGAAGCGCGATTGTTGCGTAGCGCCCTTGAACGTGGACGAGGATTTGAGTCACTTCCGCGCGCGCGTCAACAACGCCAGGTTCGTCAAAGTTGGCTGTACGGGCAATGGCTTAAGAGGGAAGCTTTGTGCTACGGTCTCCCGGTAGTGATTTCTCAACCGTGGGAGACGTTGCCAGAGCGCATTCTTAAGACTCTCCGGGAAACGGGACTATGATTGGTATGGGTGAATATATCGAAGGGGCGATTCGTTGGGCGATGGAGCGGCTGGGTTCGACCGAGTATGCGTTTATGTGCTACGGGTTTCTCGAAGACGCTTATGAGTTGGGCAATGACATTGTGCTGGACGGGCAGGGGCGTAGCGCCAAGGAAGCCGCCGATGCATACGGTGCGAGGCGCGATCCGGAGATTCCGCCACGAGGCGCTTACGTCTTCTACGATTGTTGGGGC
>DAIUDK010000255.1:0-1165 GCA_036845725.1 Chloroflexota bacterium
TCCTCGAAGAGCTTCCCGACCTCGGCCATCGCCGAGATCAGACTGTCCTGCAAAATGACGCCTGGCTCGAC
The DNA here is from genome assembly GCA_036845725.1 of Chloroflexota bacterium. Classification (GTDB taxonomy): domain Bacteria; phylum Chloroflexota; class Anaerolineae; order B4-G1; family SLSP01; genus DSWT01. The sequence continues at coordinate 72 of DAIUDK010000255.1, forward strand.
CCCCGCGTCGATGGCCTCCTGAACCTTTTTCTGCGTCAAGGCCATATCGCCTTCCATAACGCCTTGATGAATGACTTCTAAAATATTCTCCATATCCCCTGTCTCCTTAAAAAAACCGCTAATCTCGCTAATCTACGCGAATCTTTGTTAAAAGTTAGCGAAGATTAGCGTAATTCGCGGTTGAAATTCTCGTTCTCGCTGATGTGGAATCCCGCATAGGGACTCCTCTATTTAGTTTAGCCTTTAAGCACCCGGCGCACAGCTTCCAATTGGCCCGCGCTGCCGAGGAATTCGTTCTTCTCTGCGATGAACTTCGCGTACTCGGCCATGAAAATCTTGCCAACCGGGCGCAGGTCGAAGTTCTCCGGGTGTTCCAGGAAGTGCTCGCGGTGGACGCGCGTCCACACCAGACGGCCGTCCGTGTCGATGTTGATCTTGGTGACGCCCAACTCGGCGGCGCGGCGGAACTGCGTCGCATCCACGCCCTTTGCACCCTTGAGGTTGCCGCCCGCCGCGTTGATGCGCGCGACCTCTTCCTGCGGCACCGAGCTGCTGCCGTGCATCACCAGAGGAAAGCCGGGCAGCCGATTCTGGATTTCCGCCAGCACGTCGAAGCGCAAGCCCTGCGTGCCGCTGAACTTGAACGCGCCGTGGCTGGTGCCGATGGCGCAGGCCAGCGAATCGCAGCCGGTAAGTTCGACAAATTTCCTGGCCTGATCGGGATCGGTCAGCTTGGCGTTGGCCTCGTCCACTTTGACGTGCTCCTCCACGCCGCCCAACTGCCCCAACTCGGCCTCGACGACGACGCCCTTGGCGTGCGCCGCTTCGACCACGCGCTTCGTGATGGCGACGTTGGTCTCGAACTCCTCGTGGCTGGCGTCGATCATCACCGAGCTGTAGAAGCCGCTCTCGATGCAGTCGTAGCAGGTCTCCTCGTCGCCGTGATCCAGGTGGACGGCGAAAATGGCGTTGGGGAAGACCTCGTCCGCGCTGCGGATCAGCCCTTCCAGCATCAGCTTGTGCGTGTACGAGCGGGCGCCCTTGCTGATCTGGATGATGAAGGGGGCCTGGCTGTCGAGGTTGCCGCGAAACAG
>DAIUDK010000255.1:1265-2614 GCA_036845725.1 Chloroflexota bacterium
CGTATCTGCTCCGCCAGCTCGCAGGCCAGGTCCAGCCCCACTTTGTCGTAGTCCTCTTTGGTCGTGACCTGTGCAAAGCGCGCGTCGATCCACTCCGGGACGTCCATGCCGGCGACGTCGTTGCGCATGTATTCGAGCGCCTTGGGCGAGCGCACCGGCCCTATCCCCGCCAGGATCGCCACTTTCTCGTGCAGCCCCAAATCGACGATGCGCGCCATAAATTCGCGGAAGCGCGGCACGTTGTAGATCGACTGCGTCTGGATAAACTGCGCGCCCGCCGCTACCTTCTTGGCGACCCGCACCGGGCGGAACTCGTACGGCGGCGCGAACGGGTTTTCGACCGCGCCGACGAAGAAATCCGGGGCGATTTTGGGGATGGTCTCGCCGTTTTCGAAGACGGGACCGTCGCGCATCATCCGCATCATCCGCGCCAGGTTGAGCGAATCGATGTCGTAGACTGTCTTGGCATGGGGATGGTCGCCCATGACCACGTGATCCCCGCTGAGCGCCAGCACCGTGTTGATGCCAAACGATGCCGCGCCGATCAAGTCCGCTTGCAGCGCCAGCCGGTTGCGGTCGCGGCAGGTGAGTTGGAGCACCGGCTCCAGTCCCGCCTGCTTGACCATAATGCTCGCCGCCAGACTCGCCATGTGGACGCGCGCGGATTGGTTGTCGGTGGTGTTGTAGGCGTCCGCGTAGCCGCGCAACTGCGTGATTTGCCGCTGTACCACCGCCGGGTTCGGCCCAATCGGCGGGCCGACCTCCGTGGCTACCGCGAAGTGTCCCTCGCGCAACACGCGCGCGAGATTGCTTGCGCCTGCATAGTTCAGTTCCATGGTCGCCCCTCCAGCACTTCGTCGGCGTAGCGCACCGCCGGGTCGTTGCCGGTGGCGATCGCGTCGCGCTCCAGGGTGTGCGTCACCCACGACGAGAGTCCCTCGAGCCGCCAATCGACCGGCGCATTGAGGCGCGTCATCTCGGGGCGATAGGGCGTGCGCGCGCTGCGTTCCCAGGCTTTCACCCACACGCACCACTTTTCGGGATACACCTCGCAATGGCCGTTCGCGCGGACGCCGCCACACGGCCCGTTGCGCACCTGCTTGGGGCACGTCATCGGGCAGGTCATGCCGGTGTAGTGCAGGACGCACTGCCCACATTCGTGACAGTCGAAAAGCGGCTTTTTGATGAGCATTTCGGGCATTCGCAGCCACCACGAGGCCCGTTCCAGCCCCACCCGCGCGAACAGGGGCCGCATCCAGCCCATGACGCGCAGCGTCAATTCCCACGCCCAGACCAGCGGCGTTGGGTGATCTTGGATGAAAGTACGCAGCGACATACAGGTTCCTCCT
>DAIUDK010000256.1:0-2188 GCA_036845725.1 Chloroflexota bacterium
CACATTTGACCGGTTTGTCAAAAGCTCTGCGTTTCTTATTTTACGGAGTAGTTAGAGTAGTATGGAAAAAGACTGTGATCCGGCTCAATTGCAGATCGAAGGCCTTTGTTTTAGCGGAAAATTTCAGCCGCATAAATCATAAAACTCGAGGAGGTTCTTCATGGGGTGGTTATTTTTGGGCATTCTGGCAACTATCGCATCAAGTGTTGAAGCGGTACGAGACATCGATAAATTTCAACACAAAAAGTACTGGGTGATACTGGCGCTGGACGTGGTGTTTGGCTTCGGCACCCTGGCGGGGGGAGCATACCAGGTCTTGGGGTTCGTGGGGCTCGTGGGGCTGGTCATTGTGGGAATTGTTCATGGATATATGCGTAGGGCGGATGCAAGTCCCACGCCGCCGCCGCAGGAGCGTCCCAAAATCGATTTGTCGAAACTGGGGAGCAATGCGACAACCTCCGGAACCCAGGCTGCACAAACGGCCGGCCAGGTAAACGCCAGGAATCTCCTTTTTAGCCCGCAGAATAGCCCGCAAGCTAATCAACTGTTGGCGATGACGCTCCCGGACGCGGACGATCCCGCGCGAGCCGTGGTCGGCAAATGGACAATTGAGGATGGCAAAATCGGCAATATTGGGGTCACGGTGGAAATCTTCCCTGATAACACTTGCCGCTTTAGCAACAACGCCACTGGCACCTGGGAGATCAAAGAGGGCAATCAAATGCTTATTACCGCGCAGCCGTTTGCCGCTTTTAGCTTGACGCCCCACGAGAATATGATGAACGGCGGCTGGATTGAAATCAAAGGTGACCAAGGTATTGCGTCGAGCGTGATTTTGAAACGCATTGGCGACCCAGTGAGTACGGGTGCAGTGCGGCAGATTGCGACGTTTTATGGGGCGGCCGATAAACCCACGGCCCACATTTTCTCCGATGGGACGATCAAAAACGTCAATGGCCAGATTTTGGGGCATGTGGACGCCCAGGGCAAAGTCTATGCCGCATCCAGCCGGTACTGGGGACGGGTTGCCAGCAACGGCGATTTCTATCAAAGTGCCGGCACAGATAGTGAGATGTACATGGGGCACGTTTCCGCCAAGGGGGAGATCACGACCACGACGGGCGACCCGTGGGGCCGGGTGACGCTCGCAAAAAACGCCGCCAGCTCATATCCACTGCCCGCACTCGGCGGCGCGGCCATGATTTTGACCCTACTCGTGCAGTTGATGGGCTCGCCGGATAGGTTGTAGAACCCTAATCGCCCGTCTCCAGTTCCCGCAGTTTTTCCTCGGAGGCGAGCGTGACGATTTCGTCGCCGGGCGCGAGGATGTGCGTGGGGTTGGGTGGGATGTGAACTTCGTCTTTGCGGATGTGCAGCAGGACGGTTAGGCCGGCTTCGCGGGTGAGGGTGGCGATGGCGACGCCGTCCAGGCGGGAGTTGGCCTCGACGGTGAGATGCGCGATACTTTGCGGGACGCCGAACTGTTCTCTGCTGACGGTCACAGGCTGGACGATGTACATATTCAGCGCCTCCGCCACAAAGAGCGGCGCGGCGATGGCCGAGGTGCTGTAGACGGCGTCGATGGCGAAGGCGCGTTGCAGTTGTTCGCCCAAGGATTCTTCGAAGATGCGCATCACCACGCGCAGGCCGGGCGCCAGTTCGCGGGCGCGCAGCAATGCCTCAAAGTTGACCATGTCGTTTTCACCGCAGGCGATGAGCGCCGTCGCCGTTCGCACGTCGGCCTGTTCCAGGACGGCGTGCTGCCGGAAATCGCCGTAGATAACGGGGACGCCGCGCTCGCGCAGGTGTTCTGCCAGCACGTCAGGCGCAAAATCCAGCGCGACGACCGGCTGGTGCAGCGCCAGCAGCGCGTTGACCACGCGGTAGCCCGTATGTTGCAGACCGCACACGAGAATCGATCCGGTTTCGGACGCGCTTTGTCGTTGGCGTGCCAATGCGCCTGCGCATTGCATCTCGGCGAAAACGAGGAGGGCATCCCCGGCTTGCAGTACCGTCTCGCCCTCCGGCTCGACGCACATTCTCCCGTTATGTTCCAGACAAACGACGGTTACGTCATAAGCGTCCGCCGTTGCGCCCAACTGCGTCCCCACCAACGGTGACGTTGCTTCCAGCATGAGTTTGGTCAGGAAGTAAGTGCGGCCTTTGAGCGCGAAGGTTTCCAGCACCT
>DAIUDK010000257.1:0-1717 GCA_036845725.1 Chloroflexota bacterium
TATAGGACGCAGATTCACGCAGATTTTAGGATTATCTGCATGACTCTGCGTCCTAATCTCAGTTGGTATTAATTGCGAAAAAACTGCCGACTTCCTTTGCGTTTTGTCAATAAGTATGGTAACATATTTTTATAGTTAACGCAGGAGGTTAGTATGACAATAGTAGAGAGTGAACCGGCACAGGCTGCCCGGCCCACACAACGCGATGCCAATCGCAGTGCAAAGCGTGGGAGCGGATTTGTCCCATTATGGAATGCGTTCAAAAATATTGCCATCGTCTTCTCGTTTATCGTCAACATCATTCTGGTGATGGTTTTGCTTCTGGCACCCGAACCCTTGTTTATGGCCAAGAGCCAGGTGGCCGAACCGCTGTTGCTCGACCTGGACAGCGCCTTTGCCGCCCTGGGAGAAACGCGTATCGAATCTACCGTCTACATCACCGATACGATGCCGGTGGTCTTCGATTTGCCGCTGGCGCAGAATACGAATGTTGTGTTGGTGGAGGCTGTACCGTTGCAAGCGCCGGCGACGTTCGTTTTGCCGGGCGGCGGCGGCGCAATCCATGGGACTGTCCAGCTTGCCTTGCCGCAGGGGATGGCTCTGCCCGTGGCGCTCAATTTGATGGTGCCCGTCAGTACGACTGTGCCTGTGGTGATGCAAGTGCCCGTTGAAATTCCACTGGCGAAAGCTGGCATGGCCCCGGCCATTGAACAATTGCGGGCTGTCTTTTCACCTGTCACCGGGATGTTGCAAAGTTTGCCCAATTCGACCGAAGAATTCGTACAACAGGTCGTTCAGGGCACGCCATAATGAATCAACGCCCTGTCTGTAACTACGAAGGCTCCCGCTATCGTACGGAGTTTTGGGATGCCACGCGCACCTACGAGGACGCCGCCGAGCGCATTGCGATGCGGGCGCTGCTGCCACCGCAAGGGCGCACGCTCATCGAAATCGGTGCGGGGTTCGGGCGTATGGCCGATCTCTATGCTGGCTATGATACGGTGGTGCTCTTCGACTATGCGCGCACGCAGTTGGAGCAGGCCGTTGATCGGCTCGGGGAAACCGGCGCGGGTGGAAAAGCCTGCTACCTCTTCGTGCAGGGCGATTTTTACCACTTACCGTTCGTTGCCGGGCTTTTTGATACGGTGACAATGGTGCGCACGTTACATCACGCCGCCGACGCGCCCGCCGTGTTGCGCGGCGTCGCCGATATCTTGGGGCCGGGTGGAGCGTTCATCCTGGAATTTGCCAGCAAGCTGAACCTCAAAGCGATTGCGCGGTATCTCCTGCACCGCCAACCCTGGTCCCCTTTAGACCGTGAACCGGTCGAATTCGTGGCCCTTAATTTCGATTTTCATCCCCGCTGGATGTGGACGCAGTTGGAACTGGCTGGTTTGCGCCGCGAGGCGACGCGCACCGTTTCCCACTTTCGCATCGGTTTTCTGAAGCGCCTTGTTCCTGCGCGCCTGTTGGCTGCCCTGGATGGGCTGGCGCAGCCGACCGGCGCGCTCTGGCAGCTCAGTCCGAGCGTCTTCACGCGCGCGCGGGTTGGCGTGGGGAAAAGCGCGGCAGCCGAGGGGATGTTCTTCCGCTGCCTGGCGTGCGGCGAACCGTTGGGCGCTCCTCCGCAGGATGAATTCCGCTGCGCCTGCGGCAAAGTCTGGCGGCGTGAAGGCCACATCTACAACTTCCGCGATCCGGTTTGATCTGTTATAAT